>QYQC01000129.1 GCA_007280315.1 Betaproteobacteria bacterium | reverse complement strand
GCTCCTTCAGCGTGAGAAATGCGGTGTCGGGAATATCGCCTTTCTTGATCGCGGAAACCATGTCGCGCGTAACCTCGACGATATGTTCCATGAACTCAACGCGCCCCAGCTCGCCCTGCTCCATCTGCTTCAGCTTGAATTCCCAGTTGCCCGTAAGCTCGGGCGAGGTGAGCTCGGAAATGCCAAAGTGGCCGAGCGCGAACATCAGCGAAAACGCTTTCGGCGTGGGCACGAGCTCGCGTCCGTTGCGGTGCACATAGCCCTCGAAAATGAGGCCCTCGATCACCGCGGCGCGGGTCGCCGGCGTGCCCAGGCCTTTTGCACTCATCGCGGCGCGCAATTCTTCGTCCTCGATCAGTTTGCCCGCGCCCTCCATGGCCGAGAGCAGCGTTGCCTCGGAGAAGCGCGCCGGAGGCCGAGTCTGATTGGCTCTGACCTCGACCTCGGTGGTCTTGACCTTCTCGCCCTCCGTAATCGCGACCATCAAGGCGTCGTCCTTCTCCGTGTCGCGGCCATAGATGGCGAGCCATCCCGGCTTGACCATCACCCGACCTTCGCTTCTGAACGGCTCGCCCTCGACGCGGGTGATGCGTGTGGTGACCAGAAACTCGGCCGCGGGGAAAAACACCGCGAGAAACCGTTTTACGACCATATCGTAGAGCTTGGCTTCGGCGTCGGACAGATGGCCCGGCGCCTGCAGCGTCGGAATGATCGCGAAGTGATCTGAAATCTTGGCGTTATCAAAAATACGTTTGCTCGGCTTGATCCAATCTTCCTTTAATACTTCGCGCGCGAACGGAGCATAGGGCGCCACGCCCGGGCTCTTGTCTTTGCCTTTCGCTTTGCCGCCCAGCATTTCCATGGTGGCCTTCACCGTCGGCAGGTAATCTTCCGGCAGTGCACGCGCATCGGTACGCGGGTAGGTCAGCACCTTGTGTTTTTCATACAGCGCCTGCGCCAGCGACAGCGTCGCGCGGGCGGAAAAACCGAAACGGCCATTGGCTTCGCGCTGCAGGCTGGTCAGATCGAACAGCAGCGGCGAAATCTGGCTGGTGGGCTTGGCTTCCTCGGTGACGATGCCGGCCTTGCCCAGGCATTTATCGCGCAAAGCCTCGGCGCGCGCCGCCTCCCACAGGCGTTCGGGCTTGGCTTCGGCGTCCTCTTCTTTCGCCGCTTTGGCGAACTTTTCGTCGAACCAGCGTCCGCTGTAGTTGCCTGCCGCAGCGGCAAAGATCGCGTGCACTTCCCAGTAGTCGCGCGACTGGAACTTCTTGATACGGTCTTCGCGCTCGACCAGGATGGCGAGCGTCGGTGTCTGCACCCGGCCGACGGTGGTCTTGTAGAAGCCGCCCTCTTTGGAATTGAACGCCGTCATCGCGCGCGTGCCGTTGATGCCCACCAGCCAGTCGGACTCGGAGCGGCACACGGCGGCGTCAGCCAGCGGCAGCATGGACTTGTCGCTGCGCAGGCCATCAAATCCGTCGCGGATCGCGCCCTGGGTCATCGACTGCAGCCACAGCCGCTGTATCGGTTTTTTGTTGGCGGCGTGCTGCATGATGTAGCGAAAGATCAGTTCGCCCTCGCGCCCAGCGTCGCAGGCGTTGATCACACCGCTGACGTCCTTGCGCTTGAGCAGCTTCAACAGCACTTTAAGCCGGTCCTCGGTGCGCTCGATCGGCTTCAGGTCGAATTGCGGCGGTATCACCGGCAGGTTTGCGAACGACCACTTGCCGCGTTTCACCTCCACGCCCTCGGGCGCAATCAGTTCGAGCAAATGTCCGATCGCCGACGACAGCACGTACTCTTCGCTCTCGAAATAATCGCCGTGCCGGGTAAAACCGCCCAATGCGCGCGCAACATCGTTCGCCACGGAAGGCTTCTCGGCAATGATGAGTTTCTTGGTCATAAGATTCGGTCAGCGAGTGAGCGCGCGCTCGTGAATTCGGTCGCGCACTATGTCGATTGCAATTGAAGACTTTTCAGCAATGATGGGTTTCTTGGTCATGGTATGTTTGGATTTTCGCTTTCAGGCGCAGCCCGGCGCCCCGCGACAAGCGGTGCATGATAAGTGCAAACAGGAAGACGAAGCAAGGAGACGCGGCAACGCGTCTTGGCAAAGTTCAGTGAAACAGCGACTTAATTGCTGTTAACCGCCCTAATGCATGAGCAACTGGGCGCGATCCGAAAGCAATTCTTCGAGAATGAGCGAATCGATCGAGTGCTGCTGGCTCCACAGAACCATGAGTACGATAACTTTCAGCTTCTCAATACTGACCCGGTCTTCCGACAACGCCATGGCGCGCTCGATGATAATCTCGCGCAATAGCGGCGTAAGTACCTTCGCACCCTCAAGAAATGCGATAAAACCGCGCCCTTCGACGCCAAGCTTGCTTGCTTCCACTTCGGCGTAGCCGCGAAACGCGGTGCTTTGCGCAAGAGAATCGGGAAGCGCACTGGACTCCGTGGCGGACAGTCCCTGCAGCCAGACGAGCGCGTCGCTGATGTCTTCGTGCTCGAAGCCGGCGGCGCTCAGCTTGCGCGCCAGCGCATCTTGATCGGGATAGAGTTCGGTTTGGTAGTAGTTTTCGAACAGGTAGACAAGTATGTCGAACATTCTTCTTGGCGGCCTCTTAAGAGGTTCTCTGGTATAACCCGCCGGGCAGGCTCGCGACCTTTCCGTCGAGCTCGAGTTGCAACAGCATGGCCGATACGACGGCCGCAGTCAAGCCGCTTCTCGCGCACAGCGTGCCTATGTCACAGTTGTCGTAACCCATGTGCGCGAGCAACCCGGTGGCTTCCGAGGCGGCGGCGGCGGAAGGCGCGACGCTGGATTCGATACGCAGTTCCTGCAGCAGATCCTGCGCACTCTCCACCAGCTTCGCACCCTGCTTGATCAGCGCGTGACAGCCCTTGGAATGCGGTGAATGGATCGACCCGGGAATTGCGAATACTTCGCGCCCCTGATCGGCGGCAAAGCGCGCGGTGATGAGCGAGCCCGAGGCGAGTGCGGCTTCCACCACCAGGCAACCGCGCGCCAGCCCCGAGATGACACGGTTACGCCGCGGAAAGTTGCTGGCATGCGGCGGCGTACCCAGAGGAAATTCGCTGATGATCAACCCCTCCCGCACGATGCGTTCGCCAAGCCCGCGGTTGCGTTGCGGGTAGAGGATGTCGGCGCCGGTGCCCAGCACTGCAACGGTCGAGCCCGGTCCGGATAGGCCGCCGCAGTGCGCCGCAGCGTCGATTCCCAGCGCCAGACCGCTGACGATTGTGAGGCCGGCGGAACTGAAGGCGCGCGCAAACTGTTCTGCGTTGCTAATCCCTTGCGGCGTCGCGTTACGGCTGCCAACCACGGCAAGGCCGGGCAACGCGAGCAACTCGCGCCGGCCGCGCAGGTAAAGCAGCGCCGGCGGATCCGGCGTTTCAAGCAACAGTTGCGGATAGTCTCCGTCGGCAAGCGTAAGGATCGCATGGCCCTCCACCGCTGCCCACCCGAGGGCCGCCTCAACCGCGTGCGAATCGAGGTCGGAGAGTATTCGATCCGCGAGCTCGGCGGTAACGATGCGTGACAGGGCGCTGCGGCCTGCAGCCAGAATATGCTGCGGCAGTCCGAATGCGTGCAGTAGTTTTCGCAGACTCGCGCCGCCCAGTCCAGGCACCAGACTGAGCTTGATCCACGCGGCGAGATCGGCGTCGTGCTGCATGCTGTCTCGGCTAGCGCGGCAGAAACAGGAGATTTACCGCTGCATCCCTTTGCGGCGTAACTCCTGTCAGGGAGTGCTCACCACGTCGTCGATCAGCACTGTCCGGCTTGCCGACATCACAAGGGCGTAGGAAACGCGATCGAAGGTGCGGAATACGAAGACCAGGCCGTAGCGCTCGTCCGGCAGCTTGATTGTTTCCTTATCGGGCGTAAGCCGGCCCATTAGTTTGCTCATGCTAAAGGAAGTATCCTTCGTTGTGCTCTTGCGCTGGACATCGTCGCTCACCGTGCGCCCTAGGCGCGACAGTGCAAGCACATGCCCGGGTTCCAGCCCGTCGTTCCTGCCCTTGTTGAGCGTGACGACGTTCTGCGGTCCGGTCTCGCGCAGTCCGCCACGGGTGGCAATGATATGACCCTGGATCGGCTTATCCGGCGCATGCGGCACGTAGCTCTTGAGTACCAGCGGCGCAGCAGCAACCAGGCGGTCGCCCTTGCCGATCTCCTGCTGTGCACCGAAGATTTCAATGGTCGCGGGATCACCGGTCCTAGTCACCTTGCCGTCGCCGAGAAATACCGCTTCATACCCCAGCGTCTTCTTGCTCTCGGGGTCGATAAGCGGTTTGCCCGAGCGATAAATCTGCCACAGGCTGTCGATCTTTGAATCCTTGATGCCACTGACATAGGCGACGTCGCCTGAGCCAAGATAGACGCGATCGGCTTGCGCGGCGACGATGCGCGGCGCGTTGTCCAGGCCGTCCGGTTCGATCACCAGCGGCCGCGACAGGAATGGCTCGATCACCCGGGGCGGAATGCTGGGAATCGCCTGTTTACTGGTGTCCTCGGCGCGCACGCGCGGCGACAGCACTACCGTTTCGCCCATCTTCAATTCCGGCTTCGGCCCGGAACGCTCGAGCACGATGACGTCACCGGGGTAAATCAGGTGAGGGTTCTTGATTTCCTCCTGATTCAGCCTCCACATTTCCGGCCAGCGCCACGGATCCTTGAGAAATTTTGACGCAATGCTCCACAAGGTGTCGCCCGGAACCACTACGTAGCGGTCAGGCGCGTTGTCCTGCAACCCGGCGTCGGTTCGCTGCTCGGCCATGAGCGGCGCGGCCGCCAGCGCGGTGGCGAGCAGTACGATTATGATAGACTTGCGCATAGGAGCCTCGAACCTATCTAAATAGAGGGCTGAATCATATAAAGTCTAGCACGCTTTTTATAGACTTCATTAAATTTAGCACCTAATCCGTTCAATTAGCAAGTTTTTATGTCCCGTCTAAATATCCTGCGCTACCCCGATGCCCGCTTGCACAAGATCGCTGCGCCGGTAACTGAAGTAAACAACGGTATCCGCAGCCTGGTCGCCGACATGGCCGAAACCATGTACGCGGCACCCGGGGTAGGACTGGCGGCAACCCAAGTCGATGTGCACCAACGGGTGATAGTCATCGACGCGTCCGACACCCGCGATCAGCTGCTGACCCTGATCAACCCCGAGATCCTCGCCGCCATAGGGGATGCCGATTGCGAAGAGGGCTGTCTGTCGGTGCCTGGCATTTACGAGAAAATCGCCCGAGCCCAACATATCGTGGTGCGCGCACTCGGCCGGGACGGCCAGAGTTTCACTATGGAGGCCGAGGGCCTGCTTGCCGTTTGCATCCAGCACGAAATGGACCATCTGCAAGGACGCGTGTTCGTCGAATATCTGTCGCGCCTGAAACAGACCCGCATCCGCGCCAAGATGCAAAAGCAGCAGCGCCAGAGCGCCTGATCACCCCGGCCGCGGATGCGACTGATATTCGCCGGCACCCCCGAGTTCGCCGCGCACGCACTGGCCGCGCTGCACGCGGCAGGACATGAAATCCTCCTGGTACTCACGCAACCGGACCGGCCGGCGGGCCGGGGACTCAAGCTTGCGCCCAGCGGGGTAAAAGCGCTGGCGCAGAAGCTCGGAATCGAACTGGATCAACCCGCCAGTTTGAACGACGCCCAGACCCAGCAGCGCCTGCGCACGCTAGGCGCGGACGCCATGGTGGTTGCGGCCTACGGACTGATTCTGCCGGAGCCGGTGCTCACCGCGGCGCGCCTGGGAGCAATCAACATCCACGCTTCGCTGCTACCGCGCTGGCGCGGTGCGGCGCCGATCCAACGCGCCCTCCTCGCCGGCGACGCGCACACCGGGATCAGCGTGATGCAGATGGATCGCGGCCTGGATACCGGGCCGATCCTTGACGTCGAGAGCATCCCAATTGCCGCCGATGACACCAGCGCAAGCCTGCAGCAAAAGCTGGCCGACCTCGGCGCACGCCTGATCGTGAGCGCGCTTGCCCGGATTGAACGCGGTGAGCTTCGGGCCGAGCCCCAACCGGGGGAAGGCGCGTGCTACGCGGCAAAAATCACCAAAGCCGAAGCCGAAATCGACTGGCGCGAGGCAGCGCCGGTGATCGAACGCAAGATCCGCGCGTTCGACCCTTTCCCCGGCGCGTCCACTTTCGCTCGCAGGACGGGGCTCAAACTTTGGCGCGCCGGGGTAAGCGCAGCTGCAGGCGCGGCAGGAACCATCCTTGAGTCCTCCCCCGGGGGTATCGTCGTTGCATGCGGCAGCGGCGCGCTGCGGGTGCTGGAACTGCAACGCGCCGGCGGCAAACGGCTGGCGGCAGCGCAGTTCCTCGCCGGCTTCCCGCTAGCCGCCGGCGAGCGACTTGAATTTTCCGGGAAGGACGCCATCTAACGGCCAGCCCTGTAGGCTCTGCGAGGAAAAGACAGATGATCGGGAACTGGCTCAAGACGACGATCCTGATGGCCGGCATCGTGGCGCTGTTTGGCGTCGTCGGCGCCGCGATCGGCGGAGCGAATGGGATGCTGCTCGCGCTCGCCTTCGGCGGCGTGATGAACATCTTCGCCTACTGGTACTCAGACAAGATGGTGCTGCGCATGTACAACGCGCAGGAAGTCGACGCGGCGAGCGCGCCGCAGTTCTATCGCCTGGTTGAGGACTTGGCGCAGCGCGCCGGGCTGCCCATGCCGCGCGTCTATCTGATCGACGAAGCCCAGCCCAACGCTTTTGCCACCGGACGCAACCCCGAACATGCCGCTGTGGCAGCGACCACCGGGATCCTGCAACTTCTCTCGGCGCGCGAGTTGCGCGGCGTGATGGCGCACGAGCTGACCCACGTGAAGCACCGCGACATACTTACGTCCACCATCGCCGCCACCGTTGCAGGCGCAATCTCCGCCATCGCCCAGTTCGGCTTCCTCTTCGGCGGGCGCGGCAATGGCGAACGCTCCAACCCGATCGTCGGCCTGATCGTGATGATCCTGGCGCCGATCGCCGCAATGCTGATCCAGATGGCGATCTCTCGCGCGCGCGAATTCGAGGCTGATCGCGGCGGCGCCGAGATCAGCGGCGATCCGAACGCACTCGCCGACGCTCTGGCAAAAATGGAGCGTTATGCCCAGGGCCTGCCGCTCGTGGCGGCAGAAGAGCATCCGGCGACCGCGCAGATGATGATCATCAACCCGCTGACGGGAGGTGGCATCCAGAGTCTGTTCAGCACCCACCCGGCAACGGAGTTGCGCATCGAGCGCTTGCGCGCCATGGCGTAGGAATCTCCAGCTACAGTTCTCTGCCCCGGCCCGATTCAGGAGATCGGAACGGGCATCCCTTCGTTTTTTGCAGACCTTGATTCGTCAGGCCGGTTCTCTCAGACACGATCCCGGTGTAGGATGCGGGGCTCGTTCATCATCACTGCGGTCTAGCTGCCCCCCTGGGCCGCGGCACCGCCTGCCCTCTTGTCCAGATCAGCCAATCTTGAGCTAGCGTTGTCCGCCGCCGGCGAAGCGGTCGCGCTGGTGCGCGCCGGTCGCAGCCTGTCGGAGGCGCTCGCCGGTCTGGCACCCGCAACCGGCCAGCGCGCAGCGGTGCAGGACCTGGCCTATGGCGCGCTGCGCAACCTCGGTCTGCTCGATGCGCTCCTGGCCGAATTGCTGCACAAGCCGGTAAAGCCGGCCCTGCATGCGCTGCTGCTGTGCGCGCTGTACCAGCTGCGCGCGCGACCGCACGCCGGCCATACCACGGTGGACCAGTCGGTGCGCGCCGTGTCGCGCCTGGAACCTGCGGCCAAGGGGCTTGCCAACGCCGTGCTGCGTAACTATCTGCGTGACACGGACGCGCTGGTGGCGCGCTGCAACTCCGAGGCCGCGCAATACTCCTACCCGCAATGGTGGATAGCGCGCGTCCGCGCGGCCTGGCCGCAACAGTGGGAATCGGTGCTCAATGCGGGCAACCTGCATCCGCCGATGACCTTGCGCGTCAACCGCCGCCGCCTCACGCCGGAGCAATATCTGGCCAGGCTGGCCGAGCGCGGTATTTCGGGCGAACGCGTCGGCGAACAGGCGATTCTGCTCGAGCGCCCGTTGCCGATAGAGACACTGCCCGGGTTCTCCGCCGGCGAAGTGTCGGTGCAGGATGCGGGCGCCCAGCTTGCCGCACCGCTGCTCGACGTGCAGCAGGGCATGCGCGTACTCGACGCCTGTGCCGCCCCCGGGGGCAAGACTGGACATATCCTGGAACTCGCCGACTGCAACCTCACCGCGTTGGACAGCGATCCGGCACGACTGCCTCGCATCAACGATAACCTGAAGCGACTCGGCCTCGGCGCGCGCGTCCTGTGCGCTGATTGCTCTTCCGTCGCGCTGTGGTCGGACGGCACGCTGTACGAGCGCATCCTCGTCGACGCCCCCTGCACAGCATCCGGCGTGGTCAAGCGCCACCCGGACATCAAGTGGCTGCGCCGCGAAAGCGACATCGACAGAATGGCTGCAACCCAGGCGGGAATGCTGGACGCGCTGTGGCAACTGTTGGCGCCGGGTGGTAAATTGCTGTATGCCACGTGTTCGGTGTTCCCGCAGGAAAACGCGCAGGCTATCGCATCCTTTCTGGCGCGCAACAGCGCGGCCAGTCGCTTGCCGCTGGCCGGTCTCGATAGCGGACAATTGCTGCCCGACGCGCGGCATGACGGCTTCTTCTATGCGCTGCTGGAAAAGCACTAAGCCGCAGATTCAATATTTCCACGCCGCCCGTCTGGTCAGGGAGGCGTGAGGCGTGGTGTCGCCGAATCCTGTGGCGGGACGCGGTTCATGAGCCTGCGGCTGCTCGGCCCGCTGCTGTTGTCGCTGATACTCGCCTGGTCGGCACCGACGCGCGCTGAAAACATCGAAATCAGCCATATTTCGCTCGAAGCGCACGACGATACTTACACGCTCGATGCCGATTTTGAAATCGAGCTGAACCCGCGCCTGGCGGATGCCGTCGACAAAGGCGTGGCGCTCTACTTCGAAGTCGAGTTCGAACTCGCGCGCAAACGCTGGTACTGGTTCGACGAGCGTCCGGTCAGCCGGCAGTTGATGCTGCGCCTGTCCTACCACGCGCTCACGCGCCAGTACCGCATCTCGCGCGGTCCGCTGCACCAGAGCTTTTCCAGCCTCCCCGACGCGTTGCGGGTGTTGTCGCGGATACGCTCCTGGCCGGTGCTCGAACGCGGGGAAATCGACGCCGGCACCGAATACCAGGCGGCGCTGCGCATGCGCCTCGACGTGACGCAGTTGCCCAAGCCATTCCAGGTGAGCGCGCTCACCAGTCGCGACTGGAACCTCGCCTCTGAATGGCGGCGCTGGCCGCTTAGCATCAAGGCGCCGGTAACCGAGAAAGCGCCGCAATGAAGTACGCGCTCGTTTTAAGCATAGCGCTGGGCGTGGTCCTGTTGTTTCTGTTGGCGGCGGCAAGCGGCAACACTTCTCTGTTCTCCCATCACTACGCGCTGCTGTTGGGGCTGAACGCGGCGCTCGCCCTGGCGGTACTGGGTCTGGTCGGTTATCAGCTGTGGGTGCTCACCGCGAAGCTGCGCGCGAGCGTGTTCGGCTCGCGCCTGACGCTGCGCTTCCTGCTGATGTTTTTGCCCATGGTTATCGTACCCGGGGGACTGGTCTATGTGGTGTCGCTGCAGTTCATGGCGAAAAGCATCGAATCCTGGTTCGACGTGCGCGTGGACAACGCGCTTGAAGGGGGACTGAACTTGGGCCGCACCGCGCTCGATTTGTCGCTGACCGAGCTTGGCGACAAAGCACGCCGTATCGCGCTAGAACTTTCCGACAAGACCCCTGCGCAGCAGGTGGTGCTGCTCGACCGGTTGAGGGAGCAAGCAGGCGTGGCCGATGCGCTGCTTCTGTCCTCAGGCGGCAGCGTCATCGCCAGCGCGAGCAAGGGCGTGGGCAGGCTCCTGCCCGACCTGCCCAATGCCACCATCCAGCGACAAGCACGCCAGGGACGCGGCTACTCCGTGCTTGAGGGTGCGCCCGACGGCGGATTGAGTCTGCGTGTGCTGGTTCCGGTGGCTGCGCTCAGCATTGCCGAGGACGAGCGGCTGCTGCAACTTCTACAGCCGGTGCCACCGACCTTGGCGCGAGACGCGGAGGCAGTGCAGGGTGTATATCGCGACTACAAGGAGCTGTCGCTATCGCGCCAGGGACTGAAGGAGATCTACATCCTCACCCTGACGCTGACACTGCTGCTGACGCTGTTCTCCGCAACCGCGCTTGCTTTCCTGCTATCGGCGCGGCTGTCGGAGCCTCTGGCGCTGCTCGCCGCAGGCACCCAGGCGGTGGCGCGCGGCGATTACAGCCGCCGTGTCCAGGTCACCAGCTCGGATGAGCTGGGTATCCTGACGCAGTCATTCAACAGCATGACCGAGCAATTGGATGAGGCGCGCAGCGCCGCCGAATCGCACCGCGCCGAGCTGGAAACGGCCAAGGCTTATTTGGAGAACATTCTTGCCAATCTGTCAGCCGGCGTGCTGGTACTGGACGAGCAACTGCGCCTGGGTACCGTGAATCACGGGGCCAGCACCGTACTGCAGGAAACGTTCGACGGCCTGAAAGGCCATGCTCTATCAGATTGGCCGCGACTGCAGCCGCTGGCGCGCGCCATTGTAGAGGGCTTCAGGCAGCACGGCTCGGACACTTGGCAACAGCAGCTGGAACTGGCCGAGCGCATGCTGCTGGTGCGCGGGTCGGTGTTGCCGCGCGCTAGCGGCGGTGGCTATGTGGTGGTGTTCGACGATGTCACCAAACTGGTACAGGCCCAGCGCGCCACCGCCTGGGGCGAGGTGGCACGCCGCCTTGCGCATGAAATCAAGAACCCGCTCACACCGATCCAGCTTTCGGCCGAGCGCCTGGAGGCGAAACTGGCAGGCAAACTCGCGCCCGAAGACGCAGCCACGCTTAGCCGCGCCACTGCGACCATCGTCAGCCAGGTGACGGCGATGAAGGGAATGGTGGACGACTTCGGCGAGTACGCGCGTACGCCTGCGCCCAGTCTCCAGCCGCTGGACCTTAACGCGTTGGTACGCGATGTGCTTTACCTGTACGAACATACCGGCGCGCTGGTGCAACCCGCGTTGCAGGCCGGGCTGCCGCAGGTAATGGGCGATCCGACGCGGCTGCGTCAGGTGATACACAATCTTCTGCAAAACGCGCAGGATGCGCTTGCCGGCAGCACTGACCCGCGCATCGAAGTTGAAACCGGGCGCAGCGGAAATCACGCCTGCCTCAGAATAACGGATAACGGCTGCGGCTTTCCCGAGAACATCGTAATGCGCGCGTTTGAACCCTATGTGACCACCAAGCCCAGAGGTACCGGACTGGGCCTTGCGATCGTAAAAAAAATAATCGACGAGCACGACGGCGCGGTCGAACTGGAAAACCTGCCTGAGCACGGCGCCAGAGTAAGCGTCACGCTGCCGTTGCAACACGATCACGAAAGGACAAGCTGATGTCGCAAATACTGGTTGTCGATGACGAAATCGGCATCCGCGAACTGCTGTCGGAGATTCTCGCCGATGAAGGCCATATCGTGCACCTGGCCGAAGACGCCGGGCGCGCGCGCACGCTGCGCAGCGCGGCGCGCCCTGACCTGGTGTTGCTCGACATCTGGATGCCCGATACCGACGGCATCACCTTGCTCAAGGAATGGGCGGCGAACGGTCAGCTCACAATGCCGGTGGTGATGATGTCGGGACACGGCACGATCGAAACGGCGGTGGAGGCCACCCGAATTGGCGCCATCGATTTTCTGGAAAAACCGATTGCGCTGCAAAAGCTGCTGACGACGGTCAAGCGCGCGCTGGGAACGGGCGGTGGACAGACACAAGCCGGACTCACTCTGCTCAGTCTGGGCCGTTCCGCGGTCATCGTCGACCTGCGAAAGCGCCTGGCGCAGATCGCCACCCTGTCGGTGCCGGTGTTGCTGCGCGGCGAAGCGGGCGTCATGCCGGAAATGTTCGCGCGCTATCTGCACCAGCCCAATACACCCTGGGTCGTCGCGGGCGCGGCGCTGGCTGACGCACCGCAGGAATTGCTGGCGCAGGCTGCAGGCGGCCTGATTTTCGTCGAGGAACTGGCGGGACTCACGCGGACCCAGCAAAAGAACCTGACGTTCATTCTGGGCAAACAGGAGAAAACCAGGGCCCGGCTGGTTTCCTTCACCGCGGAAGAGCCGGCGCGCCTCACCGCCGAACTCGGTTTCGACGCAACGCTGCTCGCGCGGCTTTCCGAGCTGTCACTGCTGCTGCCGGCGTTGCGCGAGCACGCCGAGGATATTCCCGACATCGCCAGCATCCTGCTGGCACAGTTGGTGGAGGCACGAAACTGCCCGCCACGGCATTTTTCCACCGCCGCGCTCAACGCGCTGCGCCAGCTACGCTGGCCGCGCAACCTGCAGGATCTGGAGGGTGCGGTGAAGAATTTGGCACTCACCGCGCTGGAGGAGGAAATCGACGCAACTGACGTGGAAAGGGTGTCAGCGCAATTCCACCCCGCCGTCGATACCCAGGTCGCGCTGCCGCTGGAACTGCCGCTGCGCGAAGCACGCGAAGCGTTTGAGCGTGCCTATTTCGAACAATTGCTCGCGCGCGAATCGGGTTCGATCGCGCGCGTGGCCGAGAAAAGCGGCCTGGAGCGTACCCACCTGTACCGCAAGCTCAAGGCGCTGGGAATCACGGCGGGCAAGAAGGACGAATAAAAGCGGTTCCTGAAATTTGTTGAATGGCCTCAGGCCTAAGGGGAAAACCGAACCATGCGTTCATTGCCTGATCGATCTGATGCTTCGGCATTGTTCCTCTTCAAAAAGGCATAAAATGCGCTCCATTCGAAATGCATCGCCAAGCTTCGGGTGGCGCAACCGGGTTTGCGACCGACAGAACTCAGAGGGTCAGACTTGAAAATTATCATCCTCGGCGCAGGCCAGGTCGGCACCAACGTGGCAGAGAGCCTGGTTTCCGAAGCCAACGACATTACCGTGGTGGATATCGACGGCGCGCGCCTGCGTCTGCTGCAGGACCGGCTGGACCTGCGCACGGTTGCCGGCAGCGCGGCGCATCCACCGGTACTGAAAAGCGCCGGCATAGAGGACGCCGATATGCTGATCGCAGTGACCCAGAGCGACGAAGTTAATCTGGTCGCGTGCAAGATTGCGGCGCACCTGTATAACGTCCCCACCCGCATCGCGCGCATCCGTGCCCCGCATTACCTCGCCAACGAGCAGCTGTTCGCGCCCGACTGTTTCGCCGTCGATTACGCCATCTGTCCGGAGCAGCTGATCACCGACTATCTGGTCAAACTGGTGCAATTCCCCGGCGCGCTGCAGGTGCTGGAATTCGCCGACGGCCGCGTGAGCCTGGTGGCAGTGCGCGCCTTCGAGGGCGGACCGCTGGTAGGCCATCAGTTGCAGGACCTGCGCAAGCACATGCCCACCGTGGATGTGCGCGTCGCTGCGATTTTCCGAGGCGACAGCCCGATCGTGCCCGAGGGGACGACGGTGATCGAGGCTGGCGACGAGGTTTTCTGCCTCGCCGCCAGTCAGAACATCCGCAAGGTGATGCAGGAACTGCGCCGCCAGGACAAGCCGGTACGCCGGGTGATGATTGCCGGCGGCGGCAATATCGGTCTTAGGCTGGCGCGCGCGCTCGAGCAGGACTACTCGGTAAAGATCGTCGAGCACAACAAACGTCGCTGCGAGGAGTTGTCCACGCGCCTGGATAGGGCGCTCCTGTTGCAGGGCGATGTCACCGACGAGTCGCTGCTCGAAGCCGAAAACGTCGAGGAGATGGACCTGTTCGTCGCCGTCACCAACGACGACGAGAACAACATCATGAGCTGCCTGCTGGCCAAGCGAATGGGGGCGCGCCGCGTGGTGGCACTGATCAATCGCCGTTCGTACGTGGACCTGCTGCAGTCGGGGCAGATCGACATCGCCATCTCCCCGGCGCAGGCAACCATAGGCTCGCTGCTGGCGCATGTGCGCCGCGGCGACATCACCGAGGTGCACTCGCTGCGCCGAGGAGCGGCCGAAGCGCTGGAAGCGGTGGTCCACGGTGATGCGGCATCCTGCCGCGTGGTGGGGCGCCGGATCGAGCAGATCGAACTGCCCAAAGGCACGACCATCGCCGCCATCGTGCGCAACGAAGAAGTGCTGATGGCCCACCACGACACGGTGATCCAGTGTGACGACCACGCCATTGTCTTCGTCACCAACAAGCGAATGGTGCCGAAAGTGGAAAAACTGTTCCAGGTCAGCGCGGGCTTTCTCTGAGTTAGCGCACACCTCCCATG
>QYQC01000139.1 GCA_007280315.1 Betaproteobacteria bacterium | reverse complement strand
TGCAAATGCCAGATGGAGTTGTAGCCGCATCCATGCCAGCGCAGCGCCAGCCCCGGGAACCGGGGGCGCATGCAGAAACGTATTCTCCCATCTCGAAACGAACGCGAGGAAACGCACAAGATGTACCGACTCTGGCTGACCTTCGCGCAGACGGCCACTATCTGCCTCGCGGTTCTGTTCGTCGTCGCCACGCTCAAGCCCGAATGGCTGCCGGGCAAGACGGGCGGGCTGGTCGAGGTGAATCAGGCAGAACCGCACGCAGACAGCGGCGCGCGCGGCAAAGCAGCCACCTACAGCGATGCGGTGCGCAAGGCGGCCCCGGCGGTGGTGAGCATTTTCACCAGCAAGGAGGTGAAACGGTCGCGCAATCCGTTCCTGAACGATCCTCTGTTTCGACACTTCTTTGGCGAGCGCCCTGAGGACGAGGCGCAGCGCGCCTTCAGCCTGGGCTCGGGCGTGATCATCAGTCCCAGCGGTTACATTCTGACCAACCAGCACGTGGTCGAAGCTGCCGACGAGATCGAGGTGGCGCTTTCCGACGGCAAGAAGCTGGTCGCGAAGGTTGTGGGCAGCGATCCGGAAACCGACCTCGCGGTACTGCATATCGAGGCACAAAACCTGCCGGCGATTACGCTGGCTCAGGCGGAAGAACTGCACGTCGGCGACGTGGTGCTCGCGATCGGCAATCCGCTCGGTGTCGGCCAGACGGTGATCATGGGCATCGTTTCGGCACTGCACCGGACCGGGCTGCGCATCAATACGTTCGAGAATTTCATTCAGACCGACGCCGCGATCAACCAGGGCAATTCCGGCGGCGCGCTGGTCGACGCCTACGGGAGTCTGGTCGGCATCAATACGGCCATCCTGTCGCAATCCGGCGGCTCGATCGGAATCGGCTTCGCCATTCCGGTCTCCACCGCGAAACTGGTGATGGAGCAGTTGATCGAGAAAGGCGCGGTGACACGCGGCTGGGTCGGTGTGGAATTGCAGGAAATCACGCCGGAGCTCGCCGACTCGTTCAAGCTCGGCACCACCGCCGGCGTACTGGTCGCAGGCGTACAACGCGGCAGCCCGGCAGACAGCGCCGGCATCAAGCCCGGGGACATTGTGCTCGCCGTGGATGCCAAGGCGGTGCGCGATCCGGATTCGATGCGCAACCTTATTGTCGCCCTGGCGCCGGGCAAGCAGGCCGTTCTAACGCTGAAGCGCGGCCAGAACAATCTGGAATTGCAGGTCAAAGTGGGCAAGCGGCCGGGCGCGACACGCAAACCCGAGTAATCGTGAAGGGCGCAAGCCGACCGGACTTGGATCAGCGGTTCGAACTGCCCCAGCGGATCGCCACCGCGCCCCATACGTAGCCGATGCCGGCGGCGATCGCCACCATGAGGTCGCCGTCCTTCAACCTGCCCTGCTGCAGGCCTTCGTGCAGGGAGATCATGAAATCGACCTGGCCCAGGTGGCCGTAGTTCTCCAGATAGACTGTTTGTTCCTGCGCCAGCCCCAGGGTTTCGAGCATGTCGGCGTGCATCGAGCGCTTGAAGTGCAGCACGTTGAGGTAGCCGATATCGGCGCGCGTCGCACCGCTCTTCGCCAGCGCCTTGTCGATGCACTCGAGCCAGTTGCGCAGCGAAACTTGATTGAGCCCGGTCTTCATGTGCTCGGCGTCGAATACGCGCAGGCTGCGGTTTCCGCGCGCGCGCAGCTGCGACAGTTCCGCCTCCGGCAGCGCTTCGATCGGGTGCTCGGTGCCACCGTAGTACATGCCGGTGTCGCGCGCGAACGATCCGTCGGTAATGATGTGCGAGCCCAGCACCAGGTTGCGGCCGAGTCCGCGGCGCAGCAGAAGCGCGCCCGCGCCGGTTGCCAGGTCGTACATGAAGGAAACGTCGGGGTCGGTGTAGTCGATCAGTTCGCCGTTGCGGTAACCGCCCACGATCAGCGTGGTGGCGATGTCCGGATCGGAGAGCATCATGTCCTTTGCGATCTTGATCGCGGCGACCGTGGTGTTGCAGCGCTGCTGGATGTCTATTCCCCAGGCGCGGTGCGCGCCGATCTGTGCCTGGATATAGGTGGCCGAAGTCGTCAGCGGGTACTCTTTCCACTCCTCGCCCACGCACAGCACCAGATCGATCTCCAGCGGATCGATGCCGCTGCGGGTAATCGCGTCCTGCGCCGCACGCGCACCCATCGCCTGCGTGCCGTCGCCCGGCCCGGGTACGGTCTTGCGCAGGATGCCTAGTTTGTCGCGCACTGCGGCCTCGTTCCAGTGCCCTCCGGTCGCAGCAGCGATGTCGGCGGCGCTCATATAGTGCTGCGGAAGATAGAGGCCGTAGCCGAGGATGCCGACGCTGTTCGCATGCGCGCCGGCCTTCTGGGCTTCGCTCATCTGTTTTTGTTCTCCAGGTTGCGCACCAGCACCAGGGCCTCGCCGTCGCACACGAGGCGGCCGTCCGCAGCGCTTACACAGGTGGAAAGGTTGACCAACTCCTTCTGCGCGCGCAAGCGCGTAATGGCGACGGTCGCCGTGAGCCGGTCGCCGGGATATGCCGGCGCAGGATAGCGCAGCGTCTGCTTCATCCAGCCGGTGCCGCGCCCCGGCAGACGCGTGCCGAGCAGGTCTGAAAACATCCCGGCGAGCAGCGGCCACGGCACGATGCGGCCTTTGAAGCCGCCCGCGCGCGCCACCGCATCGTCGTAAAACAGCGGATTTCGATCGCCGATCAGATCGCGGTATTCGTCTATGTCCGATGAGGAAAACGCGCGTTCACTGCTTGCGCGCATTCCGGCGCGCAAGCCGTAGAGCGCTGCATCGCCGGGACTGACGCCGGAACGGTCGTGGGACGCGACCACACCCATCGGCTGCGGCGGCGCGCCCGCGGCCACGACGCGCGCCCGTCCCGTGGCACAAACGATCGCTCCCCCGTCGGCGCCGGGCTTGGACACATCGGTGGCGATTTCGAGCGCGCCGCCGGATTCGTCCGTCACGGTCAGGTATACGCTAATCGGCTCGTTGGCGAAGGTCGGGTTCGGAAACATCAGGCTCTGCTCGAGTTGCACCACACCCTGCCCCGGGATCAAACCCTCGAAAGCCCTGCAGATGCAGCTGTAGAGCAGCATGCCGTGTGCGACTGTAGCGCCGAAATGGCTTTTCGCGGCGAACGCCTGATTGCAATGAAGCGGATTGTCATCGCCGGTAAGCCTGGCGAAGCGATCGAAATCCGCCTGCAGCAACACGCGCCGGTATTCAGCCTTGCTACCCGGGGTCACATCGGCATTCAAGCCATTCCCCCGAACTGGCTGCGCAGCCGCGGCTTCTCCACCTTGCCCGCCGCATTGCGCGGCAGCGCCGGCAGGAACACCACGTGTCTGGGCACTTTGAAGCCGGCGAGCCGCGCCTTGCACTGGGCAAGCACGCCTTCGGCGCTCTGCGCAGCGCCCGGTTTCAACACAATGATAGCCTTGCCGACCTCCCCCCATTTGGCATCCGGCACGCCGATCACCGCTGCCTCCGCGACGCCCTCGATCTGGAACAGCACGTTCTCGACTTCGGCCGGATAGACGTTCTCGCCGCCGGAGATGTACATGTCCTTGGACCGATCGACGATGTAGTAGTCGCCGTCCTCGTCACAATACGCGATGTCGCCGGAACACAGCCAGCCGTCCTCGAACGCCGCGGCTGTGGCCGCCGCGTTATTCCAGTAGCCGGGAGTAATGCCGGGACCGCGCAGCATCAGTTCGCCGCGCTGGTTGGCGCCCAGCGTCTGGCGCGTGCGGCTGTCTACTATGCGCGCGTCGACATACATCACCGGCTTGCCGACGGTGCCGAGTTTCTTGCGCGCGGTGGCTTCGTCGGTCAGGAACACCGTCGGACCAGTTTCGGTCATGCCGAAACCGAAGCAGATGGTGACGTTCTTGGCGAGATATTTTTCCAACAGGTTCTTCGGGATAGGGGCACCGCCGCAGGCCCAGCTGCGCACCCTGGAAAAATCAGCCGCGTCGAAACCCGGGTGCTGCGACAGGAACAGATAGATCGCCGGCACGCCGAACATCACCGTAACGCCGCCTTGCAGCAGTTCCATGGTTTTGTCCACGTCGAACTGGCGCATGATGACAGTGGTGCCGGCGCACATCAGCATCGGGTTCAGATAGAGGTTGAGACCGCCGGTATGAAAATAGGGCAGCACCGAGAGCAGCGTATCCTCGCGCCGCAGTCCCGCGGCAAGCATGCCGTTGACGGCGTTGGTGAAGGCCATGCCGAAGGTCTGAATCACGCCCTTGGGTTTGCCGGTTGTGCCCGAGGTGTAGAGCAGGTACCAGGTCTCGTCGTGGCCGCGCCAGGGCATGACCACGCCGGCACCTGAGGACGCGGCAAGGCTCGCCTCGTAGCCCGCCACGGCGTCGCGCGCCGCGCCGAGTACCATGCGCCGCTTCATATCGAACCCGCTCGCCAGCGTCATGCCCGTCTGCTCGAACTCACCACCAAATATGATCGCGCAAGGTTGCGCGTCTGCGACGATGCCGCGCAGTTCGTCGACCGAAAGGCGCCAGTTCAGGCACACCATCAGTGCGCCGATCTTGCCGCAGGCGTAGAGCAGTTCCACGTATTCGGACGAATTGTGCGCCAGCACGGCGATGCGCTCGCCCGGCTTTATGCCCCAGCCGTCGCGCAGGAATTCGGCGCAGCGGCTGGCGCGTTCGTCGAGCTCGGCATAACTGAGGATGCGAGCGGAAAACGAATCCACCAGCGCCCTCTTGTCCGGAAATTGTTGCGCCTGCTTTGCCAGCCAGTCCGGGATCAGCATTTTCTGCTCCTAATGATTCGAATCCGCTTGTCGATCGTCGGGATAATCGCGAAAATCGCACAGGAAGGCGTCGACGCCTTCCATCGCCGCCGGCTGCGCAATCAATTCAAGGAAATGTAAGCGCTCCGACTCGAGGTCGGCGGCAAGTTGCGCCCGCCCGCCCCATAGCAACCGTTTTGCGGCGCGCATGGTGGCTGCCGGATAATCGGCCATGCGCCTTGCTGCGGCGTCAGCCGTCGGCTGCAGCCGGTCAGCCGCCACCACCTCGTTGGCGAGGCCCCAGGCCACGGCTTCCTCGGCGCGGACGCTGCGATTCAGCAGCAGCGCCGCCGCCGCACGATGAATGCCTGCGACGCGTCCGACGAGCGCCGTCCAGCCGCCGTCCGGACTGAAACCAGCGGTCGCGTAATGCGCTTTGAAAACCACCTGCGGCGCCAGGTAGACGAGATCAGCCGCCAGCACCAGTCCGATGGAACCGCCGGTGACAACACCGTGCACGGCGGCAACCACCGGTTGCGGCAGATCGATCAATGCGAGGATTGCCTGATTCAGGCGGCCGACCAGGCCGGCGGAATACCCCTGCAGGTCGCGGCGTTCGCGCTGGAAACGGCGCATGTCGCCGCCGATGGAAAAAGCCGGCCCATCGGCTGCCAGCAGCACGGCGCGGCACGCGGCGTCGCCGTGCAGCTGCGCCAATTCTGCGAGCAGGTCATCCAACAGTTCGGGCACCAGCGCGTTGTGCATTCCCGCGCGGCACAAAATGACGCGGGCCACGCCGTCTGCGCGCTCCACTCGCACCAGGTTCATGGCTTGCCGAGAACCTTGGCGCGCAGCTTGCCTACGATGCCGGTGGGGAAGCGGTACACGCTGACGACGAAAAGTATTCCCAGCCATAGCAGCCAGCGATCCGGATGCACCAGGTTGGACAGTAGCGGAATGCCGTTAGCGGCGTCACTCGCCAGCTTCATCAGATCCTGCAGATAGTTCTGCGCGATCACGAACAGCGTCGCGCCCACCACGGCGCCGTACATGGTCCCCATGCCGCCGATGACTACCATCAACAGGATGTCGATCATGATTTCGAAGGAGAGCGAGGTGTCCGGACCGTTGTAGCGCAGCCACAGCGCAAGCAGGACGCCCGCGAGCGTTGCAAACCCGGCCGAAAGCACATTGGACAGCGTGCGATACACGACCGTGCGATAGCCCAGCGCCTCGGCGCGAAAATCGTTCTCGCGGATCGCCTGCAGGACGCGGCCGAAGGGCGAGTTGACGATGCGCAGCATGAGCAGGAACAAAACTACGCTGACGGCGAACAGCAGATAGTAGGAAATAAGCTTTCCGTCCAGGGAAACGCCCAGAAACGGCTGATCCGACAGCGCGAAGCCGTGTCTGAGCAGTTCCGGAACCTTGAAACTGAGTCCGTCCTCACCACCGGTGATTTCCGACATCTGCGAAGCGAAGGTCTGGAACGCCGAGGCGACAGCCAGCGTGATCATGGCGTAAAAGATTGCCTTCACCCGCAGGCTGAACAGGCCGATCAGCAGTGACAGCACCAGGGACATCGCCAGCGCCGCCGCGATGCCCGCTGCCACCGCGGCCCAGGTCGGCCCCATACGCGTCAACGCGATAGAGACGCCGTAGGCGCCGATGCCGAAAAACATGGTGTGCGCAAAGGATACGATGCCGGTATAGCCGAGCAACAGGTCGAAGCTCGCCACCAGCACGATGAAAACGCAGATCTTGGCGGCGACGTTGATCGCCTTGGCGCCCGGAAAGATGAATGGCACCAGCGCGAGGCCCGCGACAATCGCGATCAGCAGCAGCGTCAGCATGCGGCTGCGCGGAAGATCGCCGGAAAACAGACGATTCAGCATTATCGCTTCGCCACCGGATAGATCCCCTGCGGCCGCCATAACAGGACGATCACCATCAGCAGGATATTGGAGAACAGCGCCACCTTGGGGACGAGAAAGCCGGTGTAGTTGGCGAGCAATCCCACCAGCAACGCGCCGATGAAGCAGCCACCGACCGACCCCAGGCCGCCGATGATGATGACAATGAATATGAGCACATTGACCTGGGAGCCCATCTGCGGCGTCAGGTTCTGCTGGTACAGACCCCACATGACCCCACCCAGGCCCGCCAGCGCTGAACCGGCGACGAAAACGCCGACGAACAGCCTGCGAATGCGGTAACCGAGGCTCTCCACCATTTCGCGGTCCTGCACGCCGGCGCGGATCAGCAGCCCGACCTTGGTGCGGCTCAACACCCAGAACATCGCCGCAAACACGGCCAGTCCGATGACCACTGCGATCAGACGGTATTTTTCCACCGCCGCATCTCCCAGCAGCAACGCGCCGCGAAACGCGGCGGGCAGCGGCAGCGGGATGGTCTGCGCACCCCAGATGACCTTGATCAGCTCCTCGCCGACGATCATCCCGCCCATGGTGATCATGATTTGTTTCAGGTGCTGGCCGTAGACCGGGCGGATGATTACGCGCTCGAAGGCCAAGCCCACGCCGCCAGCCACGATCATTGCCACCAGCATCGCGGGCAGCGCCGCCAGCAGGTTGAGCAGCAGATGCTCGCTCGCGGTCCAGCCGGTCATGGTGCCGAGCACCGACATCGCCAGATACGCGCCTAGCGCAATGAATACGCCGTGGCCGAAGTTGAGCACGTCCATCAAACCGAACACCAGCGTCAGGCCCGAGGCGATGATGAAGATGATCATGCCCATCGCGAGGCCGGCGACGGTGAGTGTGACCCAGGTCGAAAGCGAGCCCATCAGCGGCAGCGCGACCAGCGCCAGTACCGGCACCAGCAACAATGGCAGCCGGTCGGCATTTACCGACGGCAGCGCATCCATGACCGGCGAGCCGGCAGTGGCGGAATTCATCGCCGCGCCTTCATTGGTGGGCCGCAAGGGACAAGCCGAGCAGGCGTTGCTGCAAGTCTTCGTCCTCGGCGAGTTCCGCCATTGCGCCGCTATGCACGATACGGCCGTCGTCCATCACCGCCACCCGGTCGCCGAGCTGGCGCGCGAAATGGAAATTCTGCTCCACCAGCAGGATGGTGGTGTCGGTCTGCTTCAGTTCGCGGAACGCGGCGATCATGTTCTGGATGATCGCTGGCGCCAGACCTTTGCTCGGTTCATCGACCAGCAGCAGCTTTCTCGGCTCGACAATGGCACGCGCCACCGCCAGCATCTGCTTCTGCCCGCCGGAGAGCAGCCCTGCAGGATGCTGCCAGAACTTCTGCAGCGCCGGAAACAGGCCGAAGATCCACGTGAGGCGCCGCTCGTCGATGTCTTGCGCCCGGCGCGCGCCGCGCGCCGCGAGCAGCATGTTTTCGCACACCGTGAGATCGGCGAAAATGCCCATGTTCTCCGGCACGTAGGCGATCCCGTGTTGTGCAATCTCCGGCGTGCGGCATGCGCCGATGTCTTCGCCGTCGAAGCGGATGCTGCCCTGCGACGCCTGCCACAATCCCATGATGGTGCGCAGCGTCGTCGTCTTGCCGGCGCCGTTGCGCCCGAGCAGCACCGTGAGTTCGCCCTGCGCGACATCGAGATCGACGCCGTGCAGTATGTGATAGGCGCCGATGTGGGTATGCACCCCTTCAAGGCGCAGCAGTGGCGCGCTCATTGATTTGACGCCTCGACACCCAGATATGCCTCCTGCACAATGGGCGAAGCAATCACTGCGGCCGGCTCGCCGTCGGCCACCAGCGCGCCGTTGTGCAAGACGATGATGCGATCCGACAGCTCGCGTACCACGTCCATCTTGTGCTCGACCAGCAGGATGGTCTTGTCGCGCCGCGCCTTGAGCGCGCGGATCAGATCGAGGATCACCGGCACCTCGTCCACGCTCATGCCTGCTGTCGGCTCATCGAACATGAACACGTCGGGTTCGAGCGCCATCAGGATGCCGACTTCGAGCTTGCGCTGGTCGCCATGCGGGAGCGCGCTCGCCGCGACGTCGCGTTTCGCCGCCAGCGCGACCGTTTCCAGCACTTCCTCGGCGTGGCCGATCAGTTCGCGATGGCTGCTCCAGACGCTCCACAGGTTGAGCCCCAGTCCGGCGCGCGATTGCACTGCAAGCCGGATGTTTTCCAGCACGCTCAAATTCGGAAACAGGTTGGTCAGCTGGAATGCGCGGCCGATGCCGCGCCGGCTGCGCCGCGGCGCCGAGTAGCCGCTGAGGTCTTCGCCGTGCAGGAATACCCGCCCGGTGCTCGCCTTCAGCTGGCCCGAGATGAGATTGAAGTAAGTCGTCTTGCCCGCACCGTTTGGCCCGACGATAGCCGTCAGAGTACCGGGCGCAAAACCGCAGGACACCGCATTTACCGCGACGTGGCCGCCGAAGCGAATTCCGAGATCACGGGTTTCAAGCGCGAAGGTCATCGCCGTCCTTATCGATGCCTATTTTGCAAAGCTGCGATTTTGTAGAAAAGCCACCCCAAACTACCCCCTGCTTTTATCCATAACCGTGCTTTCTGTGCGGATGCGCTTTTCATCCGCGCGGAAAACGCGGTTGGCGCGCGCGAGCGCG
>QYQC01000249.1 GCA_007280315.1 Betaproteobacteria bacterium | reverse complement strand
GGAACGCATGGTGCTGCTACGCAGGGAGCCTGCCGCCCGACTGCCAGGTCAGCGCAATTGCCGCCGCTGCTACCGCAAGTGTGTACGCCGAAACTGTGACGGCCTGAAGCCAGATGTGAGATTTCTCCGGCGCCGGCAGGCGCGCGGCGAGCGGAATGAATGCCAAGACAACTAGCGTGTACCACGGCAGTTGCGCCAGGACCAGCGTTGCTGCGGCGAGCAAGCCCGCGCTGAGCGCCAGCGGCAGCATGAAGGTGGCGCCGGCCTCGAATTTCCTGCCGCCGACCATCTGCGGCAGGAGAAATGCCCCGGCCGCCGCTGCCAGCGAAATTCCGTAAATTCCGTATAGTGCCGAGGCGCCGAGCACCGCCGATATGCCGACGCCCAATCCCATGCCCAATCCGGCCGCTCCCGCGCGCACCGGGTGCTGGCTGAGAAAACCCTGGGAGAAACCGACCAGCCAGGCGACGAACAGAGTAGATCCCCCACCCACCGACAACACGATGTTGATGTCCTTCTGGTGCAGTATCGGCCAGAACACCCACATGGTCGCGGCGCCGGCCGCCAGCGCCAGAATCGCGTTGCCGAGACGGTTGGGTTTGAAAGCGAAATCGAGCATGAGGCCGATTACCGGCGCCACCAGCGCGAGCAGCACGATCTTGCGCGTCGCGCTGAGCGGTTCGAACACGAAGCCGCTGACGAGATCGACCGTGGTACAAAACCCGACGATTACTGCGAGACCGCCTAGCCGGAACCGGCCCAGTACCAGCGACACGATCAGCGCTGCCAGGAAGGGTGCGATGCCGCCCTGTACGGCGGGGTGATTCAGCAGGTCGTTCACGCGAATTCATGCCTTCGGAGAAATTTCGATTCCATGAATCGACCGCTCGGGCGGACGAAGGTTCGTCGAATCGAATCTGGTAAACAGCGCCGGACGAAAAATATTCCTATTTTCGCGTTTTTCCGGCGGGCGCCGGCGTTTCGCGCGGCATGGTATCGGCAAAAGACGGGCGCTCCGCGAGCTTCAGCGCCAGCTTTGCCAGATTGGTGTGCAGTACGCGCCAATCGAAGGTGCTGTGGCGGAAATCCAGATAGCCGAGTGCGACGCCGCAGGCGATGTCGGCCAGGGTCAAGGCGTTGCCTGTGCACCAGGGCTTTTCACCCAGATCCCGCGCCATCACGGCCACGCCGCGCTCGATCTTGTCCATCTGGCGCTTG
Source organism: Betaproteobacteria bacterium (assembly GCA_007280315.1). GTDB lineage: Bacteria > Pseudomonadota > Gammaproteobacteria > Burkholderiales > SG8-39 > 2-12-FULL-64-23. The sequence goes on along the minus strand of QYQC01000249.1, from coordinate 4,172 downwards.
ATCATTGCCTCGCTTTTTTGTTTGGCCGGACGTTTGCGCTCCAGTACCACCGCTACGGCGGCGTCGAGCACGCCGTCAGCCAGGGCTTCCCAGCGCTTGACCTCGATTTTTTCGCGGTTGTTGGCGGGGATCAGGCGGCTGATCGGAGATACGCTGTCCAGGAATTCGACGATCACGCGCGAATCGAACAGGGTGCTGTCGTCCTCGAGCACCAGAACCGGCACTTTGCCCAGCGGGTTTGCATCGGGAACTCTGGTCTGATCACTCCAGGGATCGTCCGGGTCGAAGTTGTATTCGATCCGTTTCTCGACCAGTACGATGCGCGCTTTGCGCACATAGGGGCTGGTAAGCGAACCAATCAATCTCATCATAACCGTGCCGCGAATTGTTCCTGGGCGCAAATTATATCATCGACGCCGCACTCCTCTGAAGCGTCAGAGGTCGGTCGCATGTTAAAATGCTTCATTGTTGCGGAACTGCCGGACACTGCAAAATGCCTTCGCCGCTTAACGCACTTTCCCCCCTGGACGGTCGCTACCATAAGCAACTCGCGCCGCTGGCTACTTGTTGCAGCGAGGCAGCGCTGATTCGTTATCGGGTGCGGGTCGAAACCGAATGGCTGATTGCGCTGGCGCAGGAACCGGGTTTGTCCGAATTGCGCCCTTTTTCTGCAGCCGCAGTGATCGAACTGCGGCGCGCGGCGGCAGAGTTTTCCGAAACGGATGCCGCACGCGTCAAGGAAATCGAGTCGCGCACCAACCACGACGTCAAGGCGATTGAATACTGGCTGAATGAACGGTTCGCGGCGCATGCCGAAATTTCGGCGGCGGCCGGGTTCGTTCATTTCGCCTGCACTTCGGAGGACATCAACAATCTTGCTCACGCATTGATGCTCGGCGATGCGCGCAAGCAGGTGATGCTGCCGGCGCTGGACCAGGTCATCGACAAGCTGCGCGCGCTGGCGCATGAGCTTGCCGACGTGCCAATGCTTGCACGCACCCACGGCCAGGCGGCAACGCCCACCACCATGGGAAAGGAAATGGCCAATGTCGTTCACCGACTGGGCCGCGCACGCGCGCGCATCGACGCGGTCAACCTGACGGGCAAGATCAACGGCGCTGTAGGCAATTTCAACGCACACCTCGCGGCCTACCCCGGGATCGACTGGGAAGGTTTTGCGCGCGGTTTTGTCGCGGCGCTGCACCTTGAGTTCAATCCCTACACCACGCAAATCGAACCGCACGATGCGCTGGCCGAACTGTTCGACGCCTGCGCCCGTGCCAATACCATTCTCATCGATCTCGACCGCGACATCTGGGGTTATGTCTCGCTCGGCTATTTCAAGCAGAAGCTGGTCGCGGGCGAAATCGGTTCCTCCACCATGCCGCATAAGGTCAATCCGATCGACTTCGAAAATTCGGAAGGCAATCTGGGCCTGGCCAACGCGATGCTGCGCCATCTGTCGGACAAACTCCCGCTGTCGCGCTGGCAGCGCGACCTGACCGATTCGACCGTGCTGCGCAATGTGGGCGTTGCGCTAGGCTATAGCCTGCTCGGCTGCGTCTCCTGTCTCAAGGGCCTGAACAAGCTTGAGGCGAACCCGACCGCAATGCGTGCCGACCTGGAATCGACTTGGGAAGTGCTGGCCGAGGCGGTACAGACGGTGATGCGCCGCTACGGCCTGCCCGAGCCTTACGAGCAGTTGAAGGCGCTCACTCGAGGCAAGGGCATCACGCGCGAATCGCTGCAGCAGTTTATCGGGCAACTCGCGATTCCAGAGGCGGAACGGCAGCGCCTGCTCGCGCTCGCGCCCTGGACCTATACCGGCAAGGCGACAGAGTTGGCGAAACGCATCTAGTCAACAGTATCCGTATTGCGGCTGTACCGGCATTCCTATCCATGGCGAGGAGGAGATCGCATGCAACTACTGACCAAACTGTTTCTGGGCACGACTCTCGCGGTGAGCGTTTCCGGCGACGTGCTGGCGCAATCGCCGTTTGCCAGGCCGGAGGACGCGATCAAATACCGCCAGTCCGCACTGTTCGTCATGGGTCAGCATTTCGGCCGCATCGGCGCAGTGGTCAAGGGCGAGCGCGCTTACGACAAGGAGGAGGTGGCGCGGAACGCTTCGATTGCCGAACAGATGTCCAGCTTGCACTGGGAGGCATTCGCCCCGGGCACCGACAAGGGCAACACGCGCGCCAGACCGGAAATATGGAGCAATCCGGCCAAGTTCAAATCAGCCGCGGATAAAATGGAACTGGAAATGAACAAGCTCGCGGTGGCCGCCAAAGCGGGTGAGCTGAACGCGGTAAAAACGCAATTCGGCGAGACCGGCAAGGCATGTAAAGCCTGCCACGACGATTTTCGCAAGAAAGAATGATTTCGCTGCAGCGGAAAACTGCCCTGGCGTGAGCGAGTTGTTCTTGCGTCCGGATACCCTGCGCGCCTCGCGCCTATGTGCTCAAGCTGCTTTGATCAAAATGACGACGCCTCCGGCGCACGCCGCGAGAACAAGCGCCGCAAGCCAGTTCCTTTGCCGATCCGGCGCCGCATGTTTTTCGCCGGAATCCTTGTAGCCGGTGAGCATGGGGGTGACCAGATTCTCTTTCCTGTAGAAGACGTAGTAGGCCACGGCCGAAAGATGCAGGCCGATCAGCGCATACAGAAGCTTGACGCTGATATGGTGAATGCCGGTAATGCGATCGCTCAGTGCCTTGCTCACCAGCTTCGCCAGCGGGCCGGCCGCTGCAATGTCGTCATTGGCGAACAGCCCGGTCGCCGATTGCAGCAGCAGTATGGCCAGCATCAGAATCACCGACCAGCCGCCGGCGGGGTTGTGCCCGAGATGCGGCGCCGCATCGTTGCTGCGCAGTGAGCGCAGGTAGGCGACGGCCGCGCGCGGACTGCGCATGAACGAGTCGAAGCGCGCGTGCCGGGTGCCGAGGAACCCCCAGGCAACGCGGAACAGCACCAGCGTAAGAATCGTGTAGCCGCTCAGGAAGTGAATCTGCATGGCGTTGCCGCCCGCGGTTACGCTGTCCCAGGATACGACGATCAGCAACACCAGCAGCCAGTGGAACAGCCGCTGCGGCAGATCCCAGACAAAAATCCTATTCACGCCAAGCCCCATGCAGATGCGTCGCGACGCCCGGCGTCCGCCGGTCAAGCTAGTTAGACTACCGCTTCCTGCTTGTCTTTTTTCGGCGCGCGGACAAACTGCTCGCGCGACACGCCCAGCCATTTCACGATCGGCGCCATGACCAGCACCGAGGAATAAATGCCGAACATGATGCCGATGGTCAGTGCCAGCGCGAAGTAATGCAGTGCGGCGCCGCCGAACAGCAGCATAGACAGCACCATGGCCTGCGTGCTGCCATGGGTGATGATGGTGCGCGAAATGGTGCTGGTTATGGCGTTGTCGATAATCTGGGTGACCGGGGCTTTGCGCATCTTGCGGAAATTCTCGCGCACCCGGTCGGCGATCACCACCGATTCGTTCACCGAGTAGCCGAGCACCGCCAGCACGGCGGCGAGCACCGGCAGGGAAAACTCCCACTGGAACAGCGCGAAAAACCCGATAATGATAATGACGTCGTGCAGGTTGGCGATGATCGCCGCCACGGCGAAGCGCCACTCGAACCTGAGCGCCAGGTAGGCCATGATGCCGAGGCAGACGACGACCAGCGCCAGCGCGCCGTTCTCCGCCAGCTCGCGCCCCACCTGTGGACCGACGAATTCAACGCGGCGCAGCTGAACGGTTTTGTCCTCGGCTGAGAGCGTATCCATCACCTTTTTCGACAGATCGGCACTCGACTGGCCGCTCTTGAGCGGCATGCGGATCAGCACGTCGCGGGAGGAGCCGAAATTCTGCACCGAGGTGTCGGTATATCCGGCTTTCTCCAGCGAGCTGCGCACTTTCTGGATTTCCGCGGAATGCTCATAGGCGACTTCGATCACCGTCCCGCCGGTGAATTCAATCGAATAATGCAGTCCTTTGGAGGCAAGGAAGAACACCGCCAGCAGAAAAGTGACCAACGAAATGATGTTGAACACCAGCGCATGGCGCATGAACGGGATGTCTTTGCGGATCTTGAAGAATTCCATGGGTAGTGCTCCGCGATTCCTACTTCCACGACGTGTTTCCGATGGCCAGCTTATCGAGCCGGCGG
>QYQC01000132.1 GCA_007280315.1 Betaproteobacteria bacterium | reverse complement strand
TGCAGTTCATCCAGGAATACCGTCTGCTGTTGTACGCGGCGCTGGTTATTCTGATCTTGCTGTTCCGGCCCGGCGGGCTGATGCCGCGCCAGGTGCGCAACTATCTCCCTGACTGGAAAGCATGAGCAAGGCGCTGCTTGCGTGCGAAGGACTGTCGATGCGTTTCGGCGGTCTGGTGGCGCTCGATCAGTTGAATCTTGCCGTGAACGCGGGCGAAATACTCGGCTTGATCGGACCCAACGGTTCGGGCAAGACCACCTTCTTCAACGTCATCACCGGCATCTACCAGGCGAGCGAGGGCAGGGTGGACTACCAGGGCCACGACCTGGTGCGCATGGATGCACAGCAAATCTACCGTGCCGGAGTGACGCGCACCTTCCAGCGCTCGCGCCTGTGCCTGCCGCTGTCGATATTCGACAATCTGATGATAGGCAACCACCGCCGGCTGGATCACGGCCTGTGGTTCAATCTGTTTCAGCGTGCCGCTTTCCGCGCCCAGTTCGAGGAGCAATATGCCCAAGCGCTAGCACTGGTGCGGACTTTCAGCCAGTCACTATCGGAGCGACTGTTCGAAGCCGCAGGCAGCGTCAACATGATAGACCGGCGCCGCATCGAGATCTGCCGCGCGCTGATCAGCCAGCCGACATTGCTGCTCCTGGACGAACCTTCGGCGGGAATGACGCATGAAGAGACGCGCGAGCTGATGGACGACATCCTGATCGTGCGCGAGCACATGCCCGGTTTGGCAATTATCATCATCGAGCACGAAATGAACGTGATCGAGCGCATCACCGAGCGCTGCGTCGTGCTCAACTACGGGAAGAAGATCTGCGAAGGCACCTACGCCGAAGTCGCCGCGGACCGGCAGGTGCAGGAAGCCTACCTGGGGACCGAATGACCATGGCGATGCTGCTCAGCGTGGAGAACGTCTATGCCGGCTACGACAAAGCCGACGTGCTGCAGGACGTGTCGCTGACGGTGGCGCCGGGCAGCATCACCTGCATTCTAGGTTCCAATGGCTCGGGCAAGAGTACGCTGATTCGGGCCGTTCTCGGGCTGACGCCGCCGCGCCGCGGCCGCATCCTGTTCGACGGCGCCGATCTTGCCGGCCTGCCCACCCACCGTATCATCGCCGCAGGCATCGCCTGCATCCCGGAAGGGCGCAAGGTATTTCCCAAGCTGTCCGTGGTCGAGAATCTGCGCCTCGGCGCCTACCAGCAAAACGATGCCGGAAAGATCGCCGGCCGCCTGGCGCAGGTGTTCGAGATTTTTCCGCGCCTGCAGGAGCGCGCAGCGCAGCTCGCCGGCACCATGTCCGGCGGTGAGCAGGCGATGCTGTCGATCGGCCGCGGCATGATGGGCGAACCGAAACTGCTCCTGATCGATGAACCGTCACTTGGACTGTCGCCGTTGCTGGTGAAAGAAAATTTCAACGTCATCCGGCGCATCAACGAGCTCGGCATCACCGTTCTGCTGGTGGAGCAGAACGTGCACCAAACCCTGGCCATCGCGCATCACGGCTATGTTTTGTCGCAGGGCAGGGTGGTGGCCTCGGGCACCGCCAAGGAACTTGCCGAAAATGCAGAGGTGCGCGCCGCCTATTTCGGCTAGAAATTCATTCGGCAGTCGCGCCTTTTGTTAACCCCAGTGCAAAATGGATCTTTCTGTGCCCCGCATACGCCCCATTGCATCGTGGTAGAACGTCTTCTCGCCCCGCTTGCGCCCTATTGCAATGTGATAGAACGTCTCCTCGCCCCGCTTGCGGGGAGAGGGACAGGGTGAGGGGGCGATGTATTGCAACATTGATGAAAACTGATTCAGCACAAGGTATGAAGCCTACGTCGCGCCCAACAGTAATTTTCGACCTCGGCGGCGTTCTTGTCAGCGTCGACTTCATGCGCGCCTGCAAGCGCCTGGAGGCGGTCGGCGGGGCGAAGGCTGCTGTCATCCACGAAGTGATCGTCAACGGCCCGGACAAACAAGCGTTCGATACGGGCCGCCTGAGTCCGCAGGCATTCGCGCAGCGCTTTTGCGCTGCCATTGGCGTGTCTTTGCCATACGCCGATTTCGCCGAAATCTGGTGCGACATCTTCGCCGAGCAGCGCGAAGTGACCGGCCTGCTGGACGCAATCGCAGCCCAAGCCGATCTGATGCTGCTGTCGAACACCGATCCGCTGCATATCGGCTACGTGCTTGAACATTACGACTTCCTGCCGAAGTTCGGTCGCCTGATACTTTCCTACGAAGTCGGTCATGCCAAGCCTGCGCCGCAGATCTTTGAGCGCGCTCTGGCGCTTGTCGCACCGGGAACCAGTGTGATCTACTTCGATGATGTTGCAGAATTTGTCTTAGCCGCGCGCAGTTGCAGCTTGGCGGCGGAGCAGTTTGTCGATGCCTCCAAGCTCAGGAGCGATCTGGTGCAGCTCGGGTTGGTCTAATCTTCGCACCGCGGCTTGGAAGACATTGCGGATTCTAGGATTTCGAGATGCCGTACACGTCACGAAATTCCGACGTTGACCCGCATTTACAATTGCGCTGTATTTGTTCAAACGCAAGAAATTACGTGCGTTGTGTGCTGCAAACTTTGCCGTTAGCCTAGCGGGGACCACCTGGGCGCAAACAATTCAAAATCGCAAATCCACCCGGAAGCTACGCTCACGACGCCGCTGCCGAGCGGCACTGCCCAGCGCTTGCTGCCACTGGAGCTGACTGCGCGTACTTCGGCAATCGGCCGACTCCAGAACCTCAGACAGTTACGAAATCGCGCTATCGAACGACGGATTTCAGCCTTGAAGCGGCCCCCGCAGTATTCCCTGCAGTATGGCTGAGAGGTATCTAGCGGGACTTCTGTCTCGCCAACTCCAAAACGTTGTTTGCGTTCGGGACAAAGTTGACGTCGCGCTCGCGCATTGAGACAGATTTCGAAGCCCGCTCACGATTTGGTATCCGCTGTCGGCGCCGTACCAGCCTTCGGCGTGAGGGTCCAGGTTTCCACACAATTCGTCGCCTGGCAGGGCCCAGTCTTCGAAATGCTGTAATCGGTACCGAGGGTCGCATGCGGGCTTGCAAATTGCGACGCTCCGCTTTGCGTGACCGTACTTGTTTCAACCGTGCCGGTGAGCTTGCTCGTCGTTGTCAGCGTTCCGCTCATTTCCAGGCGATAGAACTCAGCGGTCCCTGTTGCAAGCGCGCCTGGAAGCGACGTTATAGCGGATCCGCCAGCGTTGGTAACAAGACCCCAGTGTGTCAGTTCGTATCCGCTTTGAAACCCGAGGGAGGTTAGGGAACTGGGAAGCACCGCGCCAACGCCCAACACGGTGTAGACGTATGAACTATCCGACCAAGCGCCCGACAGGCTGTAGGTGCACGCCGCCGTCAGTTCGACCCATGCGGCGAAAAAAATCTCAGGTGCAGACTTCAACTCAGCACGTCTGAAATGTGCATCGCCGGTTAATCGGACCGGACACTCGACCTCGACTTTCACATTGCTATTAATCTGCGCATCGAAGTTCTGCTTGACGGTTCCGGTCCATTGCGTCAACGGGACCGGAAAACTTTTCAGACCCTGATTCTCAACCACCACAGGACCGGCCAGGTCCGCAATCGACCCTACATTGGCCATGACCTCCCATTTCTTCCAGCTCTTAGGTACCGGAGTGAGAGTCTTGCCATTGACCTTTAGAGTTCCAGGAGTATCGCCAAAGCTGTCGTCGCCGGAGTCAACGTCGATAGTGTATCCGCCAGCGGTTTCGTAAAGCAGGTCATACGGAGTTGCAACGGAAACGTGCGTAATGCTAGGCAGAAGAATACCGGGTGCGGCGGCCCATTGGTCCAATTTCAGCGTTGCGACCGGCGGCTTGGTGTCGACGATTTGCGACGTAGCCTCCATCCAGGAATACACCTGCCCAACTGGCATCGGGCGAATGGGAGGGACGTTCTTTGGAAGTACGTCGGGGTCGTCGCGGCCTAGCGCACGCTCATAGAATTGTGTTGCTACCTGCGCGGAAAAATCCGCGTCCACCTTTTCATCCCATCCGAGCACGGACATCTGCCCCTTTTTGGTCCTGCTGACCAGCGCGTTTTCAAAAGCGATCCGATTTGCAAAAACTTTGAACAGCTGACAGGCGTCGACGTAGACTAGGCTGTCGCTGGCGAACGTCCAGTATTCGCGGACGAACTTCTCCCCGATCATCCAGTACATGATGTCATCGATGGACACCATCTGAAGATACCCTTGATTATAGAGATCACCGAAGTAGGTCTTGATGAACTGGTCCTTGGTTAGCCCGGACGGTTTATAGTGATCCGCCGTGGCAATCCAGTATCCCGGCATGCCGCTGTCGTCTGTGACGTTTACCCCGTGGGTGTCAAGATGCAACACTGACACGTCCTTGATATCGGTCATCAGGTCTGCAACTTTGCCCAAGGTCGGCGCCGCATTGTAGCCAGCCGCATTCAACCAGTTCGTCAAAGTATTGGGCAGACCGCGGCCCAAGTTGTCCACGTCGAGCAGGACCGCCTTTTTGGCCGTAGCGCCCGCGAAGCCTTGCGCAGCGGACATGGCGCTCGTCTTGAGCGAACTGGTTTGCACAGCTGCGGCGGGCAGTTTTGCCGTAGTGTACAGCCACGACGCCGGACGGCCGTCCTTGAAGCGGGCCCAGACCGTGCCGTCTGCGCTGATTCCGGCATCAGCAAATTCCGGCTGCGTCTTGATATAGGACACCAGCGCGGCACGATTGGCATCCAGCGTGCCGGTCCAGATCGTCTGAATTTGGGTATGGACCTTGTCCAGCGCCGCCATGCGTTCATCGAGGCTCATGGCGGGTGGCAGATTGCGCATATCGGGCGCAACCAAGAACATCGGATTCACGACGGCGAAAGTGACGAACGCCGAATTCGAGGCGCCATCCTTGTCGCTAGCGGTGACCTGCACGCCGGAAATGCCGCCGCGCAATGCGGTAGGACTGAACGCGGTGGGTGTTCCCGCGATCGTGCCCGTCGTGGCGTCCAGCGTGAGGCCTTCGGGCAAGCTGCCGCTAATCACGTTATAGCCGGTGACGGCGTCGCCGTCAGTCGGCGTGACGTAATCGCTCAACTTGATCGCGGCAATTGTTTTGCCTATCGTTGCCTGCTGACTTGGTACATTGCGCATAATCGGCGGGATGGGGCCGGCGGCTGAAGCGATGATGTACCGGACCGGCTTGGCATTCGAGTCGCCATCCTTGTCTCTGGCGATCGCCAAAATCGTGTAGTCCCCTGTCGTGGTCGGGATGCCCTCGACCGCGCCGGCTAGAGCATTGAAGCTCAAACCGGGTGGTAAGCTGCCGCCGGTAACGCCAAACGAGGTGATCGAATCGCCGTCAGTCGGAGTGGCAAAGGCCGAAAGCTTGAACTGGGCGATGGC
>QYQC01000094.1 GCA_007280315.1 Betaproteobacteria bacterium | reverse complement strand
GCGTACAACGAAATCAAGGTCGGCGACGTCTTCGGTTCCTCCCTGACCGTCACAGAAACACATCTGGTGCTCGCCGCGGGGCTGTTCGGCGACTTCAATCCGCTGCACACCAACGAAGTTCACGGCAGAAAAAGCCGCTTCGGCAGCCGCATACTGCACGGCCCGTTTACCAGCGCGCTGGTATCGGCTTCCGTCGGGATGTACTTCGGCGGCACCGCCATCGCCTATCTGGAACACACCTGCCGCTTCAAAGCGCCGGTGCGCGCGGGCGATACGCTCACCACCGCCTGGACCATTGTAGAGAAACAAGCCAAGCCCAAGCACCGGGGCGGGATTGCCGTAATGAGCGGCGTATGCACGAATCAGGACGGCGAAGTGGTGGTCGAGGCCGACGGAAAAATTCTGGTCATGAACCGCGAGAACAAATAGAACCGCGCGGCGCACCGGGCCTGCGCCGGATTATCGCTTTGCTGCAGCCGTATTCTTCTTGCGCTCCTCTTCCTTCAGCCGCAGCACCCGTCGTTGCACCTTGCCCGTGGTGGTCATCGGCAACGCATCGACGAACTCGATTTCCTTCGGGTATTCGTAAGGCGCCAGCTTGCCGCGAACATGTGCCTGCAACTCAGCCTCCAGTGCGGGTGAGGGCCGGTGTCCCGGTGTGAGCACAATGAACGCCTTGACGATATTGGTGCGCTCTGCATCGGGACTGCCCACCACCGCGGCATTGGCCACTGCCGCATGTTGCAGCAGGCAGTTCTCGATCTCGGATGGTCCGATGCGGTAGCCCGCGCTCTTGAACACGTCATCGGCGCGGCCCTGATACCAGAAATAGCCGTCGTCGTCCTTCTTCGCCAGGTCACCGGTGCGGCCCCATTGCCCGGTGAATTTATTCCGCGTCGCCTCCGGATTCTTCCAGTATTCGAGAAAGAAAACCGGATCGGGCACGCCGTGCACATCGGTGCGGTGCACCGCCACTTCGCCCACCTCGCCTGCCGTGACTTCGTTGCCCTCATCGTCGATGATGCCGACCTTGTGCCCGGGATAAGGCCGCCCGATCGAGCCCGGTTTGGCCGGCCACAGCGTATGCGAGTTGCCGACGACGTAGTTGATTTCGGTCTGACCGAACATTTCGTTGATGGTCACGCCGAGCATTTCCCGGCTCCATTCGAACACGGTCTCACCCACGGCTTCGCCGGCACTCATGATCGAGCGCAGCGTCACATCGAAGCGCGGTTTCGGCACCGGCACGGCCTTCATCATCATTTTCAGCGCGGTCGGAAACAAAAACGTGTTTCTCACCGCGTATTTTTCCATCAGATGGAATGCCTTTTCCGGATCGAAGCGGCCGCGGTAGCCAAGTATGGGATAGCCGTGGTACAGGGTCGGCAGCAGTGCGTCCATCAGGCCGCCGGTCCAGGCCCAGTCCGCGGGCGACCAGAACATATCCCCGGTCTGTGGAAAAATGTCGTGCGAGTGCGAGAACCCGGGCAGGTTGCCGATCAGAATCCGCTGCGGCTTCAGCGCGCCTTTGGGCGGACCGGTGGTGCCGCTGGTATAGACCAGCAGCGCCGCTTCCTCCGCCGGCGTATCGACGCAGGTAAACTTGCTCGAAGCCTGCGCCAGCAGCGCCTCCCAGGACAGCGTCCCGGACTCGCGCGCCCCGTCCACGCCGATCACCTGTCTCAGCGCCGGCAGGCGGTCCCGAATCGGCCACAAATTGGGGAGCGACGCGGTATCGACCAGCGCAGCCGCTGCCTCGCTGTTCTGCAACCGGTACTCCAGCGCGTCCGGCCCGAACAGGACCGACAGCGGCATCGCCACCGCCCCCATCTGATAGCAGGCGATATGAGCGATGACCGTCTCGGGACGTTGCGGCAGAATGATCGCAACGCGATCGCCGCGCCTTACCCCCAGTGCGATCAGCGCGTTGGACAGGCGATTCGCCTGTTGCTGCAGATCCCAGTAGGTGCAGGCGGTGCTAGCGCCGTCCTCGTCTTCCCAGTACAGCGCGAAGCGATGACGTTCAAGTGCGTGCCGGCCGCAGCAGGCCCACGCCATATTGAAGCGCTGCGGGACCTCCCATCTGTAGCCCTGATAGATTTCCTGGTAGCGGTCCCGCATACTCCGGCTACTGCAGTTGTTTCACGCGCTGATCGACGAAGGCAAGTAGCGCCGTGCTCAGCCCACCGACTGATCTGGCGCGCTGGAATGCGTCCAGCGCCTCTGCGGCGCGTCCGTCGGACTGCATCGATATGGCCATACCCATCCACCACAACCCGGCGCGCGGCGCGACCGCCAGCGCCGCCTGATAGGCGGTGACCGCCTCCTTGTGGCGGCCGAGTCGTTGCAGCAGTGCCGCGTCAAAGGCATGGTAGTCGGCATCGTTCGCTGCAGTGCCGGCGTGCTTGCTCAGCAGATCGTGCGCCCCCTGCAAATCGCCGCGCTCCACCTGAATGCGCGCAAGCAGCATGGCGTAGGCGGATCGATCAGGATGCAGCCGCAAGCCTTCCTGCAAAAATTGTTGAGCCTCGTCGATGCGCCGGTTCTCGAGCAGCAATCCGACCAGTGCCTGTCGCGCCGCAGCGTGCCCGGCGTCCTGCTGCAGAGTCAATTTGTAGCCGTCTATGGCTTCGGCGACCCGGCCCTGGTTGAGCAGTCCGGTGGCCTTGCGAAACTCGCTTTCGGCACGCTCCGCCGCGCTCTGCAGGCGAACCTGTTTGTCGATGCTGGACGGGCCTGGCGCCTTGGATGCCGCCGCGCTGCTCGCGGCATGCGCACTGTTTTCCTGCTTCGCTGCTCTGTTTGCCGGCGCTGGCGTGTCCGCCGACGCGGCCGCGCGCTTACTCTCGGGTCTGCCCTTCGCGGGTGGTTTCTTCTCGGCAAACGGCGTGCCAATTTCCGTGGCAAGCTTGAGTCCGTCGGTGGTGACCGATTCGCTCGCTGCCGCCACTGACGTCGGTGCCGTTGCGGCAGCCGCAGGCGGCGCTACGGCAGCTTGCACCGGTGCGGCTACTACGGGCGCGGCCAGCGGTACCGGAGGTGGCGCCAGCGCGTGGGGTCCGCCCGAACCAAGAGGTCGCGGCCCTTTCGACTGGAACGCGAGAGCGGTGACTACCGAACGCGGCGACACCTGGAAGTACACCCAACCGGCCCAGCCGAGCAACAGGACCAACCCGCCGCCTACTTCCCAGGCAATGCGCTTCCAGTCCCTGCGCCCGGCCGCCACCGGACGCAACTGCTTCGTCAGCGTCTTGCCGCCGCCATCACCCGCATGGCGTTTGTCCAGGTCCTGCAGCATTTTGTTGATCAGACTCATTTGAGCACCATCCAGCCGATGCCGCTGCCGGCGAGCACGCCCGCCGCCGCAAGCCACGCCCAGTGGCGCGCCGGGAACGAACTGGCCGCGGGCGTATCGGCGATCGCAGCGCGCGCATGCCGCGCGCGCACCTGGCGCAGGCCTTCGCCAAACGCGAGCATCATCGACTTATGCGCGAGAATGTTCACCAGCCGCGGCACACCGCCGGTGGCGCGGTGGATCGCGCCCACTGCGTGGCTGCTGAATACCGTATCGCCGCAGTGACCGGCGACATTAAGCCGGTGCGCCAGGTAATGTTGCAACTCCGCGCGCGTGAGCGTGCCCAGATGATGCTGGAAGGTGATGCGCTGGCGCAGCTGCCGCACCGACGCGTGGGCCAGCTTCTGGTCGAGTTCGGGCTGGCCGAACAGGATCACCTGCGCCAGCTTCCGTTTTTCGGTTTCCAGATTGGTCAGCAGGCGCAAGGTTTCCAGCGTCTCCAGCGGCATTGCCTGGGTTTCGTCGAGGCAGATCACTACGCGCTTGCGCTCCCGCGCGAAATCGAGCAACGCGTGATTCAGCGCCTTGTGCAGGCGATGCTGGTCGAGATCGGGGTCCACCTCGACGTGCAGCTCATCACACAGCGCGAACAACAACGTGCGCGGTTCGAGGTCGGGATTCGGAATATAGGCGGTGATACAGCTGTCGGCCAGGGTGGTGAGCAGCTTGCGGCACAGCAGCGTCTTGCCCGTGCCCACTTCGCCGGTGATCTTGATGAAACCCTCGCCGTTGGCCACAGCTACAAGCAACGTGTTCAGCCCCTCCTGGCTACTGGCGCAGGCAAAGAAGAAACTGGTATCGGGGGTGATGCCGAAGGGCGGCTCGCGCAGGCCGAAATGGTTGAGGTAGATCACTGTTTTTTGTCGGACGGACCAGTGCGCAGATCGCTGCTCATGCCCTGCAGGCGGCTGCGGGTGTCCTGTATGCCCTGCTCCCAGTTCTTGTCGCTTTCGATAATCGTGGGCTTGATCAGAATTACCAGTTCCCGCTTGATGGTATCGGCGGAGGAATTGCGAAACATGCCGCCCAGAATCGGCGCATCGGCCAAGCCTGGAATGCCGCTGCGGCCGTTGTTCAGTTCCACTTTCATCAGTCCGCCCAGCACCACGATGTTGCCATCCTGCGTGCGCACCATGGTATCGGACTCGCTGACGTTGATTGCCGCGACATCGACGCTCTGCGCACCGACACCGACGAGATTGAATCCAACCGATTTGGGCGTCACGCTGGTTACCAGAGGATGAATATGCAGCGCAATGTTTCCGTTCTCATCGATCTGCGGCGTGACATCGAGCGAAATGCCGGAAAATAGATTGCTGATCTGCGGTGCCACCGACGTCGGCGTAACCACACCGGCGGATGAGGTGCCCGGAACCACGGTAATACTGGTGACGTAGGGCTGATCGGTACCAACCTTGAGCACGGCTTTCTGGTTGTTCAGCGTCGCCACTCTGGGACTGGAGAGCACCTGCACCGACCCTTGCGACTCGAGAAACTGCAGCAAGGAGGCGAAATTCTGCGTCTGCAATGCCAGACCGAAGACGCCGCCCGCGACATTGGTGGCACCGGCGACGACGCCGCCAAGCGTCGCCGCGCCGGCAGGGTTGAGCCCGCTGACATTGAAATTGCTGCTGCTGCCGGCGCTGCTGCCGGCGGTGCGCCCGCTCAGACTGCCGGTCGGTCCCAGGCTGTTGGGTGCGCCGCCCACACCGCTGGAAAAACCGGCAGCGATGCCCTGCTTGAAATCGAATGCGCCCCAGTTGATGCCGGATTGATACGCCTGATTCAGAGTGACGTCGATGATTTTCGCCTCGAGCATCACCTGCCGTTCCACCGACACCTGCATCGCCTTGAGCAGCGTGGCGACGCTGCGCAGTTCCTGCGGCATGGCGCGTACCACCACCACGCCGGACTGCGGACTGATGACGATGTTGCGGCCGCCGCCAGTGCCGACTATGGTGCGAATCGCGTACTCGACTTCGGCCCAGAAGTCGGTCGTCTGAACGGTGGACATGCGCGTGGCGTCGCTCTGTATGCCGCCGAGTGCGCCGACTGCGTTGGGCGTCAGCGACGGCGGCATTTGCGAGCCCGTCGGCGCGGCAGTTGCTCCACCCGCTGCGCCCGTTGCCGCGACGGCGTTCGCGGGCGCAGCACCGGTCGAAATGCCGCTGGACCCGGCGGTCACACGCATGTCGCTCCTGCCTTGGCGCGCGCCGATCAGATAATTGACCTGGAACACCCGCGTCTGCATGCCGGCAGGCTGGATATAAACCCGGGTGCCGTCGATTTTGTACTCGTAGCCGTAGATCTCGCGTATCGCCTCCAGCGCCTCGGACAGGCTCACGTCCTTGAGATTGACCGAGATGGTTCCGGACACTTCCGGATGCACCAGCATGCTGTAACGCGTGCCCGACACAATCGACAGGAACACTTCGCGTGCCGCGGCATTGTTGACATTCAGATCAAAACGTCCTTCGATCGGCTTGCCCTGCGACTGGGGCAGTTCCATGCGCAGCGGCGGCAACAGCGCCTGATTCACTGCGTCGGGCTCCTTCGATTTCGTGCGCTGCGCGCCTTTGTCCAGTTCGCCGATGATCTGGTCGCTGACCTTGTTGGTGCGCACCGGCTCCTGCGCGCAACCGGCGAGCAGCCACGCTGCGGCGATCAAACCGACGACAGGCAGAGTTCTCATGGACGTTTTACCGTTTTCTCAGGTTTTCCATCGGCGCCGGAGGCGGCAGTTGCGTTTGCCAGCGGCGGATACAACTGTAATACCTCCATCCCCCGGGCACTGCTCAATGTCACTTCCGTTGGCGTAATCTTGACCAGCTTCGCGTCGCCAACCCGCCCGCCCAGGGCGACGTACTCTCCGCTGATGATCGCGCCTTTGCGTGCGCTCGACAGCAGGATCGACGACAGCGGCGTCGGCGGGGCAGCGCCGGCCGTGACCGGAACCGCAGTCAGGATTTCAAACGGCGGCCGCGTTGGATCGTTGAGCGCTTGCGCGCTGCTGCCGGCCGCAAGCATCAGCGCAGCCGCGGCCGTCAGTGTCTGTGCCAGCATCAGACGCTCAACCATGATTTATTCTGACTCAGCGTATACACCGTCAGCTTCAGCACCGATTGCGGATACTGCGCGACGTTCAGCTCGAAGCCGTCCCAGAACACGCGTTGCGGCATATGTTCCAGCGCTGCAATATATTCGAGCAATTCGAAATAACTGCCGCGGACGCTGAGTTCAACCGTGTGTCGGAAAATCTCGCGCGTGCCCGTGGCCCGACTCTGCGCGCCTGCGCCACCGGTCTGGGCGCCGGAGCCCGAGGACAGCACGGTGCCGGGCAGATTGCGCATGGATATGAGCTGCAATTTCCGGTTCTTTACCGTCATGCGTTCAAGCAGCGCCGCCATCTTTTCCGGCGGGACGAACTGCTGCTGCTGCTGCTCGAACTGCCGCTCCAGCTGCGCCATCTGCTCGCGCAGATTCGCCAGCTTTTCGCGGTTGAGCACGTCCGGATCCGGCGCGTTCGGCCGTATCATCGACTGGATCTGCGTCTGGATCGCCTTGGTCTCGTCCTGCTGTTGCGCAATTTGCGCCGACAGCTGGTTTCGCCGTGACAGCACCGGGTTGAGCAAAAAAAACTGCAGCAAGGTCATCACCACCAGCGCCACTGCGCCAAAAAACATCGCCCGCTCGCGCAAGGCCATGGCGTCGATGCTGTCGGCGTATTTTTGCAGCAGCTGTTTCATCGCGGCGTGCTGCCTCCGGTCTGCGCCGGCTGAGGCACTCCCGGCAAAGCAACGGCCGGCAGTCCAGGCGACGCCTTGGCAGCCGGCCCGGCATCGCCATCGCTCGCTGGTTCGACATAGCTGGAACCGAGCCGGAACTCGGTGTAGTTATAACTTGCGGGCGCGCCGGCCGGCCGGGTCGTGTCCGCAGGCAGCGCACCCTCGCGCTGTGTCATGCTGAGCGAGTCGAAGGTGCGGCCATGAAGCGTCCGTTCCCGGTTCAGGCGCTGGATATAGGACGGCACCAGTTCGGGTTGCAGCGCGCGTCCGGCGATTTCCATTTCCGCGCCGCCCTTGCTGACCTTGAACCCGGTGAGCCAAAGCCCGGTGAGAGACTGACGTGCGAGCGCGCGCATGTATTCGGTATAGCCGGCCTCAGCAGCGAGCTGGCCGACACCGAGATTGGTGAAGGTCGCTTGCCGGGCATTCAGTTGCACCTGCAGCTTGTTCACCTCGGCTTCGAGGCTGGCGTCGGCCTTTTTCGGCGCGTAGCGCGCGCTGGTTTCCGCCAGCCGCAGCCTGGACTGGTCATATTGTCTGGTCGTCTCGATCAACTGCCGGTCGAAGTTCAGCGTTTCAATGCTGGCGTAGGCGTAGAACCCTGCCACACCGACGATCAGCACGGCCATGGCGTCCACCATGTGTACCGCGGAGAAGGTCTTCTTCTGCTTGAGGTAGATCGGGTTGAACAGGTTGATCTGCTGGCTCATAGGGCTTTTGCCTCGTCACGCAACGCGGCGCCCAGCACATGGAACAGCTGCCACTGCTTGTCGACGCTCATTTCAGTGCCGCCGAATTCCAGGGCATCGGCGAGATCGATTTGTCGCAGCGGCAGGTATAGTTGCGAACTCAGGAACGCGAGCAGCCCGATGTCTTCCGGCATCGGACCGAGTAGCAATTCGGACAGCGTAATGTTCTGGTATTGGCGCTCGAAGTGATCGAGCGAGCGCTGCAGTTCGACGCTGATGCGCTCGAAATAGGTCTGGCGCTGGTTATCCCTTGACCTTGCCCCTGGATTCCGTAGTTCTTAACCGGCCCATTATGCGGCCTTCTTCAACTGTGCCGCGGTCCAGTTATTCTCGAACTGCATCGGGCTGATGTAGCCCAGCGTCGAGTGAAGCCTTCTGTGATTGTAAAACGTCAACCAGTCAATCACCTCGTCCATTGCCTGCCTGCGCGTTTCAAACCGCATGCCATGCAGCCGGCCGACTTTCAATGAGCCCCACAGACTCTCGGTGGGCGCATTGTCCCAGCAGTTGCCCTTGCGGCTCATTGAGCTTCGCATGCCGTACCCAGTCAAGACTGCTTGAAACTCGTGACTGCAATACTGGCTGCCTCGATCCGAATGGAAGATCAAACCCGGTCCGGGGTGCCGCCGGAACCACGCCATACGCAGCGCATCGACCACCAGGCTGGTCTGCATGTGGGGCGCCATGCTCCAACCGACCACGTGTCGGCTATGCAGATCGATCACCACGGCCAGGTACAACCAACCCTCATCGGTGGGGATGTAGGTAATGTCACCAGTCCACACGGCGTTGGGCTGCTCAGGCTGGAAATTGCGATCCAACAGATTGGGCGCAATGGGCAGGTTGTGCTTGCTGTCAGTGGTGACGACATACTTGCGCTTACCCCTGGCTTTAATGCCGTGCAGTTTCATCAGTTTCTGGATACGGTCTTTGCCGACCCGCACGCCCTTGGTCACAAGTTCTTTCCAGATCCTGGGCCAGCCGTATTCGCCTTTACTGCCAGCGTGGGATGCTTTGATGTGTGCCAGAACGGCTTCGTCGCTGAGGCGCCCGCCAGGCTTTGAAGGCGCTTTGAATCCCATAGAGGCGATATGCTCAAAGTAGCCGCTGGTACTCACTCCCAGCACCTCGCATTGCAAGCTGATGGGCCACCGGCGCTTATGCCGGGTGATCCAGGCGTACTTCACATTGATTCTTTCGCGAAGTACGCCGTCGCTTTTTTTAAAATATCGCGCTCCATCTTGACCCGCGCCAGCTCGGCCCTCAGTCGCGCAAGCTCCATTTGCTCCGCACTCACCGGCTTGGCGCCAGCCCCTGCGAGCTTGCCTTGGGCTGCAAGACGCACCCAGTTGCCCAGTGTCGGTGCCGGCACACCTAGAATCTTGGCCGTGACCGCTTTGGCTTGTCCGCCATGTACCAGACGTACCGCCTCCAGCTTGAACTCCAGCGTGTACGCCGCTCTACTGCCTTTTTCTGTCATCATTTCGCATCTCCTTGACCGTCAACTTTACACCCGGTTAAGAAGTACGTTTTTCAGGGGCAACCTCACCTCGACCCGACAAGCTGCGACCAGGTGACATCGAGCCGTCGCGCGAGATAGAGTTCGCCCGCGTACGAAAGGGTGAACAACCCGCCGGCATGATCGAAAGTCAGCATGCCGACACCGCGGTCGGCGGTTTCATAGAGTTCGGCGATATTGCGCTGCGCCGTTTCCGGGATATCGATCACCTGCAGCTCGATCCTGGCGCGCTCGAACTGCGAGATCTGCCCCTGCACGGTTTCGTTCTTCGCCGCCACTGCGTACATGTAGTGGCTCTTGCCCGGGGCTTCCTTGTCAAACGGGATATCGAGCACGTCCATGGTGGCATCGTCGATGTGGTATTCGAGCAGGTCCTTTACGCGCCAGCGGATCGCCGCCTTCAATTCGTCGCGCGGAACGTTCGGCGCGTCCACCATCAGCAACTGGTATTCAGCAGGATGCAGCAGCGTGGCGCAACGATAGCGGCCGAGCCGGTACTCCTGCCCCGTATGCTGCAATTCCACGCCGTTTTTTTCGTCCACGCTGACGATACCCCAGCGCACGACCCTGGGCTTGCCCAGAACCGGTCGCTCAATATGGGCCAGGCGTATGGCGTCGGTATCGGTACTGACAGCCACCCATCCCGGCCGCGTTTTTTTCTTGGAAAACCATGCCATATGCATTAGTCGTCGGACGAGTTACTTGAAGTTATATCATTAAATTGTTGTTGTCAATGGTTTTTCTCTGGTTTTGACTGTCCGGTTTCCTCAGGGGTAAAGCTCCTGCTGTTCGAGAATTATCGAAGTGGTGGGCGAGGTTTCTATGTACACGCGCTCACCCAGCTGCAGCGTGGTCGGGCCGGCCCAGATCGTTTGCCCGGGCGGGATGGCTCCCCAGGCCGGCGGTGCGGCGCCGCCGTCGGCGTAAATCGCCTGTTCGTCGTCGGCCGCCGAACCCGTGGCCTGGTACAGACCGGCAAGCAACGTTCCGGTGAGCGGCAACACTCCCGTTTTTACCATCATGGTGCGATCGAGTATTTTCACTGCTGCGGCCCACGCTCCTCCGGGCCCCGGGGCCACGGGGGAGGTAAAGGACATGGTTGTGACGTACTTCCCAGCTACCGCGGTGCGCGAACCCCACACCAGCCACCCCTGGCCGCGCGCCGCAGGCAAAGTCTGCCAGGCGAAATCGAAATCGCGCTCGTTCCGGGTTTCGGTGTTGGCCCCATGGCAGGTGCGGTTCGCGTCGTCCCAGGCAGAACCATCCCATCTGACTGACGCGAGGTCGCGGCCGGTGTTCTGGAATACGCCCATGATTTCGTCTGAATCGGGCCGGGCGTAAAGGCGGAACCATTCGAAGACCACGTTGTTGGCGCAGGTGACGAAGTTGCTGAACCTGATGGTGTTGATACCACTGAGCGTCAATGTCGCCGGATCCCAGGTGAGCCAGCGTATCTGGCGACTGACATTGTCGGCCCAGCCGAACAGCCCCATGCCCGACACCGATTCGTAGGCGACATCGACGGCGCCCTGGTCGTTGTTCGAGCCCGCCTTGTTGTCCCAGCGGGAGGGTGCGCCGGCTTCCATCTTGACCCAGTTGGTTCCGTCCCAGCGTACGCCCCAGACGTCG
>QYQC01000242.1 GCA_007280315.1 Betaproteobacteria bacterium | reverse complement strand
TCGGCAGCTACGAAGGCGAGCGTGGTCGGTTGCATGCGGCGCGTCGCGACCATTTCAGCGGGCGGTTCGGCTGCCGCAAACGCGAGCAGGGTTGCGCCATCGTCTTGCAACTTGCGTTCCGCTTCGATGGCAACAGATCGCGCCTCCAATGCGGCGGCGGCTCGCTCTGAATCTACTGAAAGCGGCGGGGAGGATGAGCGCAGCGCGAGCTCCTGCGGCCGGGGTGCGCCGATTTCAATCTCCCGCGGCAACAGGCTGGACCTCGACCTGGCAGCAGGAAGGATCATGCGGCCGTCTGTCAGCGCCGCGACTTTCATCATGCCGCCGCCGTCCCGCTGCTGGTTGCTTCGCAGCTGCGCGTACAACAGGGCATAGCGGTAGAACCTTTCGATATCCGCGGCATTCGGCGCACGCTCTGATGCCTCAGCCGTCAAAATCACCTCGGCCTCGCGCTCCGCGGCCTGGCGCGCGGCGGCTGGCACCCGGACCAGGCCGGCAAAGATACCGGCGTCGCCTTTTCGCGCGACCAGACGGCTCAGGTTGATCGCCTCGGCGCGCGGCGCGCTGAGCCCGACGCGAAGGTGCGGCATCGACGCGTTTGCAAGCTCTATGGTTTTCCCCGGATTCAGCAACACATCGCTGCCGGCCATGCTCACCGCCTGACGATCCTCGCCGATCACATATATCCTGCCATCGGCAATGGTCGTTAAAAGTTCCGTCGGCGCCACGGGCGCAGGACCGCTCTGCGCCAACGCCACACGCGGAAGCCGCAACGACGTATCGAGCGCGCCCGCCAGATCGAGGTTCACGCCGGAGCCGAAAATTCTTCCGTTGCTGGTGAACAATACGCTGCCGTTGGAATTCAGGCCACCGAATATGTTCAGCGACTGCGGATTGACGATGAAATTGAGAACCGCGCTTTGAGCGCTCGGCTGCACGAATCTGACCACCTCGCCGGCGGCCACATTGAAACTCTGCCAGCTGACTTGCGTGCGCTCGGTGGTGGAGGTGACAGTCAGGGTCGCCGGCGCGTAGCCCGCGCTACCGGCGCTGACGGCGAACCCCGCCGGTCCGGCCGACACCGGTCCCGCACAGGCCGACGCCACCGCCAGGCAAAGCAGTTTTTGAGAAAACCCGCGGGAAATTGTGACCATATGAACTCGAACCGACAATGCCCTCGATCAATCTAGCACAAGTCCGTCAGGACCGCGCCCGCGCGGCTACGGCGCGGCAAATCCGAGCCCGCGCGCGCTGAACGCCTGGCGCAGCGCCTGCGCGAACGCCATCGCGCCCGGCTGATCGCCATGCAGGCACATGGTGCCGGCGGTGACCGGGACGCGCGAACCGTGCCGGCTGACGACTACGCCTTCTTCTACCATTCCCAGCGCCTGCGCCACCGAAATCGCGGCGTCCTCGATCATGCCGCCCGGCGCGTCGCGCGGCGCCAGCGTACCGTCGTCCTCGTAACCGCGGTCGGCGAACACTTCCGCGATAGCCTTCACGCCCTGCGCCGCGGCGAGCGCCATCATCCTGCTGCCGGAGAGCGCATAGAGCAGCGTCCCCGCCCCCAGGTCCTTCACCGCGCGCACTATCGCCTCCGACAGCGCGTCGTCGTTGGCCGCCATGTTGTAGAGCGCGCCGTGGCATTTGACGTGGTGCAACCGTGCGCCGGCGGCGCGCGCGAACGCCTCGACGGCGCCCGCCTGGTACAACACCAGATCGTAGGCCTCCTGCGGCGTGATTTTCATCGCACGGCGCCCGAAGCCCGCCAGATCGGGGAGCGAAGGATGGGCGCCGATCGCGACCCCATGTTCGAGGGCCAGACGCACGGTATTGCGAATCGTTGCCGGATCGCCGCCGTGGAATCCCGCGGCGATGTTGGCCGACGTGACGAGGGGCATGATAGCCGCGTCATCGCCCATGCGCCAGTGACCGTAGCTCTCGCCCATGTCGCAATTCAGATCGATCGTTTTCATGACGGCTCAGCTCCGGTACTGAAGATTGATCGAGTTGACAATGGTATCGATTGTCGCATGTTGCCGCCGCAGCGCCTCGCGCGCCGCTTCCACGCTGCAGCGTTCGAAGCGCAGCATACCCCCGGGGGCGACCTGCGACAGCAGCGGCACGTCGGCGCCGGCAACCTCGGCGATTTTCGGATAGCCGCCGGTAGTCTGGTGGTCCGCCATGAGCACAATCACACTGCCGTCGGAGGGTGCCTGCACCGTGCCGAGACAGGTCGGCTCGGACAGCAGGTCGCCCGCGCCACGCCGCACCAGTGCCGGCCCCGCCAGCCGATAGCCCATCCGGTTCGAATCCTGCGATATGCGCCACGATTCACCGAAGAAGGCGCGCCTCGATGCAGCGTCGAACTGGGCGTAGTGGCGGCCTTCCATCGCGCGCACGCTGATGCTATCGCCGCGCGGCAGCGTCATTGCACTCACCTGCCACGCCGTGCTGGCGAAGCCTGCGGCGGTTCGCGTATTTTCCAGCCGGGAAAACCGCGCGGCGGACAATGCCGGCGCGGCGGCGTCGAGGGTAAGCGTGTCGCCTGCCCGCAGCGCGCGACCCTCGAGCCCGCCGAACGCCGCGGGCACATAGGTGCTGCGGCTGCCGAGCACGGCCGGAACGCAAATTCCGCCTGTCACCGCAAGATAGCCGCGTGCGCCGCGCAGGGTGCGCCCGATACGCAGGCGCGCCCCGGCGGCAAGCAGCACCGGGCGATTCTGCGGCAAGGCCGCGCCCGCTATCGTCGCTTCGAACGCCGCGCCGCACAGTGCGACCAGCGCAGCCTGCTCGAACAACAGCTCCGGGCCGATGACGGTGCACTCGAGCGCCGCCGCATCGGCGCCGTTGCCGACGAGCGCGTTGGCCATCCTGTGCGCCACCGCGTCCATGGCGCCGCAGGGCACGACGCCCAGGTGCTGCGAACCGTGGCGGCCCAGGTCCTGCACCGTCGTATGCAAGCCCGGTCGCAGCACACGCAGCGTCACCGCGTGCACCTGCGCTCGAACTCGGCGCGGGTGATCGCGACGAAGCGGACCTGCATGCCCGGAGCAAACAGCGCTGCCGGTTCGCGCGTCACATCGAACACCCGCAACGGCGTGCGTCCGATGACATTCCAGCCGCCGGAGATCTCGAACGGATATACGGCGGTCTGCGCATTGGCGATGGCGATCGAACCGGCCGCGACGCGCGTGCGCGGGGTCGCGCGTCGCGGCAGCGCCAGCTTCGCGTCCAAGCCGCCGATATAGGGCTGCCCGGGCGCGAACCCCATCATCAGCACGCGGTGCACCGAGGCCACGTGCCGGCGCACGATCGCTTCGACGGAAAGCTTGAGCAGCCCCGCCGCTTCGGCGAGATCGGGCCCGAACTCGGCGTCATAACAAACCGGAATCTCCACCGATGGCACGCTCCCGCGCGGCGTGCGCAGCCCGCTGCGCAGGCAGTCCTGCAACAGGTCTTCGATCGCAGAGACGGGATCGAGCCCCGCGGGCAGGCGCACCGGATCGAAGTGCAGTGCGAGCGAGCCGAGTGCTGGAACGATGTCGTAAATCCAGGGCACGTCCTTCGCGCGCACGGCCTGGGCGAGACGCTGCACTCGTGAATTTACGTCGAGATCGAGGCTGGTGCCGAATTCGGCCAGCACCGCCGAATCGCCGATGGCAAAAATGCTGAAACCGCTGCGCGCCGCCGCCATGCCGCTACTCCGCCCGGCCCGGTGCGATTACCGCTCTAGACCACTATGGTCCGCGCCTGCCCCACCGCTTGCGCCTCGATGCGGCCGATGCGGTAGGCACTCTCGCCGGCCCCGGCGAGCATGCGCAGCGCCGTCGCGGCGTCTGCTTCGGCGACGACGAGGGCCATGCCTATGCCGCAGTTGAACACGCGGTGCATTTCGGCATCGGCGACGCCGCCATGTTGCTGCAGCCAGTCGAATAACGGGGGCATGGGCCAGGCGGATTTCTGCAGCACGGCGCTCACGCCCTCGGGCAATGCGCGCGGAATGTTCTCCACCAGACCACCGCCGGTGATATGCGCCAGGCCTTTGACCTTGATTGTCCGCATCAGCGCGAGCAGCGGCTTGACGTAGATGCGCGTCGGCTCGAGCAGGACATCGGCGAGCGGCCGTCCGTGGAAATCCGCCTGCAAATCGGGTTTCGCGCGTTCGATGATGGCGCGGATCAGCGAATAGCCGTTCGAGTGTGCGCCGCTGGATGCGAGCCCCAACACCGCGTCACCCGCGGCAATCGCAGAGCCGTCGATGATCGCGCTTTTTTCCACCACACCGACGGCAAAGCCTGCGAGGTCGTATTCCCCTGCCGGGTACATGCCGGGCATTTCCGCCGTCTCGCCACCGATCAGGGCACAACCGGCGATTTCGCAACCGCGCGCCACGCCCTTGATTACGTCCGTTGCAGAGGCGAGATCGAGTTTGCCGCAGGCGAAGTAGTCGAGAAAGAACAAAGGCTCGGCCCCCTGCACCAACACGTCGTTGACGCTCATCGCCACCAGATCGATGCCCACGCTGTCGTGGCGGTTCAGGCGGAACGCGAGCTTCAGTTTGGTGCCAACGCCATCAGTGCCGGCCACCAGCACCGGCTCGCGGTATTTCTTCGATATTTCGACCAGCGCGCCGAAGCCGCCGATGCCCGCCAGCACCTCGGGCCGTATGGTGCGTTTGGCGTAAGGCTTGATCGCTTCGATCAGCGCATCGCCAGCGTCTATGTCCACGCCGGCGTCGCGGTAGGACAGGGATTTTTCGGTCGGAGTGGACAAGATTTGTATGTTTGGCGAGATACGGCTACAGTTTTGGGCTTTGCAGTGCGAAGTCTACGCGAAATGACGCCTAAAATCCCGGTCGAACCCGACATTCTGTGGTGGTCGATACCTGCAGCCGCGCTGGTGGCGCTGCTCTACTTTCTCAGCCCCATCCTGGCGCCGTTCCTGTTCGCCGCCATCCTCGCCTACATCAGCAATCCAGTGGTGAACTGGCTGGCGCGCCACCGGGTCGGTCGCGCGCTGGGCGCGCTGCTGGTGATGCTGCTGCTGGCCGGATTGCTGGCGCTGCTGCTGCTGATTCTGCTGCCGTTGTTCGTCAAGCAGATACACCTGCTGTCGGAGCGGCTGCCGGGTTTCATCGCCCAGCTTAACGACAACCTGTTGCCCTGGATCAAGGCCCGTTTCGACGTGGAACTGCATTTCGACCTGGCCGAGCTGAAAACGCTCATCCATGAAAACCTGAAAGGCGCAGACGGCCTCGGGATGAAGCTGCTCGCCTCGCTCAAAATAGGCGGGCTCGCCCTGCTCGGCTTTGTCGTCAACCTGCTGCTGGTGCCGGTAGTGCTGTTTTACCTGCTGCGCGACTGGAACCTTCTGCTGGCGCGAATCGATGGGCTGCTGCCGCGGCGCTGGCACCAGCGCACGACAGCGATGGCGAGGGAGATCGACGTGGTGCTGGCCGAATTCCTGCGCGGACAGATCGCGGTGATGCTGCTGATGAGCCTGCTCTATGTCATCGGCCTGTGGCTGGCCGGGCTGGAATTCGCCCTGCCCATAGGCATCATTACCGGCATGCTGGTGTTCGTGCCCTACGTCGGCATGCTTACCGGACTGGTACTCGCAACCGTGGTCGCGCTGATGCAGTTTCCCAGCGTGAGCGGTGTCGTTCCGGTCTGGATCGTATTCGGCATCGGCCAGGCGCTGGAAGGCATGCTGGTAACGCCGCTGCTGGTGGGCCAGCGCATCGGCCTGCATCCGCTGGCGGTGATATTCGCCCTGCTCGCCTTCGGCCAGCTGTTCGGCTTCTTCGGCATTTTGCTCGCCTTGCCCGCGAGCGCCGCGCTGCTGGTGGGCCTGCGCCATTTTCGCAGCCACTATCTCGACAGCAGCCTGTACAAGTCGTGATGCAGCAACTGCTTCTGCAACTGGCGCCGCCACCCGCGCCTACGCTGGACAACTTTGTCCCGGGACGCAACGCCGCGGCAGTCCAGGCGCTGCGCGATATCGCCAGCGGCACGGACGCTGAACGCTTCGTCTACCTGTGGGGCGCCCCCGGCAG
The DNA here is from genome assembly GCA_007280315.1 of Betaproteobacteria bacterium. GTDB lineage: Bacteria > Pseudomonadota > Gammaproteobacteria > Burkholderiales > SG8-39 > 2-12-FULL-64-23. The sequence continues at coordinate 9,109 of QYQC01000242.1, read as the reverse complement.
CGGCCGCACGCATTTGCTGCGCGGCCTGGCACAGGCTGCAGGCGCCGCGCTGTATACCGGTGGCGGCGCCCTCGAGGGCACCGCGGATAATACGGTACTCGCCGTCGACGATGTGCAACTGCTGCCCGCGAAGAATCAGATTGAACTGTTCGATCTGTACAACCGCGTGCGTGCCGCCGGCGGCGCCCTTGCCGCCAGCGGCGATGCCGCGCCCGCGCAGCTTGCGCTGCGCCCCGACCTGCGCAGCCGGCTCGCCTGGGGCCTCGCGTTCCAGCTGCACCCCCTGTCAGATGAAGAAAAAGCCGCGGCGCTGCGCGCGCATGCACTTGGGCGCGCGTTCGAGCTCCCCGAAGAAATCATCGCCTATCTGCTGCGGCACGCGCAGCGCGACATGGCGAGCCTGATCGGCATCCTCGACGCCCTCGACCGTTACTCGCTGGAGCAGAAGCGCCCGGTTACGCTGCCGCTGGTGCGCGCTGCGCTGGAAGCGATGAAAAACAAACCATATGCAGCGTCTTGAGCACCGTCGCATGCGACCAGCGGACTTGCGCGCTACGCGCGCCAACCGTGTTTTTTGTACGGGTAAGGACCATCCGTACAAAAAACACGGTTATGATAAAAGCAAGAACGGCATCGGTTTTTATACGAGATCGGCGATCCGCGCGGACGGTTTCTCGTCCGCGCAAGATCGACGCTAAAGGAATTTCCTTGGAACTGGTTCTGTTCGATCTCGACAACACGCTGCTCAACGGCGACAGCGACTACGAGTGGGCGCAGTTCCTGATCGAACAGGGGGTGCTGGAGCGCGACAGCTACGAGCATCGCAACCAGGAATTCTTCGATCAGTACAAGGCCGGCAAGCTCGATATCTACGCGTTCCTCGACTTCCAGCTGGCGCCGCTGGCACAATTTTCGCGCGCCGCACTCGACGACTGGCATGCGCGGTTCATGGCACTGAAGATTCTGCCCATCATCCCCGACGCTGCGCGCCGGCTGGTCAGCTGCAACATTCAGGCGGACCATCTGTGCGCCATCGTCACCGCCACCAATTCCTTCGTCACCGCGCCGATTGCGCGCGAGTTCGGCGTGGCACACCTTGTCGCAACGGAACCCGAGCTGATCGACGGCAGGTTTACCGGCAAGGTGAGCGGCACGCCGTGTTTTCGCGAAGGCAAGGTGACCCGCGTCGAACAATGGCTGGCGGCGCAGGGCCGGAGCTGGAGCGATTTTTCAGAATCCCGGTTCTACAGCGACTCGCACAACGATCTGCCGCTGCTGGAGCACGTCACCCAGCCGATTGCGGTCCGCCCCGATCCACCGCTCCTGCAACTGGCACTGGAGCGCGGCTGGGAGGTAATCGCGTTGGACTAGCGGCGCGCGGCGCCGGCGCTGGCGCTGGCGCTGGCCGAAATTGGAGTATCATGCCGCCCACAGCACACCTGCGCCCGACCCGCCTGTACGCGGCGAGTTGCAGCCGATTATCATGTAGTTCCGAAACCACCGCCGGCATCCGCTCCAGACCCTCTGTTACCGCACTTTGATCAAGAAATTCATCCGCCGCATGTTCAACATGGGCGCCGAGCCGGAGCCGAGGATATACGGGCGCGACAAGCACGGCATCGCCCGCAACGCCATCAGCCGCGGCGCGCTCAAGGTCTGCGAAATTCTGCGCGCGCATGATCATTCCGCCTACATTGTCGGCGGTGCGGTGCGCGACCTGCTGCTCGGGGTCGTGCCGAAGGACTTCGACGTCGCCACCGACGCGCATCCGGACGAGGTGCACCGCCTGTTCCGGCGCTCGCACCTCATCGGCCGGCGCTTCAAACTGGTGCACGTCCTGTTCGGTTCGGAGACGGTGGAGGTGTCCACCTTTCGCGCGGGCGAAGGCGGAGAAGCCGATGAACATGGGCGCTTGCTGCGCGACAACGTCTACGGCACGCGCGTGCAGGACGCGGCGCGGCGCGATTTCACCGCAAACGCCCTCTACTACGATCCGCACGATGAAACCGTCCTCGACTACCACGGCGGCTACACCGACGTGCGCAAGAAAACCATGCGCATCATCGGCGACGCGCGCCTGCGTTTTCGCGAAGATCCGGTGCGCATGCTGCGCGCGGTGCGATTCGCCGCCAAACTCGGCTTCAGCATAGACCAGAAGACGCGCGCGCCGATCCGCGAACTGGCCGACCTGATCGAGAACGTACCGGCGCCGCGCCTGTTTGAGGAAATGCTCAAGCTGCTGCTCTGCGGACATGCCGCCGCCTGCCTGGCGCAGCTGCGCAAGGAAGGCCTGCACCACGGGCTGCTGCCGTTGCTCGACGTGATCGTGGAACAACCGCAGGGCGAGCGCTTTCTGCGCCTCGCACTGGATCAGACCGATACGCGCATCCGCGCCGGGAAATCGGTGTCGCCCGCCTTTCTTTTCGCGGCGCTGCTGTGGCACGAAGTGCTGGCGGCGTGGAAGCAGAACGAGGGCAAGAATATGCGCAGCATCCCTGCGTTGTTTCTCGCCATGGACCAGGTACTGGACGCGCAAACCGACAAACTGTCGATTCCGCGGCGCCTGACCACGACGATGAAGGAAATCTGGGTGCTGCAGCCGCGGCTGGAACAGCGCTCCGGCAAGCGTGCGCTGGTCTTGCTCACGCATCCGCGCTTTCGCGCCGGCTACGATTTTATGCTCCTGCGCGCCGAAAGCGGCGAGGTGCCGATGGAACTGGCCAACTGGTGGACCCGCTTTCAGGACGCGGAACTGGAGGAGCGCAACGCCATGCTGATTCCTGACACCGCGCCGAAGAAGCGGGCACGCCGCCGGCGCAAGAGCAATGCCGGGGACACTCCGGAGCAAGCGACCACTCACGATGAACCGGGGGAATGAGCAGACGCCGAATGGGCGGATGACGTTGCAGAAGAAGCGCGGCATTCCACAAAATATCTGCGCAGCCCAAGTCATCCGTAAGTCTGCCGATTGAATCCGATTCATACCGCGTTTATCGCCCTGGGCAGCAATCTCGGTGAGTCCGAGGAAATTGTGCGCCAGGCAATCGCGGCGCTGGCCGGATTGCCGCGGACGCAGCTGGTGCTCGCGTCATCGCTCTATCGCAGCGCACCCCTTGGCCATACCGACCAGCCCGATTTCATCAATGCCGTGGCGGAACTGTCCACCGCGCTCGCGCCGCTCGATCTGCTCGCGGCCTTGCTCGCGCTGGAACAACAGTTCGGCCGCGAGCGAGCGTTTCGCAACGCGCCGCGGACGCTGGATCTGGATTTGCTTCTTTATGACGCCAGGATTATCGCCGAACCTGGGCTCGCCGTGCCGCACCCGCGCATGCACCAGCGCGCGTTCGTACTCGCGCCGCTGGTCGAGATCGCCCCCGGCTGCGTCATTCCCGGCATCGGGCCCGCCGCGGATTGGCGCGAGCGCTGCAAAGACCAGCTGGTGAGCAGGCTCGCGTCATGAATATGCGGCAATCGCCAATGCTCGACTATCCGCGGGCTGCGATGTGTATCATGGGCGCGGTGTATTTCATCTTCCGCGCCTGATGCAGAAGTACCGGCACATCGTCGTCGAGGGCCCGATAGGCGTTGGCAAGACCAGCCTTGCGCGCCGCCTGGCGGAGCACCTGAATGCGGGGCTGCTGCTGGAGCACCCCGAGCAGAATCCGTTTCTCGGCCGCTTTTACCAGGACATGGAGCGTTACGCGCTGCCAACCCAATTGTTTTTCCTGTTTCAGCGTCTTAACCAGTTGCGCGATCTCACCCAGATCGATATGTTCAACCAGGTCACCGTTGCCGACTTTCTGCTGGAGAAGGATCCGTTGTTCGCGCGCCTGACGCTCAACAACGACGAGCTGCTCCTGTACCAGCAGATCTACGCCACGCTCGCGCCGCAGGCGCCGCGGCCCGATCTGGTGATCTATCTGCAGGCGCAGACCGAAACGCTGCTGGAGCGCATCCGGCACCGCGGCGCCGATTTCGAACGGCCGATATCGGAGACCTATCTTGCGCTGGTCGCGGACAGCTACAATCGGTTCTTCTACCACCATAGCGGCACGCCGGTGCTGATCGTCAACTCCGAGCGGCTCAATTTTGTCGACCGGCCCGCCGATTTCGGCCTGCTGCTTGAACGCATCGAAGGCATGCGCGGGCAGCGCGAGTTCTTCAATTTGGGCGAATGAATATGGACATCGTCACTTCCGTCACGGCGTTGCGCGAGCGGCTGCAACGCGAACCCAACAACGTGTTCGTACCGACCATGGGCAATCTGCACGAAGGACATATCGACCTGATACGCATCGGCAAGCCCAAAGCCGCGTGCACCGTTGTCAGCATATTCGTCAATCGCCTGCAGTTCGGGCCGAAAGAGGATTTCGAGCGCTATCCCCGCACCTTTCAGAACGACTGTGAAAAACTCAGGAGTGCGGGCGTAGACGTGGTATTCGCCCCCGACGAAAAAGAGATCTACCCCGAGCCGCAGACGTTTGCGGTCGAACCGTCCGATCTGCAGCACATACTCGACGGCGAGTTTCGCCCGGGGCACTTTCGTGGTGTCGCCACGGTGGTGCTGAAGCTGTTCAATATGGTGATGCCGCATGCGGCGATCTTCGGCAAGAAGGATTACCAGCAGTACCTGGTGCTGCGTGACATGGTGCGCCAGTTCGCGCTGCCGGTTGAAATCATTCCGGCGGAAACGGTGCGCGCCGCCGATGGACTGGCGCTGTCCTCGCGCAACGGATATCTCAGCCAGGCTGAGCGCGCCGAAGCACCGCGTCTGTACGCGCTCCTCAGGGACGCGCGGGACAAAATAGCCAATGGCGAACGGAATTTTCAGCGCATCGAACTCGAAGCGATGGCGCTGCTCGCGCAAAACGGCTGGGTGCCGCAATACGTCACGGTGCGCGGCCGCGCCGATTTGCAGGCGCCTGAAGCGCAGGGGCGGGAACTGGTCGTGCTCGCCGCTGCCTATCTGGGAAAAACACGGCTGATCGATAACGTTGAAGTGACGCTGTAACATTCTTTTCGCGAGGATACCCACATGAATCAGCGAATCATCCACGCCGCGGCACTTGCCTGCGCCGCTCTGCTATTGAGCGCCTGTGGCGGCATGAGCGTAAACCTGTGGCCGTTCGGCGGCACCAGCGAATACGACAAATCGCGCGTGCCGGCCGGCGCAACCGCCTACCAGTGCGACGGCGGAAAGCGGCTCCTGGTGCGCTACCTGGATAACGGCGCCGCGGCCTGGGTCATTCTGCCGGAACGGGAATTTCGCCTTGACAAGGCCGCCTCCGCTTCCGGCAAGCGCTACATCAACGGCAGCACCACGCTCGACACCGACGCCGGCGGCGCTACGCTTCGGGACGGCGATGCGCTCGCATACGACAACTGCAAGACTGCGGCGGGTTGAGACTAAGAGGCCATTTCAGAATTACCGAAATGGCCTCTGAAATTGGGGAGTATGAGGGGAGACGCCCGCGAAGCAAGTCCCCTTGGGGGATATCCCCTCATTTTGTAATAGGCTCGAAACGGTGCTCCGCCTGAGGCCGGCCGCGGCGGCGCGACGCGCCGGATAGAACGAACTAGCTCGGATAGGGTTCCAGCGTGATCTGATCGACCGGACAGCCCATGGCCTTGGCAATCGCATCCAGGCTGCCGTCGTCGACCGCAACCGGTTCGAAATCGCCGGCGCCGCCCTTGCTGTCGATGAATGACTTGGCATCGCTCTCGGACGTCCAGACAACCACCGGATCGGGTTCCACGCCGGCGACTTGGACGCAAATCGGGAATCCGTCGGACTTGTAGATGATCGCGTACATAGGAGCACCCCTCAAATTCAACGGGGCCATGGACCCCATCCAATGCAATTCGAAAACCCTGTCTGGTGCAGGACTCTGTGCATTACTTTAACCCAATTCGGCCGTCGTTGCGCAAGCCCTGGGCAAATTGACGCTCAGGCCTTTACACCAGCCAGACGATTGATTTTCGCCGGATCGACCTTCAATCGCGTGGCTGCTTCGAGGATCTCGTTCCAGCTGTTCGCATCAACCGGGATGCCCTCGGCGATACGCTTCGCGCGCCATTCGCGCTCCGGTGCGCCCGCCAGAAGCACCTGGTCGAACCCGGCGCGCGGCGGCGACGCAGTGACCCAATCGAGGAACGCACGGGTTTCCCGTTCGAACGTCGCCACATCGGCGATGGCTTTCGGATCAAGAATTATGCTGAGCATGCCGTTCAACACGCGCTTTTCGCCCGTAGCCGGTCCGCTGCATGCCAGCCCGGCCGCAAGCGCCCCGCCAAGCAGTTCGCAGACAACCGCCATGCCGTAGCCCTTGTGCTCGCCGAAGGCGAGAATCGCGCCCAGCGGCTCGACCACGGCGTAGGCCGGATCGTCGCTGTCCTTGCCCTGATCGTCGATGATGCGTCCGAGCGGCAACTTGTCGCCCTTGTTGTGCGCGACGCGCGCCTTGCCCTGCGCGATCACGCTGGTGGCGAAATCGAGCAGTATCGGATCGCGCCCCGCCACCGGGATGCCTACGGTGAATGGATTGGTGCCGAAGCGCGCGTCGCGGCCGCCGAAGGGCGCGACGATGGGGCGCGAAATGACGTTGACGAAGTGGATCGAGACAAACCCCTCGGCCACCGCCATCTCCGCCCACGCCCCGATGCGGCACAGGTGATGCGCGTTGCCCAGCGCCATGATGCAGCTGCCGAACTGCTTCGCGCGCTCGATCCCCAGCGTCATTGCCTCGTGGCCGACCACCTGGCCGAATCCCGCGTGTCCGTCGATGCGCAACAGCGCGCCACCGTCCATCAGCGTTTCGATATGCGCGTTCGCCTTCAGCCCGCCCTCGACCCATGCCTGGGAATAGCGCGGCAGCATGCCGATGCCGTGCGAATCGTGGCCGGTGAGGTTGGCCTGGATCAGGTTTTCGCTCACCAGCTCGACCTCACGCTCCTCCGAGCCGAAACCGCGCACCAGTTCGCGTATCGCCGCGCGCAGGGGCTCGGCGCGTATAAGGTATGTGTCAGCCATCGATTCTCCGTACGCGCATTGGATTTCTATTGTTGCCGCACGGCATTATCCCACGGCAGGCTGGGCGGATTCGCGCGATAAGCCGGATCCGCCGCCGCCACGACGCAATCAACTGGAATGCAGTTGCAGGCCGGACTGGCTCGCCCGGCGCAGGTCCGCTTGCTTCTGTTTTGCCTCCATTTGCGCGCGGCGCGCAAGCGCCTCCAGCTGCTGTTTGCCCGACAGGTACTGCTTCGGCCAGGACACGCCGTCGATGGCGTAGCCCAGGGCCGTGTATTCGGCGGCCGCGCGCAGGGTGAAGCTCGGATCGGCCAGATGCGGCCGTGCCAGCGCGCACAGATCGGCGCGTCCGGAGGCGATGATGGTGTTCACCTGATCGGCGCTGGTGATGGCGCCTACCGCCATCGTCGCGATACCGGCCTCGTTGCGGACCTGCTCCGCAAACGCGGTCTGGTACATGCGGCCGTAGACAGGCTTCGATGTCGGGTCAGTCTGGCCGGTGGACACATCGATGAGATCGCAGCCGTGCGCCTTAAAGACGCGCGCGATTTCCACCGCGTCGGCGCCGCTCAGACCACCGGGAATCCAGTCGGTGGCGGAGATGCGCACCGCCATCGGCCGCGACTCCGGCCACACGGTGCGCACCGCATCGAACACTTCCAGCGGAAAACGCAGCCGGTTGGCGAGCGACCCGCCGTATTCATCCGTGCGCCGGTTGGTAATGGGCGAAATGAAACCGGCCAGCAGATAGCCGTGCGCCATATGCAGCTCGAGCATGTCGAAGCCGCAGTCAATCCCCATGCTGGCCGCGGCGACGAACTGTTTGCGCACGCTATCCATGTCGGCGCGACTCATTTCGCGCGGTTGTTGGCTGTCGGGAAGGTAAGGCAGCGGCGAAGCCGCCACGATGGGCCAGTTGTCCCGCGGCAGCGGGTGGTCCATGTCGTCCCACATAAGTTGGGTCGAACCCTTGCGGCCCGCGTGCCCGAGCTGCAGGCAAACCCTGGCCTCGCTCTGGGCGTGGGCGAAAGTCACGATGCGCGTCCACCACTGCCGGTGCTCCGGCGCGTACATCCCGGCGCAGCCCGGGGTAATGCGCGCATCGGCTGCGACGCAGACCATTTCCGTGTACAGCAGTCCGGCGCCGCCGAGCGCGCGCGCGCCGTAGTGCACCAGATGCCAGTCGTTGGGCGTGCCGTCCACGGCGGAGTACTGGCACATGGGAGATACCACCACGCGGTTCGCCAGGCGCATGCCGCGCAGCGTGAGCGGCGCGAACATCGGCGGCGGCGGCGCAAAGTCCGGCGACAGCGCGATGTGCTCGGTTTTCGCCACCGTGGCCGCCCACCAGCGGTCGACATTTGCAATAAATTCGGGATCGCGTAAACGCAGATTTTCATAGGTAATCTGCTTGGATCGGCTCATCAGGGCAAAGTTGAATTGCGCCGGCTCCATGTGCCAGAAGCGGCGCACATTCTCGAAGAACACCAGACTGACATTGGCTGAATGCTGGATCCGTTCCGCTTCCTCGCGCCGCGCGAGCTCATAGGCGGGCAGTGCCGCGCGCGGTTCGTCGGCGTGCGCGAGCAGCGCGGCATGCAGGCCGATGGCGTCCTCCATCGCCAGCTTGGTGCCCGAACCGATGGTGAAGTGCGCGGTATGCGCCGCGTCGCCGAGGAGCACGATATTGTCGTGATGCCAGGTGGCGCAGGCGATGGTGGGGAAATTGCGCCAGTGCGAGCGATTGGTGAGCACCTTGGATCCGCGCAGTTCCTCGGCGAATACGCGCTCAACATACGCCGCTGTCGCCTGTTCGTCTTCGATACCGAGGCCCGATTTGCGGAACGCTTCGTCGGTAGTCTCGACCACCAGCGTGCATTCGCCCGCGGCGTACATGTAGGCGTGCAGATTCCAGATGCCGCATTCGTTCTCGCGGAAACTGTAGGTAAACCCCGGCAGCTGCATGCGCGCGCCGAGCCAGACGAATTTGTTGCTGCGCAGATCGACTTCGGGTCGGAAATGCTGCGTCAGGCCTTCGCGCACCCGGCTGTTGATGCCGTCCGCCGCCACGATCAAGTC
>QYQC01000259.1 GCA_007280315.1 Betaproteobacteria bacterium | reverse complement strand
TTTTTCGACAGCGCCGCTGCGGGGCAGTTGAGCACGCATTCCGGATCGGCGCACTGGCGGCAGATCGCCAGTTCGAAGCCGTCGCCGGAGGGCACGATCTGGATGCGCGATTGCAGATGATCGTCTGTCCGCGCTTTCGCCTGCGCGCACACCGTCATGCAGTCGAGGCAGCCGTCGCAGAGTTCCGGCTTGAAGTTGATGGTCTCGTACGCAGCGCCCATGGCGATCCCTATCTCCAGTTCTTCGACATCAGTGCGCGCGCCGTCTGCTGCGGCGAGCGCAGGAACGCGAGCTTTTCTTCACCCAGGTCGGTTGCGCGCAGAATCAATTCCCACATGATTCCCGGGTCGAACGCGGCATTGACGCCGAAAATCCCGGCGAGACGGTTGTCCCTGAGCACGATCTTGAGATAGCGCTGGTGCGCGGCGTCCGTCTGTTTTTGCACTTCGACGCCCGCCGGGTCGATTGCGCTCTCATGCACCCCGACCGAAACTGCCTGCTGGCCGAAAAAGCTGTAGGTGTTGAGCGGAACGCCGCCGGCGTAGCCCAGGCTGCCCGGGTCTTCAGCCATTGCCATGCCCGCGATGCGTCCCTGGTCAACGGCATCGGGAAGGATGCCGTTGATGATCCGGTCCCGTGTGAAAAAACCGCGCGCCTGCGCCACATCCCCCGCGGCCCAGATGTTGGCGACATTGGTGCGCATGCGTTCGTCGACCAGTACACCGCGCTCGACGGCGACGCCGCTGCCTTCGAGGAAATCGGTCACCGGCGCAACGCCCGCGGCAACGAGCAGCAGGTCCGCGTCGAGCGTGGAGCCGTCTGCGAGCGTGGCGCGACAGCCTTCGCCCTCGGCTTCCAGCTTCGCCACGCTGGCGCCGGTCAGCAGGTGCACGCCGTTGGCGGCGAAAACCTGTTCGATCATGGTCGAAGCTTCGGCGTCGAAATAGCCGGACAGGACGTGGGTCTGCAGTTCGACCACGCTTACCCCGACGCCGCCCTTGGCCAGATTTTCCGCGGCGTGCATGCCGATCAGGCCGCCGCCCAATACCAGCGCGCGCCTGACCTGTGGCAGCGCTTCCCGCAACGCGACTGCGTCAGCCAGAGTGCGCAGCACATGAAAGCGCACACCGGCGAGTCCGGGGATGGGCGGCAGGAGCGGTGCGGCGCCGGTTGCGAGCAGCAGCTTGTCAAAGCCGATCTGACTGCCGTCGGCGAGTTCGACTGCGTTTTGGCCGGGGTTAACCTTCTGCAACCTGGCGCCGCGCAGGTAGTTCACTTTGTGCTCGGCGAAATAAGCTTCGTCGCGCAGAAATACGCGGGCGGGCTGCGAGCGGCCCGAAACCACGTAGGGAAGGACCGTGGGGGAATAGGGTAGGCTGTCGTCTCGCGTGAGAACGGTAACTTCCTGCTCCGCATCGTGCAGCCGGATGGCATGCAATGCCGACAGTGCTGCGTGGCTGGCGCCGACAATCAGGTAATGGGTATGTTGCATTTGAGCCGCTCTCTATAAATTGTCATTCCGAGGCCAGGGGCCGAGGAATCTGCTTTTCGCTCTTCACAAAAAAGCAGATTCCTCGCTACGCTCGGAATGACAGGATAGTCATGCTACGAAATGCTCCTGGTCAGTCCTTTTCGTTTAGCCACACGGTCCCGGCCGGCCGGCCGTCGCGTGCGAGTTCCCTGACGCGGCCGATCACGCGCTCGAAATGCCCGACGGTCAGGTCGGCGCCGGCGAGCCCGCCGATGAAACTCATCATCGGCACGCGCTTCGGCGCGTCGTACATCGCGGTGATGGCGTCCTGGTACAGCGGGCCGCAATTCCAGCCGAAGGAAACCGAGCGATCGACCACGCCCGCGGCTTTGACTTCGGCCAGCGCTGCCACCAGCGCCTCGGCCGGGAACGGGCGGTAGGTTTTGACTTTGACCAGGCCCACTTTTTCGCCGCGTGCGCGCGCTTCGTCCACTGCGTCCTTGGCGGCGCCGGTCATGCTGCCGATGGTAACCATGGCGTAATCGGCGCCTTCCATGCGATAGGATTCGACCAGCGGCGCGTGGCTGCGTCCGAAGCGCCGCCCCCAGTCCTCATGCACCTCGGTGATCACCCGCAGCGAGTTCTGCATGCCGCTGCACTGGCCCTTGCGGTAACGCACGAAGGTCGACGGGCCGGGGCCGCCGGCGCCGCCGGTGAGCGGATCGACCGCCATCGGCCGCCGCGGATCAAGCGCCACATGCCAGTTGACGTTTTTTTCGCCGAGGAAATCGTTGACCTCGGCCTGTTCAGGGAGCTCGCAACGCGCGGCGCCGAACGACAGGTAATTGCCGTCGTGGCAGATGTTCACCGGCAGCATGACGTCCGAGTGCTCGGCGATCCTGTAGGCCATGATGGTGGTGTCGAGCACCTCCTGCACCGATTCGCAGTACATCTGCACCCAGCCGACCTCGCGCACCGACATCGCGTCCTGGTGTCCGCCCCAGACGCTTTGCGGCGTGAGTGTGTCGCGCGTGACGATGGTCATCACCAGCGGCAGGCGCAGGCCCGGCGTGCGCAAATAGGGCTCGAACATGAAGGCGAGGCCCGGCCCGCAGCTCGCGGTGTAGGTGCGTGCGCCGGCGAGGCAGGCGCCCTGCAGCACCGACAGCACCGAATGCTCGCCTTCGACGTCGACGATTTCGGCGCCAAGCCTCCCGTCGGCGATGAATTTGGCCAGGTACTCGACCAGCGAGGACTGCGGCGTGATCGGATACACCGCGACCATGTCCACATTGGCGAGCGACACCGCCCAGGCGGCGGCTTCGTTGCCGTCGCAGACGATGAGTTTCGATTTCGGTTTCAGAATGGCGCTCATGCAGTCTCCAGGATCATGGCGATGGCGCGCTGCGGGCATTCGGTGGCGCAGATGCCGCAGCCTTTGCAGGTTGCGAGATTGAAGTCGAACCAGGCGCGCTTCTCCACCACGCACTGCACCGGGCAATAGAGCCAGCAGACGGCGCATTTGACGCATTTGGCGCGGTCCACCACCGGGCGCATGCTGCGCCAGTCCCCGGGGAGCATCGGCGTGGGTTTGGTCGCGATCGGGCACAGGTCGTCCGGAATCGTCGACGCGTCGAACATCGGGTAGGCTTGCTGGCTCGTGCTCATGCCGCCGCCATTCGTTCAATCTGGTGCACCTCGGTCGCCTCGAAGCCGCGCTCGAGTGCAGCCATGTTCTGTTTCAGTCCGGCGTCGCGAAAATCCGACTTCCGGATCGCCGCCTGCAGCGATTCCAGCGACACCAGGCCGGTGGTGCGCGCAAACGCCCCGAGCATGATGGTGTTGGTGATCGAGCGCTTGAAAATATCGAGGGCGATAGCAACCGCATCGCACAACCCGACTGTCGCGACCTGCGGCGGCAGCTGAAAATCGCCGAGCGGCTTGCCCGTGGTCTGCACCAGCACGGCGCCGTCCCTGACGCCTTCGAACACGTTTACCGCGCGCGCCACGGTCGGATCGATGCACAGCACGCAGTCGGGGCGATAGATGTTGGTCATCTGGCGGATTTCGCGCTCGTCGAAGCGCAGGAAGCTCGATACCGGGGCGCCGCGGCGCTCGAAACCAAAAGACGGCACCGCGACTACGTACTTGCCTTCGAGCACCAGCGCGGTGGCGAGGATGCCGCCCGCCATTACGGCGCCCTGGCCGCCGCGGCCGTGGATGCGGATTTCGTACATGATTTCTCCTCGTGGCGCCCGCAACGACCCAGGCCGTTGCAAGCCTCCTGTAAAACGAGATTAGGCGTGGAGCAGCCATTTGTCAAATTGATGAAGAATATGATATACATATCGATTATGAATATAACAGACCTCGACCTGAACCTGCTGCGCGTGTTCGACGCGATCGCGACCGAGGGCAGCGTTACCATCGCCGGCGAGCGCGTCGGGCTGTCGCAGCCGGCGATGAGCAATGCGCTCGCGCGGCTGCGGCAGCTGTTCGACGACCCGCTGTTTGTGCGCACCCCGCGCGGCATGCGCCCGACGCCCTTCGCGCTGCAGCTGGCACAGCCGGTGCGCGAATCGCTGCGGCTGATCCAGGGCGCGCTGGCGCAGCACGCCGGTTTCGATCCGCGCAGTTCCGGCACTACATTTCGTTTTTACATGTCGGACATCGGGGAGATGGTGTTTCTGCCGGACCTGCTCGAGCGCGTCAAGCGCGATGCACCCGGTGTCAGGATCGAGGTGGTGCGGATTCCGATCAAGGAGGTGCACGCGGCGCTGGAGTCGGGCGAGCTCGATCTGGCGGTCGGCTTCCTTCCCGGGCTGACCAAGGGCATGCGTGCGCAGACGTTGTTCCGCGAGCATTACGTTTGCATGCTGCGCGCCGACCACCCGCTGACCGGCGCCGGCATCAGCGCGAAACAGTTCCGCGCCGCGTCGCATGTGCTGGTGTCCTACGCCGGTACCGGCCACCAGGTGATCGAGGAGACGTTTGTGAGGGAACGCCTGAGCGCACGCATCGCGGCGCGCGTGCCGCACTTCCTGGTGGTGCCGATGATCCTGGCGCGCACCGACCTCATCGTCACCGTGCCCTCGCGCGTCGCCGCGGTGTTCGCCGGGCTGGGCAGCTTCAAGGTGCTGAAGCTGCCGTTACACATGCCCAGCTTCGAAGTGAGGCTGCACTGGCACCAGCGTTTCCACCAGGACCCGGCCAACCGCTGGCTGCGCGAGATGATGGCGGAGTTGTATGCTGAGCAGGCTTAGAGCGGACTGCGGACTTTCTGAATAGTTTCGAGTTGTCGCCCTGCGGGAATTTGAAAATGTTTTTCGATTGCCGAGTTGATGTCACCGACCAAGTGGTCGACTTGCGTCAGTTGCGCTAGTTGGGACATGAAAGGTATTCGATCCGATCAGGACTTGTGGGGCGCAACCGGCCAAGAACCGGCCATTGCAATTTTCCTCGATAGAAGTCGCTCGTTGCACCGTTACGGCATGATATTCCCAGGTGGTGCCTGTCTCGCTCAAGGTGATTGAGGAAACTACGACTTGAGCGTAATCTGGCTGTGCCAGGCCCCAATGGTGGGGTCTTATAAGGCCCCGTTTAGGGGGGCGACTTCTTGTTATGCCTCAACGCGGGCACTGAGCTAGAATCGACAAACAGAGAGATCGAGATGCCAAACACCGTGCCGGTTGTTCACAGTGATCCAGATATTCTGGGCGGCACGCCCGTGTTTGTCGGGACGCGCGTGCCGTTCCGCAACCTGATCGACTACCTCGAACGAAACCACAGTCTCGACGAGTTTCTCGACTCGTTTCCGAGTGTTTCCCGAGAGCAAGCGGTCGCGTCGTTGGAAGCGGCTCACGAAGCCGTCAGTACTCTTGCGCATTCTGCTTGATGAGCAGCTTTTTCGGCAGCTAGCGCCGTACTTGGTCGGCCACGACGCTCGTACGGTGCAGCAAGAATCGTGGGCAGGTCTCAAGAACGGTGCATTGCTCACGCAAGCCGAGGACGCCGGGTTCTCCGTGTTTTTGACCGGTGACCAGAATCTCGGGTTTCAGCAGAACATCTCGAAGCGGCGTCTTGGTGTGGTCGTGCTTTGCGCGGCGAGTAATGCGCTCGAAGACCTGCTGCCTCTTGTTCCCGCTGGGTTGACCGCGATCGCGACCGTCCGACCTGGGCAGTTGATTCGTGTTGAAGAATAACCGCGCGCTGCAGGCGACCGGCCGCCAGCAGTGTGCTTTGCGTCGAGCGTGCCGGCCGTCGCCTGAGCGCAGACCTTAGCGCGCTCGGATCAATAGTTGCAGGCTAACCATCATGAGTGATACCGACGTTGCCGAAATCCTTAAGCTTCCTGCTGAAGCGCGCCTGCGCATAGTCGAAATCATTTGGGCGAGCCTAGTCAAAGAATCATCGTCTGTGCCATTGGGGGACGCCCATCGCGCGATGATTGACGAGCGCCTAGCCGAGCATGAGCGCAGTCCCGACGATGTGATTTCTCGAGACGAGGTGCTCGCCAAAGCCCGGCGCGGCTGATGGGTCTGCCGGTTGTCTACCGTCGCAAGCGGGCGTCGCCTGCCAGATCGAGTCGTGACTAGCGTTAGACAGTCGGTGCCCTTGAGGCTGACGGCATTACCGGCCAGGGTCCCGCCGTGGCGGCGCCGTCGGTTACCCGGCCGGATGTTTCCACGGGTTGACCAGCCGCAGCTTCAGGCCCTGAAAATGCCGCTCGTTGCGGGTGGCGAGCGTGGCGCGGCGCGCAAGTGCGATGCCCGCGATCAGCGTGTCGCGCACATCCACCGGGCGTCCGGCTTTCTGGCGCATGGCCGCCAGCGCGGCGGCTTCGGCCGCGGCGGCGCTGTCGAAATCCAGCACGCGGTTCTCCAGGTCCTCTGACAGCGTTCGCGCAAACGCAGCTTCCAGGGCTTTCCGCCTTCGGCCTTTTGGAAGCAATGCGAGGCCGAGCTGTGTCTCGAACAGGGTAACGCTGGTTATCCAGATCGATTCAGCCGCCTGGAGATCCAGCCACGCCACGACCGCAGCGTCCGGTGGATTGCGCATCAGCGCCGAAAGCACGTTGGTGTCGAGGATGATCATTTGCCGAAATTCGCGGCGCGTACCTGCTGTCCGCGCAATTCGGGCAGATCCGCCGTCAATCCGTCCGGACCGAAGCGCGCGGCGATGCGCGATCCCAGCCTGGTGATCGGCCGGTTGCCATCCTTCACTGCATTGCGCAGAATCTGCCGCACTTCCTCTTCCATACTGCGCCCGTGGCTCGCCGCGCGGCGCTTCAGGCGCGTCTTCACCTCTTCTTCAATCTGGCGAACCACCAACTGGACCATTGATTGCTCCCTTGCGAACTATGGTGATATCATGATATCACATAGCCATCCCTGCCGACCGCGATCTGCGCGGGGGCATGACCGAGCCGTACCTGGAGTAAACTGCGTACCTTCGGCGGAGACAAGATGAAACACACACTGGAACACAGTTGAAGACCAAGAAACGCAGCCCCGGTCCCGGAAAAGCGCAGGCCATAGGGCTCGCGAAAGGCCTCACCAACTACGGCGACGCCGATTTTTCACTCTATCTGCGCCGCTCGTTTGCCAAGTCGATGGGATTTTCGCCAGAAATGCTTGCGCGACCGGTGGTCGGCATCGCGCAGACGGCAAGCGGCTTCAACAACTGCCATCGCCATTTTCCCGAACTGGTCGAGGCGGTGAAGCGCGGCGTCATCGCCGCCGGCGGCCTGCCGCTCGACTTCCCCACGATCTCCCTGGGCGAAGTGTTTCTGTCCCCGACCAGCATGATGTTTCGCAACCTGATGGCGATGGACGTGGAGGAAATGGTCCGCGCGCAGCCGATGGACGCGGTGGTGCTGATCGGCGGTTGCGACAAGACCGTGCCGGCGCAGCTGATGGGCGCGGCGTCGGCAGACCTGCCGGCGATCCAGCTGGTCGGCGGGCCGATGCTCCCGAGTTCCTACAAGGGCGAGCGCCTGGGCGCCTGCACCGACTGCCGCCGCTTCTGGGCCAG
>QYQC01000158.1 GCA_007280315.1 Betaproteobacteria bacterium | reverse complement strand
GGCGGCTTTTGGTGTCCATAAGGGTAGCGATCGTCGGCAGGCTGCTCGGGGATGGGGGGCGCGGTCAGCGCGACCAGGCCAGCGGCGAGGTTGACCAGCGCATCCAGGGCGTCGGACAACAGGCTCACCGAGTCGGTCAGGAAATAGGCGCCGAACTTCAGCGCCAGCGTCGCCAGCGACGTGGCGATCGAAAGCAGGGCCATTTTCCGCGTAGCTTGCATGTCGATTATGTATTTGCGAAGTCTGGCTGGGATGATTGCAACCGGCGCAGCAATCGCGCGCGGACGAGCGTGGCTCCATTATGCCAGTTGCGCCGAACCGCCGATGACCGCAGCGGCGAAACGGGGCTTGACATCGCCGTTCATTTCGATAATACTGGAAATATGGAAATTACATCCGCCAGCAACAGCCTCGCCGCCCTCGGACACGAAACGCGACTGGCGATCTTTCGCCTGCTGGTGCAGGCCGGACCGGAGGGCGTGAACGCCGGCCTGATTTGCGAAACGCTGGAACTCGCGCCGGCGACGCTGTCGTTCCATCTCGCCCACCTCACCCGCGTCGGCCTGATCCGCGGGCGGCAGGACGGGCGGTTCATTTTCTATGCTGCAGATTACGCGGCCATGGACGCATTGCTCGCCTTTCTCACCGACCACTGCTGCCAGGGCGCGCAGTGCCTGCCGAAAAACAGTTCCTCCGCCGCGACGCCCAAGCGGCGGCGTGCGGCGGCCGCCCGTTAGCGTTCGCGCAGACGCATCCGGTCAGAATGGGCTCGGCGGCTAAACCCTCTTTACCAGGAGCATGAAAATGAGTACGGAAAACATCCGCGAAGTCGTGAAACAAAAATACGGTCAAGCCGCGCTGCGGGTTCAGGGCGGCGGTTCCTCCTGCTGCGGCGCCGCGCCGTCAGCGGGCGGTGCGTGCGACCCGATTACCTCCAATCTCTATGACACGCAGCAAAGCGGCGAAGTGCCGCAACAGGCGCTGCAGGCGTCGCTCGGTTGCGGCAATCCGACGGCGCTGGCGCAACTCAATCCCGGCGAGACCGTGCTCGACCTGGGGTCGGGCGGCGGCATCGACGTGCTGCTGTCGGCGCGGCGTGTCGGCGCGACTGGAAAAGCCTACGGTCTGGACATGACCGATGAAATGCTGGCGCTGGCGCGAGAGAACCAGAGGAAAGCCGGCGTCTCCAACGTCGAGTTTCTCAAGGGTGAGATCGAGAACATTCCGCTGCCGGACAATTCGGTTGACGTGATCATTTCCAATTGCGTGATCAACCTGTCCTCGGACAAGGACCGGGTGATGCGCGAAGCGTTCCGCGTGCTCAAGCCCGGCGGCCGGTTTGCCGTCTCCGACGTCGTCGTTACCGGCGAAGTCCCGGCAGCGATCCGCAAGAGCGTGGAATTGTGGATCGGCTGCATCGCCGGTGCGCTGCGCGACTCGGACTACACGGCCAAGCTTGCCGCCGCGGGGTTCGAGGCGATCGAACTCGAACCCACCCGAATTTACGCGGTCGACGATGCGCGTCAGTTTCTCACCGGTCAGGGCATCGATGTCGATGCCATTGCGGCCGAGGTCGACGGCAAGTTCATGAGCGCCTTCGTGCGCGCGCGCAAACCGGCGAGGAAATAGCCCGCAGATTCAATAAGGACGGGCTTCTTCAGGCATCGAGGTGGTCCTGGCCCAGGTGCCGTGCGCTTCCATGGCGGTACATCGATCGAAGTTGCGAATGTCGATTATCCTCTCGCGTATCCGGCCTCGCGCTGACTGCGCAGCGCAAGTACGAACACCGTATCGATTTCGGCGATGTAGCGATATAAGGCAAGGTAACCGTGCGCGCGGCGCCCGATCACCAGCTCGCGCTTTCCTGCGAGGGCAGGCCTGCCGATCAGGGGATTTTGCGCGAGAACGCCGATCGCCTCGATAATTTCACGGATGCGCGAGGGCACGTTGGCCGCTTCGTGCTGGGCGAGGTGCTCGAGAATGCGATCGAGGTCAGTTGCGACCTCAGGGGCCAATTCGATTCGCGCCATCGTCAGCGCGCCATTTTCCTCGCCACTGGACGTTTTGGCGCTTTGCCCGCGACACGCTTTTCGAGATAGTTGCGCATTTCAGACCAGGGAATCGTCTTGCCCGAGGCAACGATTTGAGCATAACGCGATTCGGCAAGATCATCGAAA
The DNA here is from genome assembly GCA_007280315.1 of Betaproteobacteria bacterium. Taxonomy (GTDB): domain Bacteria; phylum Pseudomonadota; class Gammaproteobacteria; order Burkholderiales; family SG8-39; genus 2-12-FULL-64-23. The sequence continues at coordinate 25,833 of QYQC01000158.1, read as the reverse complement.
TCGCCGCGCCGTTCCTCCTGCTCGGCCTTCTCGGCAATGGCTTCCAGGATGAAACTGTGTGCGGTCGTCCCTGCGCGCTCGGCAGCCACAGCAACGCGCGTCTTCAGCTCTTTGGATAGGCGGATGGTCGTCGTGGACATTCCCGGCTCCATGCATACATTGACAATGCATTGTAGCACAACCGTGCTACAAAGGTGGTGCCGCTCTCGGTTGATCCCCATGACAGAACCGGGAGACATATCCGCAACAGCCCGCAGAACCAGGAAGGACGGGCTTCTTCAGGCGATTCTCGAATGAACCGGCCGGACCGGCCGCCGGTTTCACGGCTGCATCAACCCGCCGCTTTCGCCAGCCGCGTCTCCACCAGCCGCGCGAAAAAACCCGCGCCGAAAGGCAGCGCGTCATCGTTGAAATCGTAACCCGGGTTGTGCACCTCGCAGCCGCCCTCCCCGGCGCCGTTGCCGATATTGATATAACAGCCGGGAACGCGCTCCAGCATGTAGGAAAAATCCTCCGACGCCATGATCAGCGCCGGATTGCGATCCACATTGGAGGCGCCGACCAGCCCGGTGCAGATTGCGGCGGCGAATTCGGTTTCCTTCAGGTCGTTGATCGTGGGGGCGAACAGCGCGCGGAAATCCACCTCGGCGGTTGCGCCGAACGCCTCGGCCACGCCCTTTGCGATGCGCCTCATCGAGGCTTCGATCAGCGCCATCACCTCGTGCGAGAACGTACGCACCGTGCCGGCCAGCTGCGCGGTCTGCGGAATTACGTTGTAGGCGTCACCGCCGTGAATCTTGGTTACCGATACCACCGCCGTTTCCACCGGCGGGGCATTGCGCGAAACAATGGTTTGCAGCGCAACCGCAATGTGCGCTGCGACGATCACCGGATCGATGCCGGTTTCCGGTCGCGCGCCATGTGCGCCCTTGCCGCTGACGCTGATGTCAAAGAATGCGCCGCCCGCCATCATCGGGCCGGCGCGCACCGCGAATTGCCCGACCGGGAGGCTCGGCCGGTTGTGCATGCCGAAAATGGCTTCACAGGGAAACTGTTCGAACAGGCCCGCGTCGACCATCGCTTTGGCGCCGCCCAGACCCTCCTCGGCCGGCTGGAAAATGAAATGCACCACGCCATCGAAGTTGCGCGTCTCGGCGAGGTAGCGCGCCGCGCCGAGCAGCATGGTGGTATGCCCGTCGTGGCCGCAGGCGTGCATCTTTCCCGCATGGCGCGAGCGGTGCTCGAAAGTGTTCGCCTCGGCCAGCGGCAGCGCGTCCATGTCCGCGCGCAGGCCGAGCGTGCGCGCTCCTGGCTGCGTGCCGCCGCCGGCGCGCAGCGTGCCGACAACGCCGGTACCGCCCAGGCCACGGTGCACTTCGCAGCCGAACGCAGCGAGTTTCGCCGCGACCAGGTCCGAAGTGCGCGTCTCCTCGAAACCGAGTTCCGGGTGGGCGTGCAGATCACGCCTCCAGGCGGTCATCTCGGGGTGCAGGCGGGCGATGTGCTCGGCGGTAGTCATGGTACGGGTTGCTCCTTCAGCTGGTTGCAGCGGCGGCGGACTCAATCGCCTTCGAATTCGCACAGGGTGAACACCTTGTGCCTTAGTTTTTCCAGGCGCGCGCGCCCGCCGAGGTCGGGCAGGTCGATCACGGCGCAAACCTCCACCACGACGCCGCCCATTTTTTCGATCAGCGTGATCGCCGCCTCGGCCGTGCCCCCGGTCGCGATCAGGTCGTCCACCAGCAGCACGCGCTCGCCCTTGGTGATCGCATCGACATGCAGCTCGACGCGGTCGAAACCGTATTCCAGTTGGTAGTCGTGTCCCACGGTCGCCGCCGGCAGCTTGCCCTTCTTGCGTATCGGCACGAATCCTACGCCGAGCTGAAACGCCAGCGCCGCACCGATGATGAAGCCGCGCGATTCGATGCCCGCAATCTTGTCGACTTTCGTGCCGGTGTAGCGGTGCACGAATTCGTTGATGGTGATGCGAAACCCGACCGGATCCTTCAGCAGCGTGGTGATGTCACGGAACATGACACCCTGCTTGGGATAATGCGGAACGGTACGGATGAGCGATTTTATCGGCATGACTGTCGGCTCCCTGTTACATCACTTCAACTTCAGTACGCGTCCGGCCACGGCGTCCAGGCGCCGCAACATCCCGGCGTCGCGCGCCTCGGGCGCGGTGATCAGCGCGTGCTCGAGCGAACTGCGGCAGCCGCAGGCGGCCGCCCCCGCGTCGTTCTTGATCCGGGGCGCCACCTGCTTCACCAGCGTGCGCGCTTTTTCCGCATTGGCGAGCAGCACGCCGATGATCGCCTGCACGGTCACGTCGTCGTGATGCGGATGCCAGCAGTCGTAATCGGTGACCATGGCCACCGTCGCGTAGCACAGCTCCGCCTCGCGTGCGAGTTTCGCCTCCGGCATGTTGGTCATGCCGATGACGTCGCAGTTCCAGGATCGGTAAAGCTCGGATTCGGCAAGGCTGGAGAACTGCGGCCCCTCCATCACCAGATAGGTGCCGCCGCGCGCCACTTCGATGCCGGTCGCGCGCATCGCCGCCTCCAGGTGGTCGCCCAGGCGGCTGCACACCGGATGCGCCATGGAGACATGCGCCACCATGCCGGTGCCGAAAAAACTCTTCGTCCGCGCGAACGTCCGGTCGATGAACTGGTCGGCGATGACGAACATCCCCGGATGCAGGTTCTCGCGCAGCGACCCCACGGCGCTGAGCGAGACGACGTCGGTGACGCCCATTCGCTTCAACGCGTCGATGTTGGCGCGGAAATTTATTTCGGAGGGCGGAATCCGGTGACCGCGCCCATGGCGCGGCAGAAATACCATGGCCTGCCCGTCGAGCTCACCGCACAACAGTTCATCCGAAGGCTCGCCGAACGGGGAGGAAACCTTCTCCCAGCGCTTACCCGACAGGCCATCGATGTCGTAAATACCGCTGCCGCCGATGATGCCCAGGACAGGCGGCGTTCCGATTGCACTCATGCTTGGTTCCTCAATTGATGTGCGCCGCGACGACAGGCACCTAAGCGGCCGCGGCGCGACAGCGCGCATTGTTGCACAGCTCCGGTTCCCTGCGCTGCCGCGCGCCTTTGTCCAGGGCAAAATCGGCGCGCCGCTGCAGGCTCCGCTGGAGAGTTCGCCGGCTGAAAGTGCGGGATCGTGGTGCTATCATGAGCACATGAGCACGGCCGGGAACAAGGCGCGACATTCCCTACCGTGATTCAGCCGATTTGATTGCAGATCGCAGTTCAACCTGAATCGGGGTGCCTTATGCGTGTACTCATTGCGTTCATGCTGCTTGCCTGCGCCGTCGCGGCCGAAGCCCAGTTATACCGCTGGACGGACAGCGGCGGCACGGTGCATTACACCGATACACCGCCACCAGTGGGTGCAAAGAACGTGGAAAAGAAGGAGTCCGCCCGTCCGGCCGGTCAGGCCGCTGCCGCCGACGGGCAGCAACCCTACGCCTTGCAGCTGGCAGTGAAGAATTTCCCCGTGACGATCTACACTGCGAGCGATTGCGGCAATCCATGCAAGAAAGGACTCGAATACCTGACGAAGCGCGGCATCCCGTTTGCCGAGAAGACTGTCAACACGCAGGCCGAAATCGACGCGGTGACTAAACTGTCCGGCGCGCCCAAGGTGCCCGTACTGGTGGTCGGCATCGTCGTCAAGAGCGAATTCGAAGAGCAGGCCTGGGGCGAGGCGCTGGACACTGCCGGTTATCCCAAGGCGGGCTCACGTTGACGCCGGCCCTCACGCATGCTGGCCGCGGACCCAGCGAATTGCAAAAAGCCCACTGCTGGGCTGATTAGATGAAAACGTGTTGGACCAGGGCGTTGGCGAATTACGGATATCTCCGGGTGATCGGGAGCATCGCTTTGATCGCTTCTGCTCCGGCTTTTGCCGAGAACTGGATTGAGGTTGGGCGTGGTGAAGGCGGGGATACTTATTATTATGACGCTGCGAGCGTTGTGAAGGACGGTAGTGATCGGGTTAAATACTCCGGCAAGGTCGAGTTTGCTTCAGCCGCGAGCATAAAAAATGCGATAAAGCTGCGGCGTTCGCTCGGCCTGGAAACAAAAGGGTATTCCAGGCTGAAGTTGAGTTTCGCGCTGGAGGAGATTGACTGCAAATTGAGAAAGGTCCGCAATCTCTCGGGAATGGCGGTCGATCGTAATGGAAAGGTCCTCGATCAGCATCGGGCCGAGGGGCCCTGGGGCGACATCCGTCCCGGCACTGCCCACGACCGCTTCCATAATCTACTTTGCCGTTGAGCCGGGCAACATCGATGAACCATGGCCGTTGGGCGTTCACTGCCTTCGCGTCTCTGGCGAAGGGTGGTGCCGGGTAGAGGAGTCGAACCTCCGACCTTCGCATTACGAATGCGCTGCTCTACCAACTGAGCTAACCCGGCGAAACTGATTGAGGAAGTCGAGGGAACCAGCGGAAGTGCGGCATTATAAGCGCCGCCACGGGTGCGTACAAGACGAAGGTGCTTAGAACCCCGGGCGCGTGCGTACGACGATGTCGATGCCGTCTGCGACCATACCAGCCGGCAGCGGCGGCAGCCCATCGATGCGCACGCCTTCCGCGGCAATGTCGGTTATCGCGCCGGACGACACATCGTAAAAATGATGGTGCTCGCTGGTATTCGCATCGTAAAAAACCTTGATTGGATCGACGATCAGTTCTCGTACGAGCCCTTTATCCAGAAACAAACCGAGCGTGTTGTACACGGTTGCTTTCGAGGTTTCTGCATAGCGAACATTTACCGCCGCCAGGATTTGATCCGCGGACGGATGCCAGGGCTTCTCAAACAAGACCAGCGCGATCTCAATGCGCTGATGCGTCGGCGTAATTCCGTGGGCGCGCAACATTCTTGTCACGCCCTCGCGGGTCATCGGCTCTAACTTCATGTTTGCATTGTATATTGGAAACCGGATTCTGTCTAACCCATGGCGCCCCAAAATCGCCGATGCGGCGCAGGCGCGCCCCAGCCACATCCTCTGCCAGCGCCAGTCCGGTGGCTTCGCTCATTCCTGCCGCCGGTAAGGCAGCACGATGCGTGTTTCGAATTTGCCGTCCACGACTTTTGTCGCGAGACTCGCTTCCAGGTCGAAATGCAAAGCCAGGCGCTCGCGGATATTGGCGAGAGCCATGCGATTGCCGGAACGGCGTTGGTGCTCCGGATTGTCAGGGTTGGCGAGCAGCAGCCGCACCTGGTCCTTGTCGTGGGTTACGCGTATGAACACCCTGCCCGCCGCCGGCCCCGGCTCGATGCCATAGTAGATGGCGTTTTCTATCAACGGCTGCAGCATCAACTGGGGCACGAGTGCGTCCCCGGGCATGTTTTCGATGTCCCAATCCACCTGCAGGCGTTCACCCAGTCGCAACTGTTCCAGGTCCAGGTACTTGCGGCATAGTGCCAGCTCGTCGGCGAGGGTGATCAGCCGCCGGTTGTCCTGCATCAGCGCGCGAAACAATTCGGCCAGGTCCTCCAGCGCTTCCTCGGCGCGCCTGGCGTCGCTGCGTATGAGCGAGAGCACGGCGTTTATGCTGTTGAACAGAAAGTGCGGCCGGATGCGCGCCTGCAAGGCCTGCAGCCGCGCCTGCGCGAGCGCGGGCGAGTAGGCGCGCCTGCGCCAGAAGAAATAGGCGACGATGGACCCCGTCAACAGCGCGCACAGCGTCCAGACACGCGCCAGGTCGAACGGTTCAATCGCCCCGCCCAGGACCGTGCCGGCGTTGAGCACCAGCGTCGTAAACATCTCTTCCAACAGAATCACGACGGCGATACCCCATGCGTAAGGCAGGCGCTTCAGCCATCCGGACAGGGCGTACAGCGACACCAGGGACAGCAGCAACACCGGCTCAAGTACGGCGGCTGTCTCCAGTATCTCTCGCGCCAGTTGCGCCATGTCTCGGGATTGGTACAGCGCTGCGGCGAAGCCGGCGATATTACCCAGCAGGAGGATGCGTACCATGACGCCCAGGTTGCGGAGATCCGGCAGGGCGTCGGCGGAAAGGAGTTGGTCGTTGTCTGCCACGCGTAGTCTCTCAATACTGATAAGGGGATGTCCGCCGGGGGGACGTTCCCCTCGGCGGAATCAAGGCCTTCGGGGCGCATCCACTCATGCTCCCCCAAATGGTACCGCGAGGGATTCGCTGGCCGTGTCTCAGTTCTTGACGGTTCTCCAACCCGACTTGCGCGGCGCTGCCGAAGCGGTAGCCTTTACCGACGTGGTCAGTTTGCTGCCGTCAGCCGTAGTGGTGATCATCTTTACAGTGCCCGACGGCAGCTTGATCACGATGAAGCCGACCGCAGCCGAGGAACTCGACAGGACGCCCCCAACCACCTTGCTGGTCACGTCACTGTAGGATCCGGTGCACAGGCTGAACTGGTAGTTGTAGCTGGTGCCGCCGACGGTACAGGCCGACCCGGAAATGGGCAGGTTGCTGACCACGACCGCAGTGGAGAACACGATCTTGGGATCGAGGTTCACGCGCTCGCCGTTGTTGAGGGTAAGGTCGATGTACCAGCCGTCGTCCGTGGCCAGATTGACCGCCGCGGGCGATGCCAGCGTATAGGACGATCCGCCGGTGCCGGCAAGCACGCTCATCACCTGCGGGATCATGCTGGTCTTGCCGCGCAATGCGCCCAGCGCGGTGTCGCTGTCCTTCACCAAAAAGACGCTCTGGGTGCCCGTCGTGGTAGTGTCGCTGACGCCGAGCAGCCGTCCCGAGCCGAGCAGTACCACCCGCTTCAGCCCCGCGCTCGTCTGACACAGGCTGACGTCCGGGCGCGTCGTCACCGGCTGGCCGCTACCCAGCGTCGCGATCTTCAACACGGGAATGGTGGCGAAGGTCGGGTCGGTGAAGTCGAAGCGCCATACATTGCCTTCATTGTCGCCGCCATAGACATAGGTGATGTTGGGGTCGGCCTGCGGGTTGCTGGTAATGGCGGTGATGCGCGCCAATCCGGACGGCGTGGTTGAATTGCCGGCCCCGGTGCTGATTTTTTTCAGGATGGCACCGGTGGCGACATCGAGCACGTACAGATAGCCGACGCCGTCGCCGCTCGCCACGCCTTCGATGCCCGCGACGTTGTTGTATCCCGAAGTCACAACCACTACCCATTTGTTGTTCCAGTAGCCGAATTGCGGATTGCCGAAGGTGAGTCCCATATCCGGGTCGGTCTTGGAGCAGATGGTGCTGTCGGCGCAGAATTCCCACAGCGCAACCGGCGTGGTCGGATCGGTCACGTCAATCGCGTAGTAGCCGCGCCCGCCGGCGTTGAGGCCGCCCACCAGCACGGTCTTCCACACGCCGCCGATTTGCACATCTGCGATCTCGGGCGAACCGTCGGTCGAGAACTGGTGGTTGGAGCCGTAATCGGTCGCCGCCTGCTTCCACAGCTTGGACATGGTGATGCGCGGCGCGTAGGCCCAGCGCTCGCTGCCGGTTGCCGCGTTGAACGCATGCAGCATGCCGTCATTGGCCGCGGCGAATACCGTCGCCGAGCGTGTCTTGTTCGCCAGGACGAAGGCGCCGTAGGTGCCGGAGTACTGCTTGCGCGGATCGCGCATGTAGGCCGGCTTCGCCGTGTCGATGTCACCGAGCACGATCGGAATGGAGGTGCCGACAGTGGTATAGGTGTAGGCGCGATAGAGGATGTCGTCGGCGTGCTGCGTCTGTCCGCGGAACCAGTTCACCAGGTTGGCGCCGTTGTTGGCGGTAATCCTGTCGGCTGCCGACAGCGTGCCGTACTGGACCATGCCGGCAGTGGCGAGACCGCTGACCACCACGGCGGGCCCGGACTTGTTGTCGAACCAGCTCTGCTCCAACGCCGACATCGCGGAATAGCTGAAGTCCTTGAGTGTTCCCGTCGCGGTGTTGAGCATCTTGATGGTGCGCGTATCGGTTGCACTCGCGACCTGATTGCCGAGGGTGTTCGAACTGTTCCAGGCAACGGCGGAATTCACGTTGCCGCTGACGGGATCAATTTTCTGGTCGAACAACTCTCCGTACCATTTCACCGTGGTGAAGGTCGCCGAAAAGATGTCGTTGTCCTGCTGGCTGACGTTCGGCGTCGAGGTGGCGGCCGCAGAGGCTGCCCCGGTACGCACGGCCATTGCGGCAATCGCGGCAGCCAGTCCGGAAACGACCGATGCCGGGTTGCGCGCGCTGAAATACTTGCCGTGGCCGTTCACCGCCGCGTGCCACAGGTCGTCCACCGCTGTCAGCGTGTCGGCCACCGGATTGGGCCAGACGTAGGTGCCGCCGCCATTCCACGGACAGCTGCCGGCGGCGGTGATCAGCTTGTAATAGTCGCCCCCGGCGCTGGGTGCGGTGTCGTAGTTGGCCTCGTAATTCATGTAGCCGCTCACCCCCAGGCCCAGGGTAAAGGTGGTCATGTGCAGGTGGGTGTTGGGGTCGCTCGGGCCGGCCGGAACCACGCCCGGTTTGGATACGTCGGGTTCCAGGTCCGGCCGCAGGCTGACCGTTGACGTGTTGGAGCCGCCGTTGTACCAATAGAGCGCGGTGTCTGCGAGTGACGGAACCGTCGGACTGGAGGTAACGCCGTCGAAACAACCGTTGGCCTTGGTGCAAAAACGCGACGCATTCTCCGTGTTGTCGTTGTTGGTGATGGAGGCCGAACTGCCGCCGTTCCAGAACCCGTCCGTGGTCAGAATCACGAAATTCTGCTGACACGGGTACTGCACCACGCGGGCAGCCCCGCTGTAGTTGTAGGGCGACAGGTTGGCGTACATTTTGCCCATGGCATCGAGCGCAACGCGCAACGGCGTAGCCACGCTTGGATTGGCTGCAAACAGCGCCGTATACCAGGCTGCCCGGTTGGTGGTATTGAAGTCTTCCGGCGTTATGTCCACCGCGCTGCCGTAGCCGACGTTGGACAGCTTGGCAAAGCCGACGCGGTAGCTCGCGCCCAGCGGACTGAAGGCGAGGCTCGCCGCCGATTTCATGGTCTGCATGCGCGTGCGGTAATACGCATACCAGTTGCTGAAATTGATCATTTCCTCGTTGTAGGTGCAGCCTCCGGCGGCGGCGCAATCGGTGCGCGCCGGCACCTTCGGATAGCACGGATCGGCAGCGCCTCCGGCACAGGCCACGATATTGGTGCGGGTGAAAGTGCCGACGTTCATGCGGATGGGCGTAGCGTTGCCGTCGACTCCGCCGGCGAAATTGGTCACGCTCAACACCGCCGTGAGGTTGCCGTTGGTACCGCCAGACAGGCCGGTAAACGAAGATATGGGTATCGAATCGACGCCGCCGGTAAAGTTGGCGCTCGACTGCACCGGATCCAGCTGCGGCGTACCTGCGCCGCCTGCAAGACTGCCGGATGCGGTAATCACCATGGGCTTCGACGCGATGGCGAAGGTGCCGCTGGTAAATGACAAATTGCCGCTGGTCCAGCTCGGTGCCAGGGTGCAGCCGACCAGCGTCGCGCCCGGTCCGGTGACGGTAACGATACTGCCCGCACTCGAGGCACTGTACGGGGCACTCACCCCCGCCGCATAGGTCGAGGCTGCGGCGCTGGTGCTATTGAGGTTGCCCGAGGTGCCGCCGGACCAAATGGAGGCGTTGGTGCTGCACGCCCCGCCAGCGACGACGCTGAGACCGTTCGCTTTGGGCGTAGAACTTACAGCGGTGACTGTGAACGTTGCCGCCGAGGTCGACGATGACGGCACGCTTACCGCGAGCGCGCCGTTGGCATAGGTGCCGGTCTGGGTGGGCGTGATCGTAACAACGTTTGCCGGAGCCGTGGCGGTAAAATTGGTCCCGGCTGCGTTGATGGCGTTCTTGACACAGGTGGCCACTACGGTGGCGCTGGCATTTCCCGGACAGCTGATGTTGCTCGCCACGGTGGTTGAGCCCATGGTGATGGTGCTGATATCGTAAGTCGAGCCGGCCGGATTGGCGCCGACCGTGAGCGTGGCAGAACCGGTGGCAGTAGCGGCCGGCGAATCCGCAGCATAAGTAAGCGTGGTATTGCCGGCAGCGCCGGACGGCGCGGTGATGGTAACCGTATTGCCGCTCGAGGTCGCGCTGTAGCCGGCGACGCCGATTCCGGCGGCAATGGCGCTCGCAATGTCGCTTTGGCGGGTCGACGAATTGTTGCTGCTGCTTGATGCACTGATCAGCCCGGTGGAAATCAGCGTGCCTCCGGCGGAAATACTGGCGACGTCGTAGACGACGTTCTTGGTGATCGAACCCACGGTAATCGTCGCCTGCGCTGCGACTGCGCCGGAGGTAAAACCGAGTGCCAGATTATTGGCCGTGCCCGTCGACGTTGCAGTGATGGTCACGACGTTGCCCGACGTGGTTGCACTGAAGCCTGCGCCGATCTTGGCCGCAATGGCGGCAGCCGCGGCATTGCGCCCGGCCGCTGTACTCAGGTCGCCGGTAACGCCGATTGCGCTGGTGGAGATGGTCGCGCTGCCCCCGGCCAGCACAGCAGCTAGCGCGTAAGGCGCGCTGCCGGCGGGCCCCGAACCGACCGTAATGGTGCCGGTCGACGGCGTCCCCGCCACGTTGGGTCCGGAATAGGTGATCGCCTTGCCGTTATTCACCGATCCGATAATCGCGGTGCAGCCGGTGATGTTGGTCGTGCCGGTGCCGCAGGAGGCAGTCTGCGGGAATATTGTCACCGTGCTGTTGGGCGCGCCGGTGCAGGAATTGTCAGCGTTGCGCGTGCCGACACATGCGCCGTATTCAGGCGAGGAGTGGAAGCTGCTGCTGTTGATGGCCGTCGCCAGATTGGTGGCGAAATTCGCCGCCGACGTACCGGTGACGCTGGCATTGATAATGCTGACCCCGTTGACCTGCATATCGGAAATCGAATATTGGCTGCCTGCAGTAGCGACGCTGACCACGCCGTAGGCCGCTGCCGAGGGCGAGGCCGGCTTTACCGTGCCGATGAACTCCGGCGTGGTGTGCGTGGGGTCGTAATTCCGCTGGCAGTTGGTGTAGGCGAAATTGCTCGTCGCCGAAGTGCACCAGCGTACCGCCGCCGGATAGATGTAGCCACCGGCGGGCGAGGTCGCCGAAATGCAGGTGGTAAGGTTGAAATCGGAACAGTAGGTAGTGGTGGCGATGCGGTAATAATAGGGCGCGCCGGAAACGCTCTTTACCGAGGTAAACGTCCCGCCGCTGGGATCGGGATAGGTATAGGCGGAGTTCTTTTTGCAAATAGCTGTATTGGTCAGGTCGCCCGATCCGGTGTAAGTCGAAGGATTGCAATAAACGCGGTCCGGATAGTTGGCAACTATGTTTTCCGTTGACATCGAGGAGCCGGACTGGTTCCTCTGCTGCACACCATAGGGATCTGTTTTTACGGCGGTGAACGTGGTCTGTGCGCCAAAACTGGTGCCGGTCGAGGTGACGCCGGGCGAATAGAGTATGTCGGGGCTGTAATATTGGTAATTGAATTCCGGTGCGAAATAAGGCGGATAGCCTATGCCGCAACTGCCGCCGTCGAAGCATTTTCCATTGTCATTGACATAGTCCGGCGTGTAATCCCAGCCCATCGAGCCCGAATCGTCGAGCATCAACATGATGTTGGGTTTGATCGAACCGGTGCCGGTGACGTTCAACACGGGTACCGTGGCGATGTCCGTCGTCGCTGCGCCGGCGGGAGTCACGCCCGCTGCCAGAATGGTGGCGAAAAACAACGCTGAAATGAGTTTCTTCATATCATGCTCCGATCATAACGACCATCTGGTTGATCACGCTCGCGCCCTTGACCCCTGGAACCCGGGCTGTAATCACATAGTGGATCTGCGGCAGTGTCGTAATCGCTTCGGCGTCGGAACTCAGGCTGGTACCCGCGGTCACGCCGCCGGAACTGACGCCCGAGATCGCCGTAGTCTGCACGCACTGGTTGTCGATGATGCCGAATTTGGCGTTGTAGGCGACGGCATACTGGCACATGCGGTGGATGACATACTGGACCGGATTGCCGGCCGGATCGTTGACGGTGATCGCGTTGGCCCAGAAGGTCGCGTCGCGATAGCAGTTGCTGGCGGCGCAGGTATAGGTGGCGTTGTAGGCGCTGCCCAGCTGGTCGGCGTCCAGATTTCCCTTGGTCGCCAGATTGAGCGCAGTGGTGTTGAGCCAGTTGTAACCAACCGTCAGGCCGTAATCGGCACGGCGGGAAATGTCACGCTCGTAGGCGAGGTTGCTCGCCAACACGGTCGCATTGTTCGACGCGCGCATCAGATAGATGCCGGAAAACAGCATCACCAGCAGCATGATCAAGGCGACGGGCAGGGCCACGCCGCGCTGGCGGGTCAGGGCTTCCATCCCAGATTCCTCAGCGGCACGATGGTTTCAAAAACCCGGTAGCGATAGCAGCTCCAGTCGACGCTATCGCCGGTAACCGCCACGTTCACCTGGATCGGCACGGTGGCGATGCCGGAAGGTTGTTGCGACGAAAATACCGTCGGCAGCGCCGTGGTGGTATTGGGACAGACGCCGCTGGAGTTGGGCTTGTCCGGTTCGCGGCCGCGCGCCACGACCGCAAGGCGCACCGCCGCCATGCGCTGGAAATCGGTCGGACCGCCGACCACGCCGTCGGCGTCGGCATCGATCATGGCGGCGGACCACTGGCTGATGACCAGTCCCAGGTTCGGCGTAAACAACGCGCCGGCGCGGGTGTCGAAGCCGTACAACGCCTTGATCGAAACGATGCCGGCGACAGCGCTGGTCGGCGCATTGCTCGCTCCGGTCAGATCGGTGGCGCGCAGACGCAGCACACCGTTACTCACGTCCCAGGTATGCAACGACAGCGCATTGCCGTCGCCCAGATTGAACACTTTGGCCTGGCTCGGTCCGGCGAACGCCGCAAGCAGTCCGCCAGTCGCGTTGAAACGCGTCGCCGTCGTGCCGTCGTTGGCAATATTGATGGTCGGCGGAGCCACTACCGTACTGGAAACCTGCGCGATGGTGCAGCAGGAGCCGGCGGTCGCGGGGGCGGCGCAGGTCCCGCCCGGCGTCACCGGCGCGATGGCGATCGCGTCGCGCACCTTGTATCCCCAGGGAACCTGATCCACAGTCAGCGCCGTCACGCCGGCGGCGGTGTTGATCCCGATTCCGACCGAACCGGTACCGGAATCGGAAGTGCCCGAAGCGAACGAGATGCTGTCCGGGTTGGCGCCGTTGAACACCACAGATACCGGCGCCAGCGTCACAGCGACGCCGCCGCCGGTGTTGGCATTGGCATAGTTCTGACTGTCGTAGAACCGGGCGCGACAACCGAGAAGAATGGTGTCGTTGAGTCCCCAGCCGGATTGTGCGGCGTCGTTTTCCATCGAGAACAGCGCGACTACGCCGTTCTGCATCGAATCGGATCCGCCGACGCTGCTGCGGCGATTGGTCTCGAAAGTCACAGTGCTGCGCATGACGAAGACCATTGCCAGCAGGCCGATAACCACGCTGATCATAAGCTCGATCAGCGAAAAACCGCGTTGGCGCGAATTCATGAGGTCGGCGCCACGGTAGCCACGATGACGAGGTTGTTTACCTGATCGGCGTTCTTGTCGCTGGTGGCGCCGACGCGCCGTTGCCAGGTAAGGGTGACGCTGACCTGGCTTGCACTGCTGCCGCCGACCGGCGTCACTGTGATCGCGGCGGTCACGTTCGGCAGCACCGCCTGGGTATCCGTCATCCAGGTAGCCAGTACCGCGGGCGCCGGACCGCCGGTGCTGTTCCAGACGTAACTCGCCAGATTGGCCTGGTCTGTCCACATCAGTCCGATTGCGCGTTCCGCTGCAATGGTCGCGTCCACCCGCGCACCGGCATTGGACAGGGCCGAGAGCGATTTCGCCTGAAGACCGATCGCGCCGAGAACGCCGATGGCCAGTATGATTACTGCGATCATAACTTCGATCAACGCCGAGCCTTGTTGCCGGATCTGCATATTCATGGCGAGCAGGCCCTGGAATCTCCGGTCGCCACAATGGGGTCGCAGCGCTCGGCCATGCCGGAAAGATTGATTGCGACCGAGACCGGACGGACGTTGGGGGTGAGCACATTCGGATTGTAGGAAGGATCCGAATCGAAGCGCAGGCTTCGCAGGAACGGCTGCACGCTGGTGTTCACCCAGCCCTGCGAATTGAAGTAGACCGACAGCACGGCGGCGGGGGTCAGTGTCATCGCTACCTTGGCCGAAGTTGGCTGGCTGTCGGCGGAGCGAAACACGGAAAGGCTGGGATTGGCCGTATTTGAATCGCCGGACCCTGCGACCGCAGTCGTCGACCAGCGTGCAATCCCGCCGTTGTCGCAGGGCTTGGTCGAGGTCGGAAAGCACCAGTCGACCTGCCAGTCATATTGGCCGTTGGCGTTGGCCGCGAGCACGAAGCGCGAAGCGCCGCTCTTCTGCAATGCGCCATAGCGAGCCATGCGCAGTCCGTCCAGGTAGAAATCCGCGATGGAATTTACCCTTGCGCCCTGGACCCAGGTCGATAAAGAGGGCATCGCCAGCACGATCAGAATTCCCAATATGGCAATGGTGATAATCAGCTCGATCAGCGTAAATCCGACCGCAACACGCCACGTCCGTACTGCGGTGCCGGCAGGGCGTGCGGCGACAATCAGCGCGGCGGCGGGCTCTATTGCACGCACACACCGCCCTTCTTGTTGATCCAACAGGTCGCGGACGCGGTCCAACCCGCGGGAACGCCGGTCGTGGCCTTGTTGCCGTTCTGATCGATGGTGAACACGAAGCCGGCAACTGTACTTATGCCTGTCGCCGTGATGGTGTAGGCCGAATTGGTCTGATTCGACAGGTTGTAGGTAAAATTCGTCGTATTCTGCGGAAAACCCGCGGCAGAATTGAAGCCGACATAGGTGCGATTGTTGGACCAGAACTGCTCCGCCGACGACTGGGCGCCCGCCAGCGCGGAAAATGCGTCCGTCAGACGCGACCTGGTCACATACTGCGTGTAGGACGGCACCGCTATCGCCGCGAGAATGGCAACAATCACCACCACAATCATCAATTCGATCAGCGTAAACCCGGACTGTCGTTTCATAACTCTGGCTCCTCCTGAATTCAGGCTCTGGTCTATCCGCGGAAACATGCACATATCTACTCACTAAATTCGACTGGCTGCCATAACCTGCCAATTCGAGTCAGGCAGGTGTCTTGATCCGCATTATAGGAATCGGCTCCGAATACGCCAGCGATCCGCGACCAACGGTATTTTCCCGCTGACGGACGGAACGGCAATGTGCATTAATGCACGAACCCGGCGAAACCGTGCAGCGCATCCGCGGCGCGGGGAGCGTACAGCAGAGGGCAGCGCAGGCCGCGTCCGCTGCGAGTGAGCGGAAGTAGACGCCGACCCGTCTATTACGCGGTCGCGGACAACCCCTTCGGCAGGGGAAAGGTCACACCCTCCTCCTTGCCTTTCAGCTGGGTAACACGCTTTGCCCCCAACTGCTGCAGCCTGGCGATGACCTCCAGCACCAGCACTTCGGGCGCCGAGGCACCGGCGCTAACGCCGATGTTATTGCAGCCTTGCACCCATTCGGGAAGAAGTTCGGACGCCTGATCGATCATGTACGACTTGACTCCCAGCGTCTGCGCCACTTCGCGCAGGCGGTTGGAATTTGAACTGTTGGGCGATCCGACCACGATCACCAGATCGCACTGCGGCGCCATGAATTTCACCGCGTCCTGCCGGTTCTGCGTGGCGTAGCAGATGTCGTCCTTCTTCGGCCCGACGATCAGCGGGAACCGTTGTTTCAGCGCAGCGACGATGGCTGCCGCGTCGTCCACCGAAAGCGTGGTCTGCGTTACGTAGGCGAGCTTCGATGCATCCCCGACCTCGAGCCGCTCGGCGTCGGCCACCGTCTCCACCAGGTACATGCCCTGGGTCGCCTGGCCCATGGTGCCTTCGACTTCCGGATGTCCGCGATGACCGATCATGACGATACCGCGGCCCTGCTCATGCATTTTTGCGACCTCCACGTGGACCTTGGTCACCAGCGGGCATGTCGCATCGAACACCTTGAGGCCGCGCGCCTCGGCCTCGCGCCGGATCGCCTGGGACACGCCGTGCGCACTGAATATCAGCGTGCTTCCGGCCGGCACCTCGGCCAGATCCTCGACGAACACCGCCCCCTTCATGCGCAGATCGTCGACCACGAATTTATTGTGCACTACTTCGTGGCGAACGTAGATCGGCGCTCCGTGCAGCTCGAGCGCGCGCTCGACGATGCTTATCGCGCGCTCGACACCGGCGCAGAAACCGCGGGGATTGGCTAGCAGGATTTCCATGGCTTAGCTCCGAACAATAACCTTCCGAACCTATGACGCACCCCGATGCGCACGCTCACCGCGCTTCTCCCGCGCGCCTGACGTTCGGGCGAAAACTCTCCGCGACCAGCAGCAGCGCGCCCACGGTAATCGCCGAATCAGCCAGATTGAACGCCGGCCAGTGCCAGCCGGCAACATGAAAATCCAGAAAATCGACAACGTAACCGAGCGCGATGCGATCGATGACATTGCCTATCGCCCCGCCCAGGATAAGGGCGAGCGAGAAACAGAACAGTTTCTCGCCGGCGTGGCGCAGCAGCAGCACGCTGATGAGAATGATAGCAACCAACGCGATGCCGATGAAAAATCCACGCTGCCAGCCGCCGGCGCCCGCAAGAAAACTGAACGCCGCCCCCTCGTTGTGCGTCAGCACCAGGTTGAAAAATCCGGTAACGGCGCGCACGCCGGCGTAGTCGATGCTGGCGCTGGCCCAATACTTGGTCAGCTGGTCGAGCAACACCAGCGCGAGCGCCACTGCGTACCAGGGCGCCAGTCTACGCATGCGCTCTCGCTTCGCCGCGGCCGTACAGATTGGATACGCAGCGTCCGCACAGCCCGCTGCGTGCGGCGTCCGCGCCAACGCCCGCGCTGAAAACGTCGTCCCGGTAGTGCCAGCAGCGCTCGCACTTGACCTTTGTGCTGGCGGTCACGATGACCGCCTCGTCGGCGGCAGCGGCGACCGGCGTTACTACCGCGCTCGAGGTGATCAGCACGAAGCGCAGGTCGTCCTCGAGCGATTGCAGCAGCGCCAGCTTGTCGCCGCTCGCGCGGATCTCGATTTCGGCCTGCAGCGACGAGCCGATGCTGCCGGCGACGCGCGCCTCCTCCAGCTGCTTTTGCACTTCGGCGCGAACGCCGCGGATTTTCGTCCAGCGATCGAGCAGCGCCTGCGAATCCGCGGCGGCCGGAAATTCGTCCCAGGTGTGAGTGAACACGGAGGCATCTCCGGTGTTTCCCGCCAGCGCCCAGGCTTCTTCCGCGGTAAACGAAAGAATAGGCGCCATCAGCCGCAGCAGCCGCTGCAGGATCTGGTACAGCGCGTTCTGCGCCGAGCGCCTCGCCTTCGAGTCCTTGCCCGCCGTGTACAACCTATCCTTGAGAATGTCGAGGTAGAACCCGCCCAGATCCTCGGAACAGAATCCCTGCAGCTTCTGCACCACGAAATGAAAATTGTAATTATCGTAGTCGCGCACCATCTCGCGCTGCACCGACTGCATCAGCGCCAGCGCATAGCGGTCCAGTTCCAGCCATTCCTCCTGCGGCAGCGCGTGCGCCTGCGGATCGAAGTCGGCGGTGTTGGCGAGTAGAAAGCGCAGCGTGTTGCGGATGCGGCGATAGCTTTCCACCACGCGCTTCAGAATTTCGTCCGAAATCGACAACTCGCCAGAATAATC
Source organism: Betaproteobacteria bacterium (assembly GCA_007280315.1). GTDB lineage: Bacteria > Pseudomonadota > Gammaproteobacteria > Burkholderiales > SG8-39 > 2-12-FULL-64-23. The sequence goes on along the minus strand of QYQC01000158.1, from coordinate 8,076 downwards.
CGTCGCCGCCACCCACAGGCGCAGAATTTCCGCGCCCAGGGTGCCCGCGATTTTCTGCGGCTCGAGCGTGTTGCCCACGGACTTCGACATCTTGCGTCCCTGGCCGTCGACGAAGAAGCCGTGCGTAAGCAGCGCCTTGTACGGCGGCACACCGTTCAGCATGCACGACACGAGGAGCGACGAATGGAACCAGCCGCGGTGCTGGTCGGATCCTTCGAGATACAGGTCGGCCGGGAACTGAAGATCGGCGCCGTGCGAGCCGGACGCGGCGCCCTCCAGTCCGCCCATCACGGTCTGATGGGTGGAGCCGGAATCGAACCAGACGTCGAGCGTATCCTTGACCTTGATATAGTTCGCGGCTTCCGCGCCGAGCAGTTCCTGCGGGTCCAGCGTCTGCCAAGCTTCGATGCCGCCCTGTTCCACCCGCTTTGCCACCTGCTCCAGCAGTTCGAGCGTGCGCGGATGCAGGTCGCCCGTTTCCTTGTGAATGAAAAATGGCATGGGCACGCCCCATTGGCGCTGGCGCGACAAGGTCCAGTCTGGGCGGTTGGCGATCATGCCGCGCAGGCGCGCCTGACCCCAGTCCGGATAGAAACGCGTGTTCTCGATACCGCGCAGGGCAGTCGCGCGCAACGGCTCGGCCGGCTTCACACCGTTGAATCCCGGCGCTTCGTCCATGCTGGCGAACCACTGCGTGCTGGCGCGGTAGATGATCGGCGTTTTGTGGCGCCAGCAGTGCATGTAGCTGTGCGCGTAATCTGCGGAATGAAACAGCGCGCCGGTTTCCGCGATTTTCTTGACGATCTCGGGGTTGGCTTTCCAGATCATCATGCCGCCGAAAAACGGCAGCGACGTCTGAAATTTTCCGTCCGCCATCACCGGAGTGAGCATTTGGTCATCGGTCATGCCATAGCGGCGGCAGGATTCGAAATCCTCCACGCCGTAGGCGGGCGCGCTGTGAACAATGCCGGTGCTGGTGTCCAGCGTCACGTAGTCGCCCAGATAGACGGGCGCCAGCCGCTCGTAGAACGGGTGGTGAAAACCGATCAGTTCGAGCGCTTTGCCCTTGCATGAGGCGAGAACCTTGCCCGTGAGCCCGTAGCGCGCGAGGCAGGCGTCCTGCAGATCTGCCGCCAGGATCAGCAGGCCGCGCCCGGTCTCCACCAGGTTATACACATACTCCGGATGCGCGTTCAGTGCCTGGTTGCCGGGTATGGTCCAGGGCGTGGTGGTCCAGATGACTATCCAACCCTTTCCGGCCGGAAGTTGCGTCATGCCGAACGCGGCCGCTATCTTTTCCGGCTCGGCGAAGGCGAAGCCGACGTCGATGGCGAAGTCCTTCCGGTCGGCGTATTCGACTTCGGCTTCCGCCAGGGCGGAGCCGCAGTCAAAGCACCAGTTCACCGGTTTCAGGCCGCGGTAGACGTAGCCTTTCTGCAGAATCTTTCCCAGCGTGCGGATTTCATCGGCCTCGTTTCCATAGGCCATGGTCGTGTAGGGACGGTCCCAGTCGCCAAGTACGCCGAGGCGCTGGAAGTCCTTCTTCTGCTGCTCGATCTGCATGCTGGCGTAGGCGCGGCACAGGCTCTGCGTTTTCTCCACCTGCAGATTCTTGCCGTGCTGCTTTTCGATCTCGCGCTCGATCGGCATTCCATGGCAGTCCCAGCCGGGCACATACACCGCGTCGAAGCCGGCGAAGTTGCGCGCCTTGACGATGATGTCCTTCAGAATCTTGTTGATCGCGTGGCCAAGATGGATATTGCCGTTCGCATAGGGCGGTCCGTCGTGCAAAATGAACTTCGGCCGGCCGCGCGATGCGCTGCGTATCGCCTGGTATATCCTCTTCTGCCGCCATCCTTCCACCCACTGCGGTTCGCGTTTGGCCAGATCGCCGCGCATCGGGAACGGCGTATCGGGAAGGTTCAGCGTGCTTTTGTAATCTGCCATTTTTCGTTTCGAAAGGTTCAATTGGTTGGATGGGTTTCAGACATGGTGCTGCGCGCAATTGCGGCCGCCGGTTGCCCCGTCATGCGCTCTGCTTGAGGTCGAGAAGCTCCCGCGCGATGTCGCAATCCAGCGCGATTCGCACCCGCAGCGATTCGAGGTCTGGAAATTTCTCTTCGTCGCGTATTTTGTGCAGAAAATCGACGCGCAGATGCTGGCCATAGAGTTCGCCGGCGTAATCGAACAAGTGCACCTCCAGCTTGGCGCGACCACTGTCGTCGACCGTCGGGCGCAGGCCCAGACTTGCGGCACCGTAGCGGGTGTGCCCGTCCCCGTCGAGGGTGCGCACCGCGAAAATTCCCGACAAAGGCGGCCGGTTATGCCGCAGCTGCACGTTGGCCGTGGGGAAACCTATCTGGCGTCCGAGCTTGTCGCCGTGCACCACGCGGCCGCTGATGCTGTATGGACGGCCGAGCAGTGCCTCGGCCTCAGCCAGCCGCCCCGCGGCCAGCGCCGCGCGCACCGCCGAGCTCGACACCCGGACGCCTTCCATCTCCACCGTGGGCATCGCCTCCAGGCCGAATCCGTGCCGGCCGGACGCCTCGCGCAGCAGTGCGAAATCGCCGGCGCGGCGCGCGCCGAAACGGAAGTCGTCGCCGATCAGCAGCCAGCGCATCCCCAGCCCCGCCAGCAGCACCTGCTCGATGAAGTCCTGCGGCGAGCGGCTGGCATAGGCGCGGTTGAAGCGGCTGACCTGCACGTACTCCATGCCATGGGCGGCCAGCAGCTCCAGTTTTTCCCGCAGCGAGGTGAGGCGGGTCGGCGCCGTCTGCGGCGCAAAGAATTCGAGCGGATGCGGTTCGAACGTGAGCACACAGGCGCGCAGGCCGAGGGCACGCGCCTGCTCCTTTAGACGCGTGAGCATCGCCTGGTGGCCGCGGTGCACGCCATCGAAGTTGCCGATGGTAACTGCCGTCGGCGACTGGCGCTGTGCGGAAATGGTGCGCCTGACGCGCATGTTCAGAATTCGCCTCTACAAGCTAAAATCCTGAATTATAGCGGCTTTCCGCCCCCTCCGGATAAGGTAGCGGTGCTGGCGCGCGCATCAGACCGACGTTGAAAGGCGTAATAAATCGAGGCGAGAAACAGCAGGCTGAACCAGACCAGCGACCATTCGGGCAACTGCAATCCGAAAATCGGTTCATGCGGCGCGGTGCATTCGCCACTCGAATGAAGCAGCCACGGCAACAGCTTGGCCGTGGGCAGGTCATTGACGAATTGCTCCAGCACATCGATGCCGCAGCCGAATTTCGGGTGATACAGCACCCACACGTGGCGGATCGCAACGGCCATGCCGGCCAGCGCGACCAGCGCCACGGTTCCGCTGTAGCCGGCGGCGCCCAGTGACCGCGGCTGGTGTACGGCGCCTGCCAGGGCGATCAGCACGATCAGCAGAAAACCCGTGCGCTGCATCACGCACAACGGGCACGGCGCCACGCCTTTGAGGTGCTGCAGGATCAGCGCTTCGGCCAGCAGAGCAACACCGATCAGAGCGAACCCCGCGAATACCCGTCTCGGGCTCAACTCGAATTTCATCATGCAGCCTTTCCCTTTTCTAAACCAGTTTTGGATTGAGTGTATAGGTGCCGGTGAGACTGGCCTTGGCCAGCACATGCCCGTCGATCGCCTTCAGCACGCCGCTGCCGGGGAATGCGCCGCTCACCGGACAGCGCGCGCAGTCGAGCGCGTATAACGTGAACACGTAGTGGTGCAGGATGTCGTCGTTCCACGGCGGGCAGGGCCCATCGTAGCCGAAATAGTCGCCGCTCATGTCCTTATCGCCTGCAAACCACCCGGTGTAGTCGTTGAGCCCCTGGCGCGCGCCGTGCTTCGCCTCCGGACCCGGTTTGCCGCGCGCACTGATGCCGTCGGAATATTCGGCTTCCGCGATCGAGTTCATGCCTGATGGAATGTCCACCAGCAGCCAATGATAGAAATCCACGCGCGGCAGGCTGGCAGGAATGCTGCGCCCTTCCTTGTTCACGTCGTCGCCTTTGCTCGGCACGTCGCCGTCGTGGCAGATCAATACGAAAGACTGCGTACCCACGGGCGCGCCGCTCCAGGAGAGCTGCGGATTGCGGTTGGCAGACAGCGCGATGTGATCGGTGGCATGCGGCACCGCAAACGCAAAGGCGCCCGGAATGCGCTGATTGTCGCGGAAATTCGAACTTTCAAGTTTCATGGTCTACCTCCTGCCCAGGGTTGATTTCAATGCAAATACCGAAATGGGATGACGGACGCTGATGGCAATTTTCTTCGCACCGTTTGGATTCGACGCGCGCATATTAGTTCAGCCGCGCACACTCGATCCGCAGCGCGTCGGCCCTGCTGCGGATCTCATCCGCGTCCGGGGCGCCCGGACGCCGTTCGAGATAGTCCTGCAGGTCGGCAAGCGCCGCGCGGAAGCAGTCCAGCCTGCAATAGGCGAGGCCCCGGTCGCGCACCTCCTCGGCCGATTGCGGCACCACCATCACCATACGCTGCATCACCGCCAGTGTATCCTGCGCCGCCTCCGACTGCAGGTAAATGCCTTTGAGGTTGCGCAGCAGACGCGCCAGAATCTGTCGCGGCTTCGCCGCCTGCAGAATCTGCGACAGCGGCAGCGTTTCGGCTTCGCGCTGCGGCAGTACCTGCGCCAGACGCGCACGCAGCTCGGATTCCGATTGCGCCTCGCCGCCGCAGAAAGGATCGAGCACCAGCTGAGCGCCGCTCACGCGCAGCTTGACAAGAAAATGCCCGGGAAGGGAAACGCCCTGAAAACGCAGCCCCAGACGCCGGCCGATTTCCATATACAGAATCGACAGCGTGATCGGGATGCCGGTACGCCGCTCCAGCACCTCATTGAGATAGCTGTTGCGCGGGTCGTAATAATCGCCGTCGTTACCGCGGAAATTGAGCTCGTTGAACAGGTACCGGTTCAGCGCCACTACCTTCTGTTTGGCGAAAGCATCGCCGGCAACGCGGCTCCCCACGGTCGCGGCGAGCGCATCGATGCGCTCGAGGTAATGCGCAATATCCAGATCCGGATAAGCGTCCTGTGCGATCAACAGACAGGCCTCGGCGAGGTCAAAATCCTCCCGGCACAGTAACGCGGAAAATCGTTCCAGGCGGTGTTGTGGCTGCATTGGCTACACCGAACAGTCAGAAATCTATTACGGGATGAGCGAATATCCCCACACACGCCCTCCCGGATCAGAGGCCATTTTGGCAATTCCGAATTGGTCGCTGCGCATTATTCGGCGGAACGCCGCGAAAAATCCCTGATGCGAAAACCAGCCAGCCACAACGTCGCAAAGTAGACGGTCGCACCCAGGCAGACTAACCCAACCAGACCTGTCACGCGCTGTTGCCACGCAGCCTGCAGCCACCACGTCTCGCTGCCGATTGCGCCCCATAACACCGCCGCCATCACCAGCAGCGCCAGCGCCAGTTTGATGCTGAACCGCGCCCACTCGGGTTGCGGCTGATAGATGCGCATCTGGCGCAGCTTATAGAAGAGCAGACCGGCGTTGAGACACGCCCCCAGGCCGATTGCCAGCGCCAGACCCGCGTGCTTGAGCGGACCGATCAGGGCGAGGTTCATCAACTGTGTCACTACCAGCGTAATAACTGCGATCCTTACGGGCGTGCGGATGTTCTGGCGCGCGTAGAACCCCGGCGCCAGAACTTTCACCAAAATCAAGCCTACGAGTCCGATGCTGTAGGCGACCAGCGCCTGGCGCGTCATCCACACATCCTCGACGCTGAACTGACCGTAGTGAAACAGCGTGCTGATCAGCGGCACCGCCAGCAGTGCCAGCGCCACCGCGGCCGGCAGCGCCAGTAGCAGCGTCAGGCGCAGTCCCCAATCGAGCAGGCGGCTGAACTGTTCGGTCGCGTCATTCGAATGATATTTGGACAGGCTCGGCAGCAGGATCGTGCCGAGCGCCACCCCCAGCATTCCCGTGGGGAATTCCATCAGCCGGTCGGCGTAGTAGAGCCAGGACACGCTGCCGTTGGCGAGAAATGAAGCGAATATGGTGTTGATCAGCAGCGACACCTGGGCAATGGAAACGCCAAACACCGCCGGCCCCATGAGCTTGAGGACGCGCTTCACCCCGGGGTACCAAAAATCCGCGCGCAGGCGTGGCAGCATGCCGATCTTCGCCAGATAGGGCAGTTGCAGCGCCAGTTGCAGCGCGCCGCCTACCAGTACGGCCCAGGCCAGCACCATCACCGGCGGCTGGAAATAGGGAGCAAATACGAGCGCGCACAAGATGAAACTCAGGTTGAGCAGCGTCGGCGTGAACGCCGGCACGGCGAAGCGGCTCCAGGTATTGAGTATCCCGCCGGCAAGCGAGACCAGCGAGATGAACAGCAGATAGGGAAAGGTGATGCGCAGCATCGCCACCGTAAGCTCGAATTTTTCCGGTGTGCTGGAAAATCCGGGCGCACTGACGTAGATGATCCATGGCGCCGCGACAATGCCGAGGATACTGACTACGACAACGGCAAGCGAGAGCGCCGTGGCGACACGATCTACAAGCAGGCGCGTTTCGCCCTCACCGTTTCGGGTGCGGTACTCCGCCAGAATCGGCACGAAAGCCTGGGAAAACGCACCTTCGGCGAATAGTCGCCGCAGCAGGTTGGGAATGCGAAACGCGACGAAAAAGGCATCCGTGGCAAGCCCGGCGCCGAACAGGCGCGCGATCACCGCGTCGCGCACGAAACCGAGGATGCGCGACACCAGCGTCATGCTGCTGACCGTGGCGAGCGCGCGCAGTAGATTCATGGCCCGATTATACGAAATCGAAGTTTCAGTGGAGACCAATACACGCGGCGCGTAATGCCGCAACCAGAATGCGCTTGCGTAACAGGGACTAAATCAGTATGATTGCGCCCTTTCTTGCACCTTACTCGGGCTTCGATATGGCCAACACAGATTCGGCGCGCAAGCGTTCCCGCCAATCAGAAAAACAGCGGCGCCACAACTCCGGTTTGCGCTCCACGCTGCGCTCGGCGATCAAGGACGTGAACAAAGCGATCACCGCTGGCGACAAGGACGTTGCGAAACAGGCGCTAAGCCGCTCCTCGAGCATTGTCGACCGTATCGCCGACAAAAAGATCATTCACAAGAACAAGGCAGCGCGCCATAAGAGCCGCCTGTCCGCGGCGATCAAGGCGATGGCCTGAGCCTGGCGTCCGATTCGGAAATCAATGCGGTCGGCTTAATGCCGGCCGTTTTGTTTTATGCTTTCCCGCGAAAGCCGTCAGCGGCTCAACCAGCGCACAAACTCATCGAAAATACAGCATCGGTTGAGTAAAAATACCGTTAGAACATAAATTTGCGTTGAATTGGTCGAGAGCGTATGCTATTTACTCCCTAAGCGCTTGAAAGCGGGAGGGTTTATGGCGTCTTCGGCGATTGTAAAATATGGGTTTCGCATCCGCACGCGCAGCGGATTGATTGTGGATAACCTGTTGATACATGGCAAGGATGAAGTCGACGCCGAGCGCAAGCTGCGGCAGATGTACCAGCATTGCAAAATACTGCAGTGCGTAGTGCACAAACCCGGCAACAGCACCGAAATGGCTGCGGCACGGTAGCCGGCGACCCGCGACTATCAAGCTTGTCCAGCGCGCTGGCGCTGCGCCGGTGACTGTGGCAGTGTGCTAACATAATTGCGGTGAATGAAGTGCACACGGCGGCAACTGCCGCCGTGTTCGTTTTGCATTAGGAAATGTTGATGTCTCACGTGATGAACACTTATGCCAGGCTGCCGGTGGCGTTCACCCACGGCGAGGGCGTGTGGCTGTGGGATGCGCAAGGGAAGCGCTATCTGGACGCCCTCGGCGGCATTGCCGTAAACACGCTCGGCCACGCCCATCCGAAGCTGGTGCAAACGCTCACCTCGCAGGCCGGCAGGCTGATTCACGCGTCCAACATCTATCAGATTACCGAGCAGGAAAATCTTGCCGACAAACTCGCCGCGATCAGCGGCATGGACAAGGTTTTTTTCTGTAATTCCGGCTGCGAGGCAAACGAGGCCGCGATCAAGATCGCGCGCCTGTACGCCAAGAGCATGGCAGTGG
>QYQC01000110.1 GCA_007280315.1 Betaproteobacteria bacterium | reverse complement strand
GTCCGCTTCCGCCCTCGCGACCCGACACCAGCGGATAGAAAATTCGCTCGCGCAGTTCCTCCGGAATCCCCGGGCCGTTATCCAGCACTTGCAATTCCAATGCCAGCTTATAGCGCTGCCTCGCGAGCGTCACCTGACGCGCGGCGCGCGTGCGAAAACCGATCTCCCCGGTTCCGTTCAGAGCCTGCGCCGCGTTGCGCACAACGTTGAGTACCGCCTGGATCAGTTGCTCCTTGTCGCCATGCAGATCAGGCAGACTGGCGTCGTAATCGCGCACGATCACAATGCCGTCCGGATATTCGGCCGATACCAGACTGCGTACCCTTTCGAGCACTTCGTGGATATTTAGCGGCGCAACCTGCGGCGGACGGTGCGGGGTGAGCAGCCGGTCCATCAGTTCCTGCAATCGGTCTGCCTCCTTGATGATTACCTGGGTGTATTCGCGCAATTCTTGACGTTCCAGCTCGCGTTCCAGCAATTGCGCCGAGCCGCGCAGCCCCCCCAGGGGATTTCTGATTTCGTGCGCAAGATTGCGAATGAGTTCACGGTTTGCCTGTTGTTGATCGATCTGCCGTTGCTCGCGCGCCAGCTTGAGTTGCTGGTCGATCGGCCGAAACTCGATCAAGAACCGCGCCCCGGCGGCCTCTACAGGCGTGACCAGACAATTCAGATGCAGACTTGCCTGTCCCGGGCGCGCAAGGTTCAAATCGCGGCCGGTGTAACTCCAGTTCTGACCCAGAACCTCGTTCAGGCTCGAAATGAGTTCGTCCGTGTCGGTGAAAAGTTGCGCCAGCAGCTGGCCATGCACATTTTTCAGGCTGAACGCGAACAGGTCTTCGGCGGCGGGATTGGCGTGAACCAGGTGAAATTCTTCGTCCACCAGGATAACCGGAGTGGCAAGCAGTTCGAGGCCGGAATAGAGGCTGGGAGCCATTTTGGATCAATGCGGAATTTTGGATGCTACGCCGGGCGCCGCAGCACAGGCGCAGCCAGGAACCTGCTTACCTGACGTTGCTTAGTTCTTTCTTCAGTGCTTCAACATTTTTTTCGTGACGCTCTACCTCATCCTTGTATTTCTTCAACCGGTCGATTACCCGCTGGTAATTTCTCTCATCGCCATTTCGAACTGATTCCTGCTGTGTAAGCTCTGCCTTGGCCTCGACCAGCGCCTTCTCTTCGCCATTGAGTTCATCTTCAAGAATCTTGCGCCGGCCGTCGTCGCGGTTTTTCTGGGTGGCCGGATCGACCTTGGGAAAACCCGCGGGCGAGGGTGCCGGCTTCGCCGCAGCGCGCGGAACCGGAATCGCGGGAACCACCGAAATCTCCCGCATGACTACAGTACAACTCTTGCCCTGGGTTTCTTCCTTCATGTTGGTATAGGTCGCGCGTCCGTTCGCATCCACGCATTTGAAGGTATCCCCCCATACCGGCTGAGTAAGCGCAAAAGCAAGCGGGACAGCCAACCCTAAATACTTGATTCCGCTATGAGACATATGCCGATACCATTAAGACAGGAGTTTAAGTCTATGCCAATATCAGGCTGATTTCAAATCGCTTTCTTCCTGGAAGCCACCTTGATCAACGCCACGGCCGCGCGCCGTTCAGCAGCAGTATAAAAAAAGGCGGGGACCTACCCGCCTTTTTGTTGCAACCGAGCGTGTAATCAGCTGCTGTAATACATGTCGAACTCGAGCGGATGGGTGGTCATGCGGAACCGTGTGACTTCGTCCATCTTCAGCCCGATGTAGGCATCGATCAGGCTTTCGGAGAACACGCCGCCGCGCGTCAGAAACTCGTGGTCCTTGGCCAGATGATCCAGCGCCATTTCCAGTGAAGAACAGACATTCGGTACTTTCTTCGCCTGCGAGGCCGGCAGATCGTACAGGTTCTTGTCGATCGGATCGCCGGGATGGATCTTGTTCTGCACACCGTCCAGGCCGGCCATCAACATCGCCGCGAAGGCGAGATAGGGGTTGGCCGTCGGATCGGGGAAGCGCACTTCGACCCGGCGTCCCTTGGGGTTGGTGGCGTAAGGAATGCGGCAGGCCGCCGAACGGTTGCGCGAGGAATAGGCAAGGTTGATTGGCGCCTCGAAACCGGGGACCAGTCGCTTGTACGAGTTGGTGCCTGGATTGGTGATGGCGTTCAAGGCCTTGGCGTGCTTGATGATGCCGCCGATATAGTACAGGGCAAAATCCGATAGCCCCGCGTATTTGTTGCCGGCAAACATGTTCTCGCCGCCCTTCCACACCGACTGGTGCACGTGCATGCCTGAGCCGTTGTCGCCGACCACAGGTTTAGGCATGAAGGTGGCTGTTTTTCCATACGAGTGAGCCACGTTCCACACCGTGTATTTGAGTATCTGCAGCCAGTCGGCGCGCTTCACCAGCTTTTCGAACTTGGTGCCGATTTCGCATTGCCCGGGGGCGGCCACTTCATGGTGATGCACCTCGACTTCCACGCCCTGCGCCTCCATCGCCAGGCACATGGCATTGCGCATGTCCTGCAGAGTATCCACCGGCGGCACCGGAAAGTAGCCGCCTTTGACCGGCGCGCGGTGCGCCATATTGCCGCCTTCGTACTCCTTGCCCGTCGACCAGGGCGCCTCCTCCGAATCGATCTTTACCGAACAACCGGACATGTCCACATTCCAGGTCACGGAATCGAACACAAAAAACTCGGGTTCCGGACCGAAGTAGGCGGTATCGCCCAGGCCGGTGGATTTGAGGTAGGCCTCCGCACGCTTGGCAAGCGAACGCGGGTCGCGGTCATAGCCCTTGCCGTCAGACGGTTCGATCACGTCGCAGGTAATATTGAGCACGGTTTCATCGGTAAAAGGATCCAGGCGCGCGGTATCGGCGTCCGGCATGAGCAACATGTCAGAGGCTTCGATGCCCTTCCAGCCGGCGATCGACGAACCGTCGAAGGCATGACCGTCCTCGAATTTTTCCATATTGAACTGCCTGGCGGGAACCGAGACGTGCTGTTCCTTGCCGCGGGTGTCGGTGAAGCGCAAATCGACAAACTTCACCTCCTTTTCCTTGATCTGTTTAAGCACGTCGGCTTGGGAAATAGCCATTTATTTCTCCTCAAGAAGCGGTTAATGACAATGGTTTGCGGGAATCGGATAAAAACAGAGCAGAAAACATGCCATCCGACGAAATGCGAGCACAGCATTGTGCCATAAGGAAAGTCGGCTTGTGAACAAGCAAAGGAATGCTTTCAATTAGTGCAAACCGCGTTAAATCGCACCAATTCCGTGCGCGCGCTGCGTAGGTCGGGTGTCCGAATTCTCTGGTCTCAGCCTGCCGACCAATTCACCAGCCCGCTATAGGCGGTACCCAGAACCACCAGGCCGAAGGCGATGCGGTACCAGGCGAACGGCGTGAAATCGTGGTTGGAGATGTAACGCAGCAACCAGCGCACGCACAGAAACGCGGACGCGAATGCCGATATGAAACCGACGCTCCACATGCCAAGGTCATCTGAAGAAAGCAGCGCGCGCTCCTTGTATAGCTGATAGCCCGACGCAGCGAAAAGCGTCGGGATCGCGAGAAAAAACGAAAATTCCGTTGCCGCCTTGCGCGACAGGCCAAACAGCAATCCGCCGATGATGGTGGCGCCTGAGCGCGAGGTCCCGGGTATCAGCGCCAGGGCCTGGGCAAAACCCAGCTTCAGCGCATCGGTCCAGCGCAAATCCTCCACCTCCAGGATGCGCACCGTGTGTTTGCGCTTTTCCGCCCATAGAATAATGAATCCGCCGATGATGAACGCCAGCGCCACCGGCACCGGCTGAAACAAATAAGCCTTTATCGTCTTCCCGAATGCGAGGCCGAGCACAGCGAGCGGGGTGAAGGCGACGGCGAGATTGAGGGCGAAGCGCTGCGCCTCGGGTTTCGAGCCCAAGCCAGAGATTACCGTGAAGAGTTTGGCTCGGTATTCCCAGCACACTGCCAGGATCGCGCCGCACTGGATCACGATCTCGAACAGCTTGCCCCTGTCGTCGTTGAAATCGAGCAGGTCTCCGGCGAGTATCAGATGCCCGGTGCTCGACACCGGCAGGAATTCGGTGAGCCCTTCGACCACGCCGAGTAGCAGCGCTTTACCCAGTATGACTATATCCATGGGCCGCATTGTAAGCGCTGGCAACCAGCCGCATCCGACAGGCTGTCAAAAAAAGAACGCCGACGATTCCCCGGTTCAACCGCCGCGGCGTTCACAAATGAAGACGGCGCGATAACGCGCCGCTTTCATGCGTTGCGTTCGCTCTCAGGCTTTGGAGTAAATCTGCGCGCCTTTCTTGACGAACTCGACCGCCTTCTGTTCCATTCCCTTCGCCAGCGCGGCCTGTTCGTCCACGCCCTGCGCCGCCGCGTAATCGCGCACGTCCTGGGTGATTTTCATTGAGCAGAAATGCGGACCGCACATGGAACAGAAGTGTGCGACTTTGGCGCTGTCGCGGGGCAGTGTCTCGTCGTGAAATTCGCGCGCCTTGTCCGGATCGAGTCCGAGGTTGAACTGGTCCTCCCAGCGGAATTCGAAGCGCGCCTTGGACAAAGCGTTGTCGCGGATCTGCGCGCCGGGATGCCCCTTGGCAAGGTCGGCCGCGTGCGCCGCGATTTTGTAGGTGATGATGCCGTCCTTGACGTCGGCCTTGTTCGGCAAGCCCAGATGTTCCTTCGGCGTGACATAGCACAGCATCGCGGTTCCGTACCAGCCGATCATCGCCGCGCCTATGCCCGATGTGATGTGATCATAGCCGGGCGCAATGTCGGTGGTCAGCGGCCCGAGCGTGTAAAACGGCGCCTCCTTGCAGTCGCGCAACTGCAGTTCCATGTTCTCCTTGATCAAGTGCATCGGCACATGGCCGGGGCCTTCGATCATTACCTGCACATCGTGCTTCCAGGCGACGTCGGTCAATTCGCCCAGGGTCTTCAGTTCGCCCAGCTGTGCTTCGTCGTTGGCGTCGTAGATCGAACCGGGACGCAGGCCGTCACCCAGGGAAAAGGCGACATCGTAGGTTTTCATGATGTCGCAGATATCCTCGAAATGCGTATAGAGGAAACTCTCCTTGTGGTGCGCCAGGCACCATTTGGCCATGATCGAGCCGCCGCGGCTGACAATGCCGGTCATGCGCTTGGCCGTCATCGGCACGTAGCGCAACAGCACCCCCGCGTGGATGGTGAAGTAATCCACGCCCTGCTCGGCCTGTTCGATCAGGGTGTCGCGGAATATGTCCCAGGTCAGTTCCTCGGCTTTGCCGTCGACCTTTTCCAGCGCCTGGTAGATCGGCACCGTGCCGATGGGCACGGGCGCGTTGCGGATGATCCATTCACGCGTTTCATGGATGTGCTTGCCGGTCGAGAGATCCATCACGGTATCGCCGCCCCAGCGAATCGACCAGGTCATTTTCTCGACCTCTTCGCCAATGGAAGAACCCAGCGCCGAATTGCCGATGTTGGCGTTGATCTTCACCAGAAAGTTGCGGCCGATGATCATCGGCTCGGACTCGGGGTGGTTGATGTTGGCCGGGATGATGGCGCGCCCGCGCGCGACTTCGTCGCGCACGAATTCCGCCGTGATCTCCGCCGGAATGGCGGCGCCGAACGACTGCCCCGGATGCTGGCGTGCCATCAGTTCGGCCAGCTTCGATCCCTGCGGCCCCGAGGCGCGCAGGCTTTCGATGTATTGCCTGCGCTGCAGGTTCTCGCGGATCGCGACAAATTCCATTTCCGGTGTAATCAGGCCGCGGCGCGCGTAGTGCATCTGCGACACGTTCATCCCGGCCCTCGCCCGCCGCGGTTTGCGCTGCAGATTGAAGCGCAGTTCGGCGAGTTTGGCATCACGCAGGCGTTCGACGCCGAATTTCGATGTCGGCCCGGAAAGCGCCTCGGTATCGTTGCGCTCTTCAATCCAGTCGGCGCGCAGCGGCACCAGTCCGTTGCGGATGTCAATTTTCGCGTCCGGGTCGGTATAGGGGCCCGAGGTATCATAGACATAAATCGGAGGATTCTTCTCCGCACCGAAGGATGCCGGCGTGTCGCTCTGGCTGATTTCGCGCATCGGCACCCGGAGGTCGGCACGGCTGCCCGGCACAAAAACCTTGCGCGAGTTCGGCAGCGGCTTCACCGCGGCGTCATCGACGTGCGCGGTCGCGGCGATGAATTTCGGATTGGCGTTCATGAAATTGTCCTAGTAACCGCAGGAGCGAAGGCAGGAGGGAGGTCTGCTCACGCTTCCCTGCGGCGGCATTATCCGCATCAGGTTCAAAGGGACTCTCTCACCCGCGCCGCGTTCCGACTCTGCGCGCAGGACCCCTAACGTTGAGCAGTCAAGGTACCGCAATCGCACTGGCATTGCAAACCGCGCCGATCTTCGCGGTGGACACGCGATGTCCAGATACAAATGCGGCACCAAATACGGCAAACGACCGCGGCGAACGGGGCCGTTGACAGCAGATTCGAAAATCGATATATTACTGACCGGTCAGTTATCTAATTTCACATGAACGATGAACGCCCCTGAGAACAAGCCACAACCCCGCTGGGCGCGGCGCAAAGATGCGCGTCCGGAGGAAATCATCGCCGCTGCGCTGGAACTGTTCGTCGAGCGCGGCTTTGCCAGCACGCGCCTGGACGACGTAGCCGCCCGCGCGGGCGTAAGCAAAGGCACGCTCTATCTGTATTTCACGAACAAGGAAGACCTGTTCAAGGCGGTGGTACGCGGCAACATACTGCCGGTGCTGCAGTATGGCGAGGATCTGGTTACGCAGTATTCGGGCACCTCCGCCGACCTGGTGCGCAAACTGGTGCGCGGCTGGTGGGAAATGACCGGCTCGACCAAGATCGCCGGCATCCCTAAACTGGTCATCGCGGAAGCTGGAAATTTTCCCGATCTGGCCAAGTTCTATTACGATGAAGTGATCCTGCGCGCCCATTCCATGTTCCGCCGGGTATTGCAACGCGGCGCCGACGCCGGAGAATTCCGCGAGGTCGACATCGACCACCTGGTGCACGTGGCACTGGCGCCGTTGGTGATGCTGGCCGTGTGGGGTCATTCATTTGCCTGCTGCGAGGAGCAAAAGCTGCATCCGCTGCGCTACCTCGACGCTTATCTGGATATGCTGTTGCACAGTCTGCAAAAACCGCAGGCGGAGGAGAAAAAACATGCCCGAAAAAGGAATTGACCGGCGTTGGCTGGCGGCTGGCGGCATCGCCGCGGTGGTGCTGGCCGCGGTCTTTGTCTATCACAACAACAGTGTCGCTTCGGCCCAGCCCAGCAGCATGCCGGTGATCGAGTTCGCAGCCAGCGACCTGGTGCAGCCGCAGACGCGCGAGTTGCGTTTGTCGATATCCATCACCGGAACACTTGCGCCGCGCAACTGGACCACGGTTAAAGCCAAGGTCGCGGGCGAGTTGAAGTCCATACTGGTGCGTGAAGGCGAAACCGTGCGTTCGGCGCAGGTGCTGGCGCGCATCGACCCGCAGGACGCGCAGGCACGCCTGGACGAAAAGATAGCCGACCTGGAAGGTGGCCGGGCGCAACTTGCGCTAGCGCAAAAGAACCGTGCCAACAACCTGGCGCTGCTGCAGCAGAAATTCATTTCGCAAAACGCTTTCGACAGCGTGCAAAGCAACTACCAGGTTTCCGAGGCAAGATTGAAGGCGCTGGAAGCGCAGGTCGCGCTGGCGAAGAAGGCGCTCGCAGACACCGTGGTCAGCGCGCCGCAGGCGGGCATCGTGTCGCAGCGCCACGCCCAGCCTGGCGAAAAACTGCCGGTCGACGGCAAGATACTCACGCTGGTGGACCTGGCCGAAATGGAAGTCGAGGCCGCGGTTCCGGCGGGTGACATTCCCAGTATCCGCGTCGGGCAGGAAGTGAACTTTCGCGTCGAGGGTTTTGGCGAACGCGAGTTTCGCGGACGCATCGACCGCATCAATCCGGCGACACAGACCGGCTCCCGCTCGATCCTGGTCTATGCACTACTTCCCAATCGCGATGGCGCGCTCAAAGGCGGCATGTTCGCCAGAGGCAGCGTGACACTCGCCCGGATCGAATCAACCCCGGTGCTGCCGCTTAGCGCGGTACGCTCGGAAAACGGCGAGACATTCGTTCTGCGCATTGCGAGCGACAGGCTGGAGCGGCAGGTCGTCAAGCTCGGCGTCAGGAACGAGGACGAGGGCGTAGTGCAGATTCTGGACGGTCTGGAGGCGCAAAGTCGCGTGGTCCGCAGCAACGCGGGCACACTCAAAGCGGGCACGGCGGTCAAGATCGCGCCGACTCAAAACTAAAGACGCGACGCGCGCCTCGAATAGGAATACTGCGCCATGTGGTTCACCCGCATATCGATCAAGAATCCCGTATTCGCCACCATGATGATGGCGGCATTCCTGGTACTCGGTCTGTTCTCCTATCAGAGGCTCGCGGTCGAGCAGTTTCCCGACATAAACTTCCCCGTGGTCGTGGTGCAGACCGAGTATCCCGGCGCTTCTCCGGAAAGCGTCGAAAGCGATATCAGCCGCAAGATCGAGGAGGTGATCAACACCATCAGCGGCATCAAGACCCTGTCTTCGCGTTCCTACGAAGGCCTGTCTATAGTGATCGCCGAATTCGACTTGAGCGTCGATCCGAGCGTCGCCGCGCAGGATGTGCGCGAAAAGGTGGCAGTAGTGAAAGTCGGCTTCAGGAAAGAGGTGAAGGAGTCGCGCGTCACGCGCTTCAATCCTGACGATCTGCCCATCGTTTCGCTTGCCCTGCGATCGGACACCCGGCCGCTGCGGGAAATCACCACGCTCGCCGACCAGGTGGTCAAGAAGCGCGTTGAAACCGCGCGCGGCGTCGGGCAGATAACGCTGGTAGGCGGGGTAAAACGCGAAATTCAGATTTTCCTCAAGCCCGCCGAAATGGAATCCCTGAGCGTAGGCATCGACCAGGTGATCGCCGCCGTGCGCAGCGAAAACCAGGAATTGCCCGCCGGCGCGGTCAGCACGCGCGATGCGGAGAAGCTGGTTCAGGTGCAGGGGCGCATCGTGCGACCCGACCAGTTCAACCGCATTATCGTCGCGCGCCGCGGCGGCCAGCCGGTGTACCTGTCGCAGGTCGCGACCGTGGTCGACGGCCAGGAGGAAGAGGAAAGTGCGGCGCTGGTAAACGGCAAGCGCGTGATATCGCTGGACATCGTCAAATCGCAGAGCGCCAATACCATCGACACCGTGGACAACGTAATGGGCGTGGTGGCTGCGCTGAATAAACAACTGCCTGCCGACGTCACGCTGGACGTCGTGCGCGACACCTCGCGCGGCATCCGCAACTCGGTCAACAACGTCAAGCGCACCCTGCTCGAAGGCGCGGCGCTCACCATTCTCGTCGTGTTCCTGTTTCTCAACTCCTGGCGCAGCACGGTGATTACCGGCCTCACGCTGCCGATCTCGCTCATCGGCACCTTCCTCGTGATGTATGCGGCGGGGTTCACCATCAACATGCTGACGCTGATGGCGATGAGCCTGTGCGTGGGCCTTCTGATCGACGACGCCATCGTGGTGCGCGAAAACATCGTGCGCCACCTCGCGATGGGAAAAAGCCATCACGACGCTGCGCTCGATGGTACGCAGGAGATCGGCCTGGCAGTGATGGCGACGACATTTTCCATCGTCGCCGTGTTCCTGCCGGTGGGATTCATGGGCGGCATTATCGGCAGGTTCTTTCACCAGTTCGGCATCACCGTGGCTGCGGCCGTGCTGCTGTCGATGTTCGTCAGCTTCACCCTCGACCCGATGCTGTCATCGGTCTGGTACGACCCGGCGGCGCACGGCGTGCACGGCAAAGGCTGGTTCGCGCGCATGCTGTCCTGGAACGAACAGATGATCCAGCGCGTAAGCGTGCGCTATTCGACATTACTTTCCTGGTCGCTCGCTCATCGAAAAAGCGTGATTGCCATTGCCCTGGCGAGTTTTCTCGGCGCCTTCGCCCTGGTGCCCAAAATCGGCTCGGAATTCGTGCCCGAGGCGGACCTCGCCGAAATACTGGTGCAATTCAATACGCCGGTGGGCTCTTCGCTCCAGCTCACCCAGGCCAAGGTGCAACAAGCCGGGGCGGCGCTGCGCGAATTTCCCGAGGTGATCTATACCTACGCCACGGTCAACACCGGCACCACGCCGGGAAAGAACTACGCCACCGTTTTCGTCCGGTTGGTGGACCGCGGCCAGCGCGCGGCCAACCTGAAGCAAGTGCAAACAAAAATGCGCGAGCGCCTGCAACAGATCGCCGGCATCGAAATCACCAACCTCGGCGTCTATGCCCCGGTCGGCAGCGGCAAGCCGCTGCAGGTCTCGGTGCAGGGCGCGGACATGGCGGAAATCGAGCGACTGTCGCGGGAGGTGAAGAAGATCATGACGGGGATCCCCGGCCTGGTGGATATTGACTCCAGCCTAAAGGCCGCCAAACCGACATTGGCAGTGCGCGTCAACCGCGAGCTGGCGAGCGACCTCGGCGTAGGCGTGGGGAAGATCGGCGAAGCACTGCGGCCGCTGCTCGCGGGCGAGGCCATCTCGACCTGGAGAGCCCCGGACGAAGAGAACTACGACGTCAAGGTGCGGTTGCCAAAAAGCGAACGCGAAAACCGTGGAGACCTGGGACGCATCTACGTATCCAGCAATCAGGCGAGCGTCGACGGCAGCCCGAAGATGGTGGCGCTGCGGCAGGTCGCAGAGTTCGTGCCGACTTTGGGCGCGACCCAGATCAATCGCAAGGACCTGACGCGCGAGGTGTTGGTCACCGCCAACGCCATGGGCCGCCCCGCAGGCGACCTGGGCAAGGAGATCATCGCGCAGCTGGCGAAGGTTCCGACCCAGCCGGGCTATCGCTTTGTCATGGGCGGTTCGACCAAGGATATCCAGGAGACCATGGGCTATGCGTTGTCGGCGCTGGTGCTCGCGGTGATTTTCATTTACCTCATTCTCGCCAGCCAGTTTGCCTCCTTCCTGCAGCCGGTGGCCATCATGATGTCGCTGCCGCTGTCCCTGATCGGTGTGCTGCTCGCGTTGCTGATCGCGCGCTCCACGCTGAATATTTTTTCCATCATCGGCTTTGTCATGCTGATGGGGCTGGTGACCAAGAACGCGATTCTGCTGGTGGATTTCACCAACCAGTTGCGCACTGCGGGCAAGCGCCGCGCCAACGCCATTCTCGAGGCCGGCCGCATCCGGCTGCGGCCGATCCTGATGACCACCTTCGCCATGGTGTTCGGCATGATCCCGCTGGCACTGGGCATCGGCGAGGGCTCGGAGCAGCGCGCACCGATGGCGCACGCGGTGATCGGCGGCATCATTACCTCCACCCTGCTCACCCTGGTGGTGGTGCCGGTGATTTACACCTACCTCGACGATGTTGCGCACTGGGCGAGAATCAGGTTCGGGTCCGCGCGCACCGCGGATGAGGCACGGCCGCCGGCCACGGGCGCGGCCACTCTGTGACAGGCGTCACAAGGCGAACGCGCAAACAATGCTAAAATTCGCATCGGTCAAATTTGCCCATCTACCTGCGCGAGCTGATCTGCCATGACTGCAATGAACGTCGAACAAGCCCGTTTGAACATGATCGAGTACCAGATTCGCCCGTGGGAGGTGCTGGATCAGGGCGTACTGGATTCGCTTTATGCGGTCAAGCGCGAGGATTTCGTGCCCGCCGCCTACCGCATGCTGGCTTTCTCCGATCTGGAGATCCCGATCAGCCCGAGCGCGCGCATGTGGATGCCCAAGCTGGAGGCACGCGTATTGCAGGAACTGGCGGTAAAACCCACCGACAGGATCCTTGAAGTCGGCACCGGCTCTGGCTATTTCACCGCGCTCTTGGCGCAGCGCGCGCAGCATGTCTACAGCGTCGAAATCGATCCGGAACTCAAAGCGTCGGGCGAAGCCAGCCTGCGCCGCGCCGGCGTCGCCAACGCGACGGTGGAGCTGGGCGATGCGGTAGAGGGCTGGTCAAGACACGCTCCCTACGACGTTATCGTGCTCACCGGATCGACGCCAGAAATCCCGCGGAACCTGTTACAGCAAATGCGAACCGGCGCACGCCTGTTCGCCGTGGTCGGCACGGCGCCGGTGATGGCGGCTCGTCTGATCACCTGCACCGGCGACGCGGTCTACAGTTCGATCGATTTTTTGGAAACGCAAATCGCGCCGCTGACCAATGCTCCCGCGGGCGAGCGCTTCAGCTTCTAAGCATGACGCAGATCACGCCGCAGCTGCTGCAGCAATGGCTGGCCGACCGCGAGCGCAAACCGCCGGTTCTGCTCGATGTGCGCGAGCCCTGGGAATTCAACACCTGCCGCATCGAAGGATCGATGCTGGCGCCGATGAATACCATTCCGGCACGCGCGCGGGAGTTCGATCCGGACACCGATACCGTGGTGATCTGCCATCACGGCGTGCGCAGTTTCCAGGTGGGCCTGTTTCTGGAGCGCAACGGCTTTTCCAATTTGTACAACCTGCAGGGCGGAGTAAATGCCTGGGCCAACCAGGTCGAACCCGGCATGCCCAGATACTGAGGCCAAAATGAAGCGAAACGCAATATTTCTCGCCCTTCTCGCAATCAGCCAACCGTTGCTTGCGGCGGATCTGCTGCAAACCTACCGCGAAGCACGCACCAATGACCCGGTATATGCCTCTGCTCGGGCAACGCGCGACGCCGGACGCGAGGCCATGCCGCAGGGACTGGCGCTGTTGCTGCCGACGATCAGCGCCAGCGGTTTCACCCAGATGAACACCATAGACATCGATTTTCGCGGCGCAGTCCCACCGTCAAAACGGGAAGGCAACACCAACGGCTACAGTGTGTCGCTGACGCAGCCCCTGTTCAACTGGCAAAGCATTACGTTATACAAGGAAGCCGGCTTCAAAGTGGCCCAGGCCGAAGCCGTATTCGGGCAGGTCGCGCAGGACCTGATCGTGCGCGTCGCGCAGGCCTACTTTGACGTGCTCGCCTCCCAGGACAACCTGGCCTTTATCCAGGCACAGAAGACCGCCATCTCCGAGCAACTGGCGCAGGCCAAGCGCAACTTCGAGGTCGGCACCGCAACCATCACCGACACGCACGAGGCGCAGTCGCGTTTCGACCTTTCGGCGAGCCAGGAAATTGCCGCGCAAAGCGATCTTGATATCAGGAAAAGCGCGCTGCTACAGATCATTGGCAAGGCTCCGGAGGGTCTCGCCCCGCTGAAGCCTTCGACCGAACTCAGTCCGCCCAAGCCGAGCGCGATGGAGCCCTGGATCGCCAGCGCAGAAGAACAGAATTTCACGGTACGCATTCAGCAGGCTGCACTGGAGATCGCCACGCGCGAGATCGAGCGCAGCCGATCCGGCCACTATCCCACGCTGAATATGGTGGGCAGCTACGGCAGCAACTCCGCCAGCATCAGTAGCGTCGGCACCGTGAGTCTGGGCACCGACAGCACCAGCCGCAGCGTCGGATTTCAGCTTGCGATCCCTCTGTATTCAGGCGGCGGCGTAAACTCGCTGGTACGCCAGGCGATCGCGAACCAGGAAAAAGCGCGTCAGGATCTCGAGGTTGCGCGCCGCGGCGCCGCACAAGCGGCACGCCAGGCCTACCTTGGCGTCACCAACGGCATGGCGCAGGTCGGCGCGCTGGAGCAGGCGCTGATTTCCAGCCAGAGCGCGCTCGATTCGAACAAGCTCGGCTACGAAGTGGGCGTGCGCATCAATATCGACGTGCTGAACGCGCAGCAACAGCTGTTTTCGACCAAGCGCGACCTCGCCAAGGCACGTTACGATACGCTGCTGAACGGGCTCAAGCTGAAAGCTGCGTCAGGCACACTGACTGAAGAAGACCTGGAAACAGTCAACCGCCTGCTGGGTACAAGTTAGACCCGGAAAGTCAAGTTTCACGCCCGCGAGTGCAGCACGATAGTTCACGCCATTGCAGCTAGGCTTGCGCGGACGGCGTCCCGTCCGCGCGGATCACCGATTGCGTACCGATAAAAACACATCCGTACGCAATCGGTGATCTTGTATAAGAGCAACCCCGCACCTTGGCGTTTTAAGCGCGCAAAAACCTGCAAAGAAAATTAGTGCGGCTGGAGCAAGCGCTCGCACATCGCCAGATTGCGCGCCGTCGCCCCCCGGTGGGCGCGGCTGAAATCGAGCGCCGCCTGCGACATACGCGCCAGCGCGGCCGAATCCCCGAGCAGTTCCCCCGCACGCTCGCCCAGCGCCGCCGCATCGACAACCTCGATTGCGGCGCCCGCGGCCAGTGCCTGGCTGGAGGCCTCGGCGAAGTTGTACATATGCGGTCCGAATAGCAGCGGACAGCCCGCGGCGCAAGCCTCGATCAGGTTCTGTCCGCCGTAGGGCAGCAGACTGCCGCCGATGAAGGCCAGATCGCAGGCGGCATAGTAGGCCGTCATTTCGCCCATACTGTCGCCGAGCAGCACGCGGCAATCGGCCGGCACCGGGCGATTGTCGCTGCGGCGGACATAGCTCAACTTGTGCTTTTCCAGAAGGGCGGCGACCGCGTCAAAGCGCTGCGGATGGCGCGGCACCAGCAGCAGCAGCAGGTCCGCCACGTCGATGCGCGCAAACGCGTTCAGCACCAGTTCTTCTTCACCGTCGCGCGTGCTCGCCGCCAGCAACACCGGACGCTGGCCCATGTCCTGCCTCATCTGCGCGCCCAGTGCCAGCAGCTGCGGGGCCCGCGCGACGTCGAACTTGAGATTGCCGGTGATTTCGACGGCCGCAGCACCCAGGCGCTCTAAGCGCGCGGCATCCTCGCGCGACTGGGCGCTGATCGCCGCCAGCCTTCCGAGGGCCGCGCGCGTCAGCGCTGCTACCCGTTGGTAGCCGCGCGCCGATTTCTCCGACAATCTGGCGTTGGCGAGAATCAAGGGCACACCCTGCCGCGCGCAGGCGTCGATCAGATTGAACCAGATTTCGGTTTCCATGAGGATGCCCAGCCGCGGCCTGAAGCGCGCAAGGAAGCGGGTCACCGCCGCGGGATAATCGTAGGGCAGATAGACGATGGTCGCCATGTCGCCGAACAGTTGTTGTGCGGCTTCGCGTCCGGTGGGCGTCATTTGCGTGAGCAGCAGTTGATGCCCGGGAAAGCGCGCGGCCAGCGCGCGCACCAGCGGTTCGGCGGCGCGGGTTTCGCCCACCGACACCGCATGCAGCCAGATCACCGGCTGCGTGGATTGCGTCTGATACCAGCCGAAGCGCTCGCCGATATTCTGGCGGTAGCCCGGCTGGCGCCGGCCGCGCCACCACAAATGCCAAAGCGCCCAGGGAAACAGCAGCCACAGCAGCAGCCGATAGCCGGCGCGCCAGATCACGCGGTGCCTCCGCCGACCACGTCTGCAAACGCTGTCAGCACCTCGGCAACCGCAGGTGCTGCCCCGCTATCGCCCAGATTGCGTACTGGCGCGCCCTGGGCGGCGTAGACGCCGGTGAGCCCCGGACGCGTCCCGCAGTAAATGGCCACAACGGGACGGTCCAGGGCGGCCGCCAGATGGACCAGTCCGGTGTCGACACCGATCACTGCGCGGGCACCGGCGAGCAAGCCAGCCACGCCGGAAATGTCCAGCGCAGACGGCACGGTAGCCCGCGGCAGCGCACGCGCGATGCGCTCGCTGCGCGCGCGTTCCGCTGCGTCGCCCCAAGGCAGCATCAGCGCGTAGCCCCGTCGCGCGAGTTCGCTTCCGAGTTGTACCCAGGCCGGCTCCGGCCATAACTTGTCGGCGCGGCTGGTCGCGTGCAGCAGCACGCAGTACGGTCCGGACGCCTCGGCGCCTGCCGCCAGCGGCGCAGTGATGCCGTAGTCGGGTGCAGGCCGCAAGTCGTAACCCAGCGCCTGTGCCGCCAGGCGCCGGTTGCGCGCGACTGCGTGCAGGTCGCGCGGCACCACATGTGTGACGTCGTAAAACTTTGCCGCCAGCGGCTCGCGCGCACTCAGGCCGGCATAACCATGGCGCGCACCGGTGGCCATCCGCGCCAGCAGCGCGCTCTTGACCAGACCCTGGGTGTCGATGACGAAGTCATAGTGCATGCCCGCCAGCGCGCGGCGGTACTGGCCGAATTCGCGCCAGTGCGCCGGCTTGAGCAGGTTGCCACGCCAGCGCCGCAATGCCACCGCAATCGCGCGATGTACGCCCGGATGCATGCCGACGATGTCGCGATACGCCTCCTCCACCACCCAGTCGATGCGCGCACCCGGAAAGCGCGCGCGGATGTCGCTCACCACCGGCAGGTTATGCACCACGTCGCCGAGCGACGAAGTCTTGATGAGCAGAATATTGGGCATGCGGTGAAAACCGGGGCTGGCCTTGTCAGAGGGCCTTGTTAGAATAGGCGCAGAGAATTATAAGCTGTGATCCGAGGCGGCAGACCCTAGTAATGCCGGTCATTCTTTGCGTGTTCCGAATTGATGGCGGGACTGGACACATCATATGTGCGGCATTATAGGCATCGCTTCGCAATCACCCGTCTCCGCGCGCGCGTGGCTGGCGCTGGGACGCGACGCCCTGCGTCACCGCGGACCGGACGATGCCGGTCTATGGTGGTCGGCCGACAATTGCGTCGGCCTCGGTCACAGCCGGCTCGCCATTCTCGATCTCTCGCCCACCGGGCATCAGCCGATGCAGGATGCGCGCGGCGAGTTATGCATTGTGTTCAACGGCGAAATCTACAATTTCGCCGACCTGAGGCAGCAATTGGCGGCTAAAGGACACCGATTTCGCAGCAGCAGTGACACCGAAGTAATTCTGGCGGCCTACCGCGAATGGGGCACGGACTGCCTCGCGCGGCTGAACGGCGCGTTCGCCTTCGCCCTGCACGACATCAGGCAAAAGCGCCTGTTCATGGCGCGCGACCGCGCCGGGGAAAAACCGCTGTTCTACGCTCAGGGTCAGGACGCGCTGCGCTTTGCCTCCGAACTCAAGGGATTGATGGCCGACACTACGTTCGCGCGCCGCATCGACCCGGAAGCGCTGGATTGTTACCTCGCCATGCGCTATGTCCCGGGCGAGCGCTGCCTGCTGCAGGGGGTTAAAAAACTTCCGCCAGCCCACGCCCTGGTGTTCGATCTGGCGAGCGGGCAATCGCGGCTATGGCGCTACTGGCAGTTACCCGAGCTGAGTGATGCAACGGCCGAAGGCGGTGCGGATGAAACCGGACTGCTTAACGAACTGGAAGCGCTGCTCGAAGACGCGGTGCGCCGGCAGCTGGTGGCCGACGTGCCGGTGGGCGTGCTGCTCAGCGGCGGCGTGGATTCAAGCCTGATCACGGCGATGGCAGCACGCTCGGCGCCCAGAGTCAAGACCTTCACCATCCGCTTTCCCGGATACGGCCAGTACGACGAAACCGAACACGCGCGGCTGATCGCGCGCCACTTCGGCACCGAGCACCTGGAGCTGTCCGCGGCCGAATCCAGCGTCGATCTGCTGCCGTTGCTGGCACGGGGTTTCGACGAGCCGATGGTGGATTCCTCGATGATTCCGACCTATCTCGTCAGCCGTCTGGTGCGCGAACATTGCACCGTCGCGCTGGGCGGCGATGGCGGGGATGAATTGTTTGGCGGTTACCCGCACTACAACCGCCTGCTCTGGTTGCAGCGAAGAACGGGCGCGATTCCACAGATTCTGCGCGCGGCATTGGCCCGTACGGCGCAAACCCTGCTGCCGGTCGGATTCAAGGGCGGCAACTGGCTGCAGGCGCTCGCGGTCGACCTGCGTACCGGCCTGCCGCTGATATTTTCCTTATTCGACCGCGACGCGCGGCGGCGGCTGATGGCCGGCCACGGCACCTGGAAACTGGCAGCGGAGCAGATTCGGGAGGAACGCATTCCCGGGTCGGCCGATCTTCTGCAACGGGCCACGCGCATGGATTTTGGCAACTACCTCGCCGAGGACATTCTGGTGAAGGTGGATCGCGCCAGCATGCTCAATTCGCTCGAGGTGCGCGCGCCCCTGCTCGACTACCGGCTGATCGAATTCGCCTTCGGCAAAGTTCCGTCGCGGCTGAAGGCAACCGCGCGCGGCCGCAAGCTGTTGCTTAAAAGACTGGCACAGCGCGTGCTGCCGCCGGCATTCGATCTGGAACGCAAGCAGGGGTTCTCGATTCCACTGGCAGCGTGGCTGCGGTCCGGTCCCTGGAAAGCATTCTTTCGCGAAACGCTGCTCGGTTCGGACAGCAACCTGTTCGACCGCAAAGAGGTGGAAAGACTGCTCGCCGGACAGGAACAAGGCAGGGCCAACAGCGAGCAATTGTTCGCGCTGGTGCTGTTCGAATTGTGGCGCCGGGAATATCAAGTCTCAATGTAATATTGACAGCATGCAAACTGAATCGCCTGCGCCCGCGCAGCAGCCATCCGCCCCGCCGCAGCGTGCGCTGCTCTCGGTGGTCATCATCACGAAGAACGCCGCGACCCTGCTCGGCGCCTGTCTGGAGAGTGCATCCTTCGCCGATGAACTGCTGGTGGTCGATTCAGGATCGACGGACGGCAGCGCCGAACTCGCCGCGCGGCACGGCGCCCGCGTGCTGCAGCAGGCGTGGCTGGGTTTCGGCCGGCAAAAGCAGTTCGCAGTTGAGGCCGCGCGCCACGACTGGGTGCTGTGCCTGGACGCAGACGAGCGCGTGAGCGCGCCCCTGCGTGCGAGCATCCTCGCGCAACTGGCCGCGCCCGCCGCGCGCGCCTGCGCCATGGCGCGCTGCAATCGTTTCATGGGACGCTGGCTTAGACACGGCGAGGGATATCCGGATTGGAGCCTGCGCCTGTTCGACCGGCGGCACGCGCGCTGGAGCGACGATGCGGTGCACGAGAAAGTAATCACCGACGCGCCGGGGTCGCGCATCGCGGGCGACCTGCTGCACGATACCGCCGAAACGCTCGCCGGCTATCTGGACAAACAGAATCGCTATACCAGCATGCAGGCCGAGGCACTGTTCAAGGCTGGCAGTCGGGCCGGCTTAGGACACCTTCTGCTGTCGCCGGCGCTGCGTTTCGTAAAGTTTTATTTTCTGCGCCTGGGCTTTCTCGACGGCATTCCCGGCCTGGTGCATATCCTCATCGGCTGCAGCAACAGCTTTCACAAGCACGCCAAGCTGATGGCATTGCAGCGCGGCCGCTGACACATGCCAGAATCGCGCGCTCAGGACAAGGAACGATTTCGCCGCCTTTCCCGCGAAGGCTTGTGGATAGTCCTGGGACAGGCGGCGGCGGTTCTGGGCGCGCTGGCCGGCGTACGATTGCTCACCGAACTGCTCGCGCCGGCAGCCTATGGCGAGCTGGCACTGGGTCTGACCGTCGCTGCGCTGGTCAATCAATCCGTGCTCGGGCCTTTGGCCAACGGGTTGACCCGTTTCTACGCGCCGGCGCAGGAGCAAGGCGATCTGGGCGGCTATCTCAACGCAGCGCGCCGCCTGGTGATCGCGGCCACAGGCGTAATAGCGCTAATTGCCCTGCTGACACTCGCAGGGCTGCTCGCCAGCGGGCGCGCGCATTGGATCGGCATCGCCATTGCCGCCCTCGCCTATGCAGCGCTGAGCGGCTACAACGCGATTCTCAACGGCGTGCAGAATGCCGCGCGCCAGCGCGCCGTCGTGGCCCTGCACCAGGGAATGGAATCCTGGCTGAGGATCCTGGTCGCCGTCGGCCTGATGCTTTGGCTGGGCCGAACCAGTACCGTTGCCATGCTCGGCTACGCCGCTGCAGTCGTCGTGGTGCTGGGATCGCAGTATGTTTTCTTTCGCAAGGCTGTCCCTGGCAACAGTGCTGCGGCGGGCTCGGCCAACTGGCGACGACAGGTTTGGCAATATTCCTGGCCGATCTCGGTGTTCGGAATATTTACCTGGGCGCAGCTGGCCTCCGATCGCTGGGCGTTGGAGCTGTTCGCGACGACGCAGGATGTGGGCACCTATGCCGCCCTGTTCCATCTGGGTTACTACCCGATGTCGATGGCCTCGACCATGGCGACGCAGTTTCTCGCCCCCATCTTCTATCAGCGTGCCGGCGACGCAAGCGACGGAATGCGCAACGCCGGTGTCAGCAGGATGAGCTGGAATCTGACCGGATTCACCCTCGGCGGTACGGCCGCCGCGTTTGTGCTGGCGCTCATGTTTCACCGGCAGATATTTCGGTTTCTTGTCGCCAGTGAATACGCGTCGGTGTCGCATCTGCTGCCGTGGATGCTGCTTGCCGGCGGAATATTCGCCGCTGGCCAGGCAATCGCGCTCAATCTGATGAGTCAAATGCGAACGCAGGCGATGATGGCAGCCAAGATCGGCACCGCATTGGCCGGCGTGGCGCTCAATTTCGCCGGGGCGTACTGGTTTGGGACCAGCGGCATCGTATTTGCGGGTGTGTTGTTTTCCGTTCTATATTTTGCCTGGATGACCGCGCTTTCCGTGCGCAGCCCACAGTTGGCCCGCCACTGACGCAAAAAAGGGATTTGGGAACACAGGACTATTTTCAGGGGAATGCAGATGCAAGCTAACTACCGCGCGGCGTCATGAACCTTCGGCTACTGCTATCGCGGGCCTACTGGATTCTGAGCGACCAGTTCGGCATCGACCTGCGCAAAATGTTCCGGTTGCTGATCGGCCTGCCGCGCTATGTTCGCGACTATCTGCGTTTCCGTTCCGGCTACAGCGGGCGTATTGAGTTCCTGCCCTGCCTGCACGACTGGTACGCGGAAGGCGGCGCGACCAAGCTCGAGTATTTCTGGCAGGACCTGCTGGTGGCGCGAAAGATTTTTGCAGCCCGGCCCGAACGGCATGTGGACATCGGCTCGCGCGTCGACGGATTCGTCGCGCATGTGGCCAGCTTTCGCGAGATCGAAGTGTTCGACGTGCGGCCGATCAGCACGCAGGTACCGGGCGTAATATTCAGGCAGGCCGATTTCATGCAGCCGGCGTCGCGAATGACGGGCTACTGCGATTCACTTTCCTGTCTGCACGCGCTGGAACACTTCGGGCTGGGGCGCTATGGCGACCCGATCGATCCGGCAGGCTTCGAACGCGGATTCGCGAATATGGCGAACGCGCTCAAACAGGGCGGGACGTTCTACCTGTCCGTTCCGATCGGAATCGGCCGCGTCGAATTCAACGGCCAGCGTGTGCTGGAACCCCAAGCTATCATTCGGCTGGCCGGGGAACATGCGCTCGAGTTGACCGAACTGACGCTGATCCGGCAGGGCGGCGAGCTCGAGACCCTGCTGCCGGATGCGGTGCGGCTTTCCGAGCTGGCACGCCAGCGCTATGTGCTTGGGCTGTTCACATTGGTAAAGCGCAGCTAGGCGAATAAATAGTCGTTGCTGAAACCGGTACCGGGTAGATTGCTGGAGTTGCTGTGGAACAATGGAAGAAACTGACGCAGGCGCTGGCAGACCCCGAATCGGGCTGGCCCAGGATCGCCTCCTACCTGCGCCAGCGCGCCGGTATTTACTACCGAAAATCATGGTCGCAATGCGGCGAGGACCTGATCCTGCGCTATCTGTTCGACCTGCTGCACATCGCCCGCCCGAGTTATATCGACATCGGCGCGCATCACCCGTGGTATTACAACAATACCTACCTGTTCTATCGTCAGGGTGCCCGCGGCGTCAACGTGGAGCCGGACCCGGCGCTGCACGCGGCATTGCGCCGGGGACGGCGGCACGACGTCAATCTCAATATCGGCGTCGGACCCAGGTCCGCGGAACTGGACTTTTATGTCATGTCCCAACGCACGCTGAACACTTTTTCCGCAGCCGAGGCAAACAAGTATGTCGACCAGCACGGCCTGCGCATCGTCGAAACGCGGCGCATCGCGGTACAGACCTTTGCGCAGACGGTGGACGCGCACCTGGGCCGCACACCCGACCTGGTGTCACTCGACGTCGAGGGCCTGGACCTGGACATCCTTCGCTCCATCGATTTCTCCAGCTATCGCCCGCATGTGTGGTGCGTCGAGACCGTCAGTTACGCCGAGGGCGACGGCAGCGGCATCAAAAGCCCGGATATCAACGCGCTGATGCTCGAGAACGGCTACATGCTTTATGCCGACACCTACATCAACTCGATTTACGTCGCCGCGAGCAGCTGGAGCGCATTGGGGACCCGGCGATGACGCTGATGTCCTGGCTCAAAACGAGTCCCTTGTTTGCGTTCAATCTGACGAACCGCGACCGCTGGGTGGGGGAACAGGCGGCCAGCCTTCCGGCCGGCGCGCGCGTGCTCGACATGGGCGCCGGTTCCTGCCCCTATCGTCCATTGTTCGCGCACTGTCGCTATCAGACCCAGGATTTCGCCGGCCTGGGCGATGAACAGCTGCGCCATGGCAGCTACGGCGAAATCGACTACCGCTGCGACATCGCCAGCGTGCCGGTGAACGACGGGGCATTCGACGCAGTGCTGTGCACCGAAGTGCTGGAGCACGTGCGCGAACCGATCACGGCAGTGCAGGAAATGGCGCGCATCCTCAAGTCCGGCGGGCGCCTGATGCTGACCGCTCCGCTGGGCTCGGGCATACACCAGGAGCCCTACCACTACTATGGCGGCTACACGCCCTATTGGTACCGTGATTTCCTCGGTGCCGCCGGGTTTGAGCAAATCAAAGTCGAGGCAAATGCCGGCTCCTTCCGCTTCTTTGGCCAGGAAGCGATCCGTTTCGTGGAAACAACCCGTCCGTTCAAACTCGGCATGCCGCTGCCACTGGAATTGCTGTGGATACCGCTGTGGGCGCTGCTTGCCCCCGTGCTGGCGTTGGCGATTCCACTGCTCTGCCGTTATCTCGACCGCTACGACCGCGACCAGCGCTTCACGGTAGGCTATCTCGTTACCGCCATCAAGCGCTGAAAGCATTTGCGATGACTAGACTCTCAACTCCTGGCGCGCACCGCTGATGGTCCTCGTTCGACTGAACGGAGGTCTGGGGAACCAGATGTTCCAGTACGCCGCCGGCAGGGCGCTGGCCGACCATCTGCGTACCGAACTTCTGCTCGACACGCGCGCGTTCAAGCATGTGCTTGCGCTCGATGCCTACACCCGACGATCCTATGCGCTGGCGCCGTTCAAGCTGAGGGCAGAGCTGGCGACGCCTGAGGACCTGAAACACTGGCCGCGATGGGTAGTCGATATCGGCATGCGGCTGCGACCCGCGCGCCCGCTGTTTCGCCGCTGGCATTTCGAATCGGCGATCACCTACGACGCGGGCGTCCTGGCGCTGCGCGATCCGGTGTGCCTGGTTGGTTACTGGCAATCGGAGCGCTATTTCAGCGCTATCGCAGACGACATACGTGCCGACTTCACGTTGCGCGCGCCCCTGGCCGACGACAATGCCAGGCTGCTGACCCATGCCCGCGCATCCAACAGCGTGGGCGTGCATGTTCGACGCGGCGATTTCGTCAGCCTCAATGATGCAGCGCAAGCACACGGCGTGTGTTCCCTTGATTATTATCGGCACGCGATCGGCCTCGTCAGGGAGCGCTGCCCGGATGCTCGTTTCCTGGTGTTCTCCGACGACCCGCAATGGGCCCGCGCCGAATTGCCGCTGGATTCCACCACAGTATTCGTCACGGGCAATGCTGAATGCCCTGAACAGGACCTGGCTTTGATGAGCGCCTGCACGCATCACATCATTGCCAACAGCAGTTTCAGCTGGTGGGCGGGCTGGCTGGGCCACAATACGGAGCAGATCGTAGTTGCGCCCCGCCCCTGGTACGCCAGCCCGAAACTGGACGCGCGCGATCTCGAGGTCGCTCGCTGGCATTACATCAGCCGCGTTTGACTGGATG
Source organism: Betaproteobacteria bacterium (assembly GCA_007280315.1). Taxonomy (GTDB): domain Bacteria; phylum Pseudomonadota; class Gammaproteobacteria; order Burkholderiales; family SG8-39; genus 2-12-FULL-64-23. The sequence continues at coordinate 1,659 of QYQC01000110.1, read as the reverse complement.
CCATCCTGGATCATTCGCCGATAAGCCGCCATGCCTGAACTCTCCGTCCTGCTCCCGGTGCGCGATGGCGCACGCACGCTCGCGCTGTCGATGTTGTCGGTGCTCGAACAAAGTTACGGCGATTTTGAATTGCTGGTACTGGACGACGGCTCGGTCGATGCTTCGCCGGAAATCGCGCGCAGCTTCGGCGACGCGCGCGTGCGCCTGTTACGCGACGGCATGCAACGCGGCCTGGCTGCCATGCTCAATCAGGGGATATCCCTGGCCGGCGGGCGCTATATCGCGCGTATGGACGCAGACGACATTTGCTTTCCGCAGCGCTTCGCGCGCCAGGTAGCGCGCCTGAACACCGAGAGCGCGCTGGATCTGGTCGCCTGCCGTGTGCTGGATTTCGACGACAGCGGATGCGTGACCGGACTTCGGCCTTTTCGCCTCACGCACGAAGCGCTGTGTGCGCGGCCCTGGAACGGTTTCTACATGGTGCACCCGAGTTGGATCGGGCGCGCCGACTGGTTCCGCCGCCATCGCTATCGCACGCCGGAACTGGCGCGCGCACAGGATCAGGAGTTGCTGCTGCGCGCCTACCCTGAGAGCCGCTACGCGGTTCTCGACGAAATCCTGCTGGGATATCGCGTGGGACCGATGTCGCTCGCCAAGACCCTGTTGGCGCGGCGCTGTCTGCTCGCCGCGCAAGTCGAACTGTTCAAGCAGCGCCGGCAATGGAGCAATCTGCTGCTGGCCGTGCTGGCGACGGGCGTCAAGCTGCCGCGCGACCTGTTGTTTGCCGCGGCGGCCGCGCGCGGCGGCGGCGGCAGAATATCGCCCGAGACCGAGACCGCCTGGAACGCCTTGCTCGGCTCCCTGATGCGACGGCTGGACGAGTTGCAATTGCCGCAGGGGAACGAATTCGAGAACCTGGCAAAGGAGAGCGGCGCGTGAACGCCGACCGGCACAGCCGTCCCCGGGTTTGCATCGTGGTCGCCGCGCCGTTGACGCTGAAAGCATTCATGCTCGGCCATTTGCAAGCCTTGGCGCGGATCGCCGAAGTGACGATGGTGGCCGATTTCACGCTCGAGGACGCGGCCTTTCCCTGGCCGGCGGAAATCACCCGCGTGGCGATACCGATTGCGCGCCCGATCGCGCCGTTGGCCGATCTGCGCGCGCTGCTGGCACTGTTGCGCTTGTTCCGGCGAGAGCGCTTCGACCTGGTACATTCGATCACGCCCAAGGCCGGGCTGCTGGCGATGCTCGCGGGCGCGCTGGCGCGCGTGCCGCAGCGCCTGCACTGTTTCACCGGGCAGGTTTGGGTCACCCGGACCGGACTCATGCGCTTCCTGCTCAAGAGTGCGGACCGGCTGGTCGCGCGACTTGCCACCCATGTGCTCGCCGACAGCGCATCGCAGCGCGAGTTCCTGATCGCCCAGGGCATCGTCGCCGCGCCGAAGTCTAAGGTGCTCGCCCACGGTTCGATTTGCGGCGTCGACACCGCGCGCTTTCGGCCCGATGCGGCTGCACGCGAGCGCGTGCGACAGAGCCATGGGATTGCGCCTGACGCCGTGCTGTTTCTTTTTCTCGGACGCATCAACCGCGACAAGGGCATGCTCGACCTGGCGCGGGCCTTCGCCGAGGCTGGAGCGAGGCAGGCGAACGCGCATCTGC
>QYQC01000119.1 GCA_007280315.1 Betaproteobacteria bacterium | reverse complement strand
GCCTATAACCTCGCGCGCATGGCTGCCATCGGCCTGCCGGTGCCGGCCGCGTTCGTTCTGTCCACGGCCTTCTGCCGCGACTATTACGCAGCGAAGGGCGTGCTGCCAGAGGGCTTTCGTGAGTTATTGCGCGGCAATCTGCGCGAACTGGAACGCCTGTCCGGCCTCTCCTTCGGCGGCGAACGCCGGCCGCTGCTGGTATCGGTGCGCTCCGGCGCGGCGGTGTCGATGCCGGGAATGCTGGACACGGTGCTCAACGTCGGTTTGAACGACGCCACCGTGGCCGGCCTGGTGCGCATGACCGGCAATCCCCGTCTCGCCTGGGATTCCTACCGCAGGCTGATCCAGTCGTTCGCCGAAGTGGTGCACGGGGCAAAGCCGGATGCGTTCGATGCGGCGCGCGCGAGGCTGCTCAAGGCGGCGCGCCTCGTCCATGCAAGCGAACTTGATTTCATCGCATTGCGCGACCTCGCCGCCGAGTACCAGGAAATCTATCGCGAAGCCACGGGCGAAGGGTTCCCGCAGTCGCCGCTGGACCAGCTGGTGGCGGCGGCGGAGGCGGTGTTTCGCTCCTGGTCGGGCAGGAAAGCGCTCGAATATCGCCGCATCCATCGCCTGCGCGGCGCGACCGGCACCGCCGTTTGCGTACAGACCATGGTCTATGGCAACAGCGGCGGCACATCCGGCTCCGGTGTTGCTTTCACCCGCGATCCTGCGACCGGCGAGAACGCGCTGTACATGGATTTCCTGTTCAATGCCCAGGGCGACGATGTTGTGTCCGGCCGGCACGAGGTCGGTGACTGTGCGCAGATCGGCGCCTTGCTGCCGGAGGTGGTGCCGCAAATCGAATCGCTGCGCCAGCGGCTGGAAGCCGAGTTTGGCGACCTGCAGGAGTTCGAGTTCACGCTGCAGAACGGGCAGATTTACCTGCTGCAGACGCGCAGCGGCAAGCGCACGCCCCTTGCGGCGCTGCGGATCGCGGTCGAAATGGTCGCGGCAGGTCTGATCGAACCGGCAGCGGCACTCAGGCGGCTCAAGGGCCACAAACTGCAGGCGATTCAGACCGAGGCCATTCGCGCTAGGGAGGGGCAGACGCCGCTGGCACGCGCGATCCCCGCCGGAGTTGGCGTCGCCGTGGGTGAGATCGCGCTCGATGCGGATACGGCGCGCCGGCGTGCCGCCGCCGGAAAATCGGTCATCCTGGTGCGCGAGGATATTTCCACCGATGACGTCGCCGGCATCGCCAACGCGGCGGGCATACTCACCGCGCGCGGTGGCCGCACTGCGCACGCAGCGGTGGTCGCGCGCCAGCTGGGCAAGGTTTGCCTGGTAGGTTGCCGTGGTCTCGCGATCGATCTGGCCAAGCGCAATTGCAATATCGGTGGCAAGGCGTTGCGCGAAGGCCAGATTGTTTCGCTCGACGGCGGCGCCGGCGACATCTATGCAGGCGCAGTCGACGTTGTGCGCACCAAACCGGAGCGTGAACTCGCCGCGGTCGCGTCCTGGCGCAAGGATCAGCGCAGTACGTGCCGTCCGTAAAATTCGGGCAGGATCAGGGTACTGCGCACGCGGCCCGCAGGTGTGCTATTGCGCGCCAGGATCGTGCTGGCGGCGCGCGAGAAACGCCGCCAGCGACTTGTCCGAGAACAGGATGTGGAATGCCAGCCAGACTTCGGGGAAGCGCTTGAGTGCCGTTCTGGACGCTGCGGTGTCGATGTTGAAGCTGTCCCTGAAATCCTGCGCCTGACTGAGCAGCATCGCGTGTTCGGCCGCGTGCTGCATTATTTTCGGATACCGATGCTGCTGCATCAGCCTTTGCTCCACGTCGAAGTGCGTTTGGGTCTGCTGGATGATGTCGTCGAGCACCTTGGTGCAGGCAGCCTTTCCCTGGCCGCTTTCCACTGCGTCGCGCAGCAGATTGAACAGCCCGGCCATCTGTCGGTGCTCGGCATCCATGCCGGCGTGTCCGGTATCCAGGCTGTCGTCCCAAGCAATCCAGTCCATGTCGCATCGCTCCAGTGCACGCTGCAGCCCGATCCGGCCAGCAAATCCGTGCGGCCATTTTACTGGCTTTCGCGGGCGCAGCGCGGCCTGCGTCGCCGCGCGCGACGGGGGATTACAATGCGAATCCGAGTTGCCTTCACGGATTTGCGATGAATCTCATCACCTGGAATATTCAATCCTGCCGCGGCTGCGACGGCCGCGTTGAACCGCAACGTATCATCGACGTCTGTGGCGGCATGGCCGATTTCGACGTGCTTTGCCTGCAGGAGGTGGCGCGCAATTATCCGGGCCTGCCCGGATCCGCAGGGGAAGACCAATTCGCTCTGCTCGGCGGCCTGCTGCCGGGATTCGCCGCGGTCGAGGCGATCGCGGTCGACGTCCAGGGCGCGGCGGGCAAGCGGCGCCAATTTGGCAATTTGATCCTCACGCGCCATCCGGTGATCCAGGTGTTGCGCCATCTGTTGCCCTGGCCCGCTGACGCCGCCGTGCCGAGCATGCCGCGCGTTGCGCTGGAAGTGGTGCTCGCCGCGCCGTTCGGGCCGCTGCGCGTCACGACCACGCACCTGGAATATTATTCCGAGGTGCAGCGCCGGCAACAGGTGAATCGTTTGCGCGAACTGCACGCCGAGGCCGCCCTGCACAGGGCCGACCGCAACCATGCGAAGAAGGAGGGCGGGCCGTTCGAGACCGTGCCGCGGCCGGCGTCTGCGATACTCACCGCCGACTTCAATTTCCGCGCCAGCGATGCGTTGCATGCGCGCATAGTCGCCCCTTACAGCGACGGCACGCCGGCGTTTCGCGATGCGTGGCAGCTGCGCCATGGCGCGCGGCCGCACGAGCACACCATCGGCGTGCACGACCGCAAGCAGTGGCCGGAGGCTTTTGCCTGCGACTTCATTTTCGTCACCGAGGATCTTGGTGGCCGCGTGGAGGACGTGGTGGTGAATCTTGACACCGACGCGTCGGATCACCAGCCGGTGCTGCTTCGCTTGCGGGACTAGGGCGCAGGAGATGACCGATGGCCGCTGGATAGCCTCGCTGTGTTCCGCGCGCGCGCTGTTCGCGCTGATCTTCGTCGCCTATTCGGCTTCGCTCGGCCTGTTGAAGCAGGACTGGGGTCTGTCATCGGCGCAGGCGGGGCTGATCCAATCGGCCTGGCATGTCGGCTACCTGGTGTCGCTGTTTGCAGTCGGCTTTCTCGCCGATCGCTATGGCGCCAAGCGCATTTTTCTGACCGCCAGTATCGCCGCCTGCGCCAGCGGCCTCGCATTTTCGTTGTTGGCAGACGGCTTCGTCTCCGCGCTGCTGCTGCACGGGCTTGCCGGCCTGTGTTCGGGCGGGTCCTACACGCCCGGCATGACGCTGATCGCCGAACGTTTCCCCGCGGCGCGGCGCGGCCGGGTGATGGGCTTCTACCTTGCCGCCGCTTCGCTCGGCTATGCGCTGTCGCTGTGGCTGTCGAGCGCGCTGATCGCCACTGCCGGCTGGCGCGCTGCGCTCGTCGCCTGCGCGTTCGGCCCGGTCGCCGCGAGTCTGCTTGCGGCGTGGGGGCTGAAGAGCACGCCCAATGTGGTGCATCCCTCGGGCTATTCGAATCCGTTGCGCGCACTAACCGAGGTGTGGCGCAACAAACCCGCGATGCTCGCGGTCTGGGCCTATGTGTTTCATTCATGGGAACTGCTCGGCATGTGGGCATGGATGCCGACCTACCTCGGCGTGGCCCTGGCGCATGGCGGCGAGAGCAGTTCCGCCATGGCGAGCGTGGGCATTGCATTTGCCGCGTTGACTTATCTACTGAGCACCGCGGGCAGCATCGGCGGCGGCGTGCTGTCCGATCGCTGGGGCCGCACCGCGGTGATACTGCTGATGTCGCTGGCGAGCCTGGTCTGCTCGTTCACGTTCGGCTGGCTGATCGCGGCGCCGGCATGGATCGTTGTTGCCGTCGCCATTGCCTACAACCTGACGGCGATCGGCGACTCGTCGGTCTATTCCACCGCGATGACCGAACTGGTGCCGGGAAACTGCCTTGGCGCGGCGTGGGCGCTGCGTTCGGTGCTGGGCTTCGGTTTTGGCGCGATCAGTCCCTGGGTATTCGGCCTGGTGCTCGATCTGGGGCAGGGCGCGGACGGTGCGCGCGCGGATGCTGCCTGGGGCTGGGCCTGGACCGCGCTCGGCGTCGGCGCACTGCTCGGTCCGATTGCCACGCTGAAGCTGCGCGCACTGCACGAGAGCGCGCAGATGGCGGGGGGGAAGCGTTGAGTCGTTCCGAAACGAATCGTTCAGGCGCAAACTGCTTTACGACGGATTGACACTATGCGCTGCTGGAAGGAGATCGCTCATGACCCAGGTCGAGCCACAGCAATACCAGGTGAAGAAGATTTCAATGATCGCCAAGGGCAGCGATGTGCTGGTGCGTGAGTACACGCTCGGGCCCGGAGAATCCATCCCCTGGCACCATCACACCCAGGTCACCGACCATTACTATTGCCTCGAAGGCAGCGTGCTGATCGAAACCCCTGCGCCGGACGCGCGCCGCGAATTGATGCCAGGGGAATCGTCCACCGTAACGCCTCCGACGGCGCACCAGGTATCCAATCCGAGCGGTGATCCCTGCCGTTTCCTGCTCATCCAGGGCGTGGGCAAGTACGATTTCATCAAGGAAGCGTGACGCCTACCGCGTTGCCTCCGGCGTTCCTCAAGCGGCTCGCCTGACCGGTTGATGCTCGGACAGTGCGCGGTGCGGGCGCGCTGTTCGCTCCGACTGCCACGCTCAAGATACGCGCGCCGAACAAGAGTGCGCAAACGGCACGCGGCAGGCGTTCGCGCGAGTCTATCGAATCGCCCAGAGCGAGAGGGTGGGCACGAAACCGACCAGAATCGATATCGCGACCATCGTGATCACGAACGGAACGGCGCGGCGCGCGATCGACATGATCGGCGTTCCGGTCAGCCCCGACATCACAAACAGGTTCAGCCCCATCGGCGGCGTGATGAATCCCAGCCCGAGGGACGTGATCATGAACACGCAGAAATGTATCTGGTCCATGCCGATCTGTTTGGCCACCGGGTAGAGCAGGGGCGCCAGGATCACGATATTGGGGGTGGTCTCCATGAACATGCCGGCGATGATGAAAATTGCGAGCATCACCAGCACCAGGGCAGTAGGATCGTCGGTAATCGAGGTCAATCCCGAGACCAGGGCCTGGGGTACGTCGAGTATCGTGAGCGCCTGAGCGAACAGCATGGCAATGCCGATGATCGGCAGAATCACGCCATTGACGCGGGCCGAGGTTTCCAGCATCGGAGGAAAATCCTTCAGCCGGATCGTCCCCTGCACCACACCCACAAGCAGCGCCACCGCGACTGCTACTGCCGCCGATTCCGTGGGCGTGAAAATCCCGGAGTAAATCCCGCCAAGGATAATGAACGGGACCGACAGCGCCCACTTTGCATCGTTCAATGCGCGAAACCAGCGTGCAAATGAGAAACCCTGACGCGAATTTTCGTAACCGTTCAAGCGGTTCACCACCACGTTGGTCAGGACCACGCCCAACAGCACGAGCACCCCCGGAATCGCCGCCGCAATGAACAGCGTAGAGGACGAAATACCCAGCACCAGGCCGATGATAATGTAGGCGATGGACGGGGGAATCAGGATTCCGGTGCAGGCGCCGCTCGCCACAAGAGCGCAGGCATAGGGCTTGGGGTAGCCCACGTCCACCAGCCGCGCCATGGTAATGCGGCCGATGGCGGCGGCATCGGCCGCGTCCGATCCGGAAATGCAGGCGAAGAAACCGCAGCCCAGCGCAGTTGACGTGCCGAAACCGGAACGCAGGCTGCCGGTGGTGGCTTCGGCGAAATCGAGTAGCTTGTAAGCGAGCCCCGAGCGCACCATGACGTCGCCGGTGAGCACGAACAGCGGGATGGCGATCAATGCAAACGAGTCCACGCCCTGGAACAGGGCCTCGCCGAGCAAAGACAGCGGCAGGGCGCCGGTCGAGAGCAGCAAGGCGATGGTTCCCAATCCGAGCGCCACCCAGAAGGGCACCGCCAGGAACAGCAGCAGCAGGATAAAGGCGAGTCCGAGCGCGACTAACATGGTGTTGGCATGTGCACCGGTTCAGTCGAACAGCAGCGTGCCGGCGTAAGCGTCGCGGCCGGCACGAATGTCCTGAATGTCGCGCCACGCGGACTGCACGATCCGTATTACCATCAGCAGGAATCCCAGTGGCACGGCTGCCTCGAACCAGACCTGACTGATCCTCAGGGCAGGCGCGAGGGCGCCGAACTGGAGCAGGGTGGAAATTGTGTCCAGCGACCAGTAGAGAGCGAAACCGGCGAACACCAGTGTGCACGCCTCGCCAAACAGATAGAGATAGCCGTGCCAGCGACGCGGCAGTATGTGCATCACGACGTCAAAACGAATATGGGCGCGCTGCTTTACGCCGTAGGACGCGCCTACCCAGCCCAGATAGATGAATGCAAATCGAGCCGCCTCTTCACCCCACAGGGAGGAAAAATCGAGAACAAAGCGGCGTACTACTTCGATGACGATTACGAAGACGATGAAACAATAGAAAACGAGCATCAGGTACCGCTCGCCGTTCTCGTCGAGTTGCTGCAGCAGCTTGCGCATGGACAGGTCTCCGGGAGGGGCGGCATCTGCCGCCCCTCATGCTTGGCGGTGAATCAGCCCGCGATCGTAATCGGCCCCTTGGTGTTGGCTGCGGCCTTCATTTTGTCGAACAAGTCGATCGAACCGGCGAGTTCCTTCTTGATATCGTTCCATTCCGGCCGCTGTTCGCCGCAGGCCTCGACCCACTGCTTCTTCTCGGCCGCGGTCGGCGTGTAGAACTTGATTCCGGCCTTGCCCATGGCGTCCATTGAGTTCTTTCGTGCCACCAGGATCTGCGCGAAGCTCTCCGCCTGGGTCTTGGCGCTGGCTTCGTCGAACGCTGCCTGGAGGTTCTTCGGCAGGCTCTCGAACCACTTGTAGTTCGCAGCGAACATCTGCGCATCGGGAACCGATTCCACCAGCGTAATTGCCTCCAGGATGTCGATGAAGCCGAAGGTGTAGAGCGCGCCCACCGCCGGGTCGAGCCCGTCGGCCACGCCCTGCTTCAGCGCGCTCGGTGTTTCGCCCCAGGCCACCACAGTCGGGTTGGCGCCGGCCAGGCGGTAGAACTGCTGCAGCAGCTTGGACGAGGGAACGCGCATTTTCATGCCCTTCATATCGTCCGGCGTCTTGACGATCTTGCCGAAACCCTTGCGCACCGCGACCGTACGCGGATCGACGGTAAAGTAGAACATCGGCTTGTAGCCCTTGGCCGTGACCTTGGGCGTGATTTCCCCGTTCCACGCGGCGGAGGTAACCAGGTTGGCGAACTTCTGATTTTCGCCGCACCAGAACGGTACATTGATCAAGTCGACCACCGGTGTGAACGGCGAAAAATTGGACAGCGACACCGAGCCGCCCTGGATCGTGCCCGCCTGGACTTTCTGCGCCAGTGCGCCGCCGACGCCAAGTTGTCCTGCCGGATGCAGTTTCACGTACACCGCGCCCTTGCTCAGCGCTTCGAGGTTGGACTTGAACTGGGTCTGCATGATGGGGTAGGTGTGAAACGCGTCGGCCTTGTATTCAGTGCCGAAGATCATCGTATGCTTGGCCGCCTTTTGCTTTGCATCTTCATCGTCGGCGGCACGCGCCAGGTCCGCTTCAGACCAGAGATAACCGCCGCTAACGGCCAGTACAGCGGTGGTGAATCCGTAGCGGCCGGCCACTTCAAAAAAACGCCGGCGCTCGGGCGATTGCAGGGGTGTATTAATTTTGGGGGTGCTCATGTAGTTCCTCCTTCAGGGTCGTGGTTAGTGAGTCAAGCCTAAGATTCCGGCGTTTCTCTTCTATGGAGAGCAGGCCAGAAACAAAAAACACCATGGCGGCGAGAACCAGCAAAAACTCGCCGACGTCGCCGAGGCGCCAGATAGCGATGCCCAGCTTGATGAACAGCATGCGAAGTGCGACATTGACGAAAAACAATCCGGTGAACAGCCCCGCGAGCATGAACCACTTTCGAGCGCCATTGCGATTATCAGTCATTTCGGTTCCTTCAATTCCAGTCGCTTGGTGCAGCTTGGTTTCAACGGCACTGTTGCCGCGGCAATCCCGCCGTGACGCAGATCGCTGAAAGCCGCCGGTCCGTCAGCATATAGATAAGAGCATACATCCGGGTTATTTCTCCCAACCCGGGCCTGCGAAGGTCGATCCGCCGGGCCTGGTTTCATCCGCCATGGAAAGGAACACCGCCTCGATCTACGCAACAAAGCTATTTGGCCGTGACATTGGCTGCCTTGATGACAGCGGGCCATTTTGCGAGTTCGGCCTTTAGGTAGGCAGCCAGATCCTCCGGCGATCCGCCCACCGTCTCGTCGCCTTGCACGGCTAGTTTGTCGCGAAGATCGCGGGAATTCAGGGCCTTTGCTGCTTCCGTATTGAGCTTCTCGATAACTGTTTTGGGCGTTCCTGCGGGCGCGTAGATAGCGAACCACGCGCTCGTCTCGAATCCTGCGAGGCCTGACTCGGCAAATGTAGGCAGATCCGGAAAGCTCTGTGAACGCTTGCGTCCGGTCGACGCAATGGCTCTGAGCTTGCCGGCCTTGACCATTCCCAAAATGTTCGGGATATGGTTAATCGAGAAACCGTCCTCGTTGGTTACTGTGGCGAGTATTGCTTTTGGGCCGCCGGAGTAGGGGATGTGGGTGAATTTCGCTCCGGTCGCCTGTCTGTAGAGCTCTGCCGCGAGGTGGGGGAAGGTGCCGGGACCGTTGCTGGCGTAATTCAGGCGTTCGCCTTCGCGGCGCACGAAATTCTCGAACTCAGGAAACGTGGTCACGGGCGAATTCTGCGGGACGACGAGAACCAGCGGGCCGGAGGTCAGTTGGATGACGGGCGCGAAACTTTTCACCGGATCGTAGGGAACATCCGGAAAGATCAGCGGCGAAAACACATGCGTCGCCGCGCCACCGACCAGGAGCGTGTAACCATCTGGCTCCGCGCGGGCAACGAATGCCGCCCCCAGAGTTCCACCCGCGCCGGGGCGATTTTCGACGATCACCTTTGCTCCGAGCTGCGTCCCGAGCTTGTCCGCGAGCAGGCGACCTACGATGTCCACCACGCCCCCCGGAGGGAATGGCACCACGAGCGTCACAATTTTCGTCGGAAATGCAAGCGCGGGGCTGACCACGCCCGCAGCCAATACAAAAAGAAAAAGAAAGCGCCAGAGCGCGGCCGCAACGTGACGACTTGCGTTTCTCATGTGCCCTCGGATTCCAGTTTGCCGTTCGTGCATCATGTGTCCTCCAATTGTTATCTGTCGTTCACCTGTCGCGCGCCGCCCTTCGGTCAACTGTCCTTTTTCTGCAGCAGCATTCCGGGTTGAGGTTCCCTCGATGGCTGCATGCGCGACTGAAGCGTCGAGCGCATTGACCATACGAGCAGGTCATTCACGAGCGCGTCGCGCCGTTCGCGATGTTCGGCAGAGAACCACAGATTGTTCTTCTCCTCCGGATCCGCCTTGAGATCGAACAGTTCGCCGTCCGGTTCGTCCAGGTAGTAGACGAGCTTCCAATCCCGGTCACGCCGCATGACGATGTACTCCGCGCCGGTCTGGATGTGATCGCGCGCCAGTTCGGCGTAGACGACATCCCGAATTGACGGCAGTTCCCCGCGCAGTACCGGCCACAGCGAACGCGCCTCCCAGTTTCCCGGAGTCGACACACCGGCCGCGTCGAGCAAGGTCGGCGCAATGTCCATCAGCTGCACCAGACTATCGCTGCGGCCACCGCCGCGGATGCGCCCGGGCGACCAGATGACGAGTGGCACGCGCTCCACGCTGTCGTACATCGTCCATTTCTGAATGTGGCCGTGGTCGCCGAGCGCGTCCGCATGGTCGGACGAAACGATGACGAGTGCGTTGTCCAGATAACCCTTGCGCTCCAGGGTTTCCATGATCTGACCGATTTTCTCGTCAATCATGGTCACGTTCGCGGCGTAATGACGGCGAATGCGCAGAAGTTCGGTCCGGTCCGGCCGATGTTTCCACGCGATCGAATCGAAATTGTTGGTGATCATGTTCTGACGCAGTACGGCCTGCGCGCGCGGCTGCAGCGCTTCCTCCGCGGGCGTAAATTCCGGCACCGGGATATCAACTGACGCGTAACGGCGCAAATGCTCCGCGACGGGATCGTAGGGCGGATGCGGGCCGGGAAAGCCGATCTGAAGAAACAAAGGGCTTGTCGCCTTGCGGTCTTCCAGCCACCAAAGAACATGGTCGCCTACGAAGTTGTCGGAATGCAGTTCGTCGGGCAAATCCCAAACGAATGCGCCCAGCGCTTTCCGGTAGGCATCAGCGTCGGCTGCATAACGCAGGTAGCGACTGGGCTTGCTGAGTCTGCGCGCGTGCAGCGCCTTGTCCCATTCATCGTAGAATGCGCGATCATGCTCGCCGAGGAACAGCGGTCGGTCTTTGTTTTCGACGACAAAGCGCTGGTGAAATCCCCCCGGATCGCCGTATGGGTTGATGTGCATTTTGCCGATATTGACGCAGTGGTACCCGGCGTCGGCCAGCCATTGCACCCAGGTGGGACTCCAGCGTTGGAAATTCTTGAAAACGCCGCCCGCATGCGGATACATACCGGTGAAAAGGCTTGCGCGCGACGCCACGCACACGGGCGAGGTGACGAAGCAGTTGGTAAAGGCGAAACCTTCGCGTACGAGCCTGTCGATGTGCGGCGTGTGCATCCAATGCGCGCCGAGTGCGTTCACCGTGTCGGCGCGTTGCTGGTCGGTCAGGATAAAGATGATGTTAGGTTTCGTGCTCATCCCAAATCCCCTAAGTTCTCGCCTCAAGCGCGATGCGGGTGACTGACTGGTCCCGCAGTGCCGAAACGCCGCGGGACGCGACATTGACGAAATGCAGTCCGGCGCGCAGCGAACAGTTTCCTCCGCCGTTGCGTTGGTCGGTCACGCCTGCTCCTCCGAAACAAATCATTCGGTTGAACCTGGTTTCAACAGCACCTTGGCTGCAGCCGTCCTGCCATGATGCAAATCGCTAAAGGCTGCCGGACCATCGGCAAGACTGCGCTTCTCCACCCAGGCCAGATCGCCGAACACGCCTTGGCGCAGCAGGTCCACCGTTGCGCGCATGTCCGCCAGCGTATAGATGAAAGCGCCCACCAATGTAATCTCACCCAAAGTGAGCTTGCGCATGTCTATCTCGCTGGCCCAATCCTGCAACCCGATATGCACGATGGCGCCGCCAGGCTTTACAGCGAAGAAAGCGGCCTTGCGCGTTGCCGCCGCCCCCACGCAATCGAGCACCAGATCATAGGCAGACGCGGTCACTGCCGTCTTGGTCGTATCCAGCACCTCGCAACCGACGTGATCGCGTATCGACTGACTTCGTTTGGCATTCAATTCGACGACCGCCAATCGATCCACGCCGTAGTGCGTAAGCAGCAGCGCTGCAAGCATCCCGATCGCCCCACCGCCCAGTATCAGGACCCGGCCTTCCTGCACCGGCCGGTAAAGCGCACGCTGCGCCAGGTTGATCGCATGCAGTGCGGTCGCCGCTGGTTCCGTAAGTGCCGCGGCATCGGTCGCCAGTTCGCCCGGCAGCTTGATGAGCGAGGCTGCGGGAATGCTCATGAATTCGGCAAACGCGCCCGGCCGGGTCATGCCGACCATGGTGCGGTCGCTGCACAAATTGCTGCGTCCCTGCAGACAGTTGTCGCAGACCCCGCAGGTGATCGAGGGATTGCCCGAGACCCGATCACCGACGGCAATCGAAGTATCCCGGCTTTCGATGACCGTGCCGGCAAATTCATGGCCCAGTACCAGGCCCGGGTTTCGCCTTGGATCGTGGCCGTGGTAGGCGTGCATGTCGCTGCCGCAAATCCCCGCCGCTTCGATCTTGATGATTACCTCTCCGTCGGCCATCTCCGGATAGGGGCGATCCTGAAGGCGAACTTCGTTCGGTTGGGTATAGACAAGAGCATGCATAGTTCTATCTCATTTGGCCGTATAGCCGCCGTCGAGCATGATCGTTTGACCGGTGATATAGGCGGAGGCGTCGCTCGCAAGGAATAGTGCGAGGCCGTACAGATCAGTCATCAACCCGTTGCGTCCAATGGCCGTCTGCCCGGCATGTTTCAGCGCCAGACCCTCATCGTTGAAAACAGCGGAAGTAAGCTGGGTCGGAAAAAAACCGGGACCGATGGCATTGCAGGTGATGCCATGACGCGACCATTCCTGGGCGATTGCGCGCGTAAGCTGCACAATGCCGCCCTTGGCTGCGCCATAGGGCGCGCTATCGGAAAAAGCGCGGTAACTTTGCAGCGAGGCAATATTGATGATCCGCCCCCAGCCGCGCTGTTTCATGCCCGGCGCCAGCGCCTGGGTAAGAAAGAACGGCGCGGCCACATGCATCCGCATTTGTGTATCCCAGGTTTCGGGTGTGACTTCAGCGAAATTCTGGCGCAAATTGACGCCGGCGCAGTTGACCAGAATGTCGATCGGTTCGCCGCCGGTTCGAACGGCATCGGCGAGCTTGTGTATTCCGTCGTGGCTCGCCAGGTCTGCGGATATGGTTCGCGCAACGTCAATGCCGTCCGATTTCATCTTGTCCGCGGTCTGGGACAATCCCTTGCCGGTTGCCGTCAGCATCAGTTTCGCGCCGGCTTTCCCCAGCGCATAGGCGATCGCGGCGCCTATTCCGCGGCTGCCTCCAGTGATCAAGGCCCGACGTCCCTGCAGATTGAACAGGGCTGTTACCTCGTTACTGGGCAGGGTGTTCATCGCTTCGCTTTCACACTACAACCGGAGCGCCTGCTTCGAACTTGCCGCCCGGATAGTATTTGCGCAGACGATCATCGGCGGTACGCGCATGCGCTTCCATGCCTTCCAGCCGGCTGATGCGGGCGGTCACCAAACCGATGTCGCGACTGGCTTCGCGCGTCATCCTTTGCCAGGTCAACACCTTCATGAACTTGTGCACTGACAGACCGCCTGAATAGCGGGCAGCGCCCATGGTAGGCAGCACATGGTTGGGGCCGGCGGCCTTGTCGCCGTAGGCCACGGTCGTTTCCTCGCCAAGAAACAGCGAGCCGTAGCAAGTCAGATTGTCGAGCCACCAATCGAGATCCCTGGCATGAACCTCGAGATGCTCGCTGGCGTATTTGTCTGAAATTTCCGCAATTTCCTCGCGCGAGCCGCAAACAATGACTTCGCCGTAATCCCGCCAGGCCGAACCGGCGGCATCCCTGGCCGTTGGCGGCAGCTTGTCGATAAGCCCGGGAACCAGATCGATGACTTTGTTGGCCAAGGCTACGCTGGTGGTAAACAGCCAGGCGGGCGATTCGTGACCATGCTCGGCCTGGCCCACCAGATCGCTGGCAACTATGGCGGGATCCGCACTCTCATCGGCAATGATCGCGACTTCCGAGGGGCCGGCGAACACGTCGATGCCGACTTTGCCAAACAGCGTGCGTTTGGCCTCGGCTACGAATTTGTTGCCCGGACCGACGACGACATCAGCCCGCTTACCCGTAAACAGGCCATAAACCATGCTCGCTATCGCCTGAACACCGCCCAGCGTCATGATGACGTCTGCGCCCGCCGTCTTGAAGGCATACAGCAGATACGGATGCATGCCGCCGCCGCGATACGGGCTGGAACAGGCGATGATCGTTTTTGCGCCCGCCGCTTTTGCGGTGGCGACAGTCATGTAGGCCGAGGCAATATGGGCGTAGCGTCCCGATGGCGCATAGCAGCCGACCACATTGACCGGGATCACGCGCTGTCCGGCGGTTACGCCCTGGTGCAACTCGGTGGAAAATTCGAGCATGCTGTTTTTTTGCGCAACAGCGAAGTCGTACACCTGCTTGGAGGCAAATTCGATATCGCGTTTGACGCTTTCCGGAATATCCTTGATAGCTGCGGCGATGGCTTCCGGCGACATGACGATCTCGCCTTCCCATTTGTCCAGCTTGCGCGCGTATTCACGCACCGCCACTTCGCCGCGTTGCTCGATTTCCGCAAGCATTTCCTTGACCACCTTTTGCGCGGTCGCCGTTTCCGTCTCTGCCGTCTTGCTGGCTTTTTTCAAATACGTGACTGACATGTCGGCTGCCTTTCAATAATAGGAAGCTGAATTCATCGAACTTCGTTTCGCAATCGAGTCTGATCGTCCCTAAGCGCTTTCGTACAAACGCGTGAGCACGAACTCGCGATGCCCCAGCGCCTCGGCCGCGGTGAGACGGCCGTTGGCGGTGCGGAACATGCAATCGAGCAGCGCATCGCCCGCCTCGTCCGGCGTCATTTCGCGGCGCAGGAGG
>QYQC01000168.1 GCA_007280315.1 Betaproteobacteria bacterium | reverse complement strand
GGCACTTCACCGACGCCGGCTTCCTCGCGCTCGGCACGCTGGTGACGGCGGGAGCGCTGGGCATAGACACCAACCAGACGCTGGCCTACCAGATTTTCACCTTCCTCCTTGCGCTGCTCGCCGCCGCCATGCTGGCGGCCGGGCTGCTGCGCCCCAAATTCCAGGTGACGCGCATTCTGCCGCGCGTAATCACCGCGGGACAGGCATTTGACTATCGGGTGCTGGTGAAAAACCTCGGTGCGCGCCCGGCCGACGGCCTCGCCCTGTTGGAGGACCTCGGTGATCCGCGCCCGGCTTTTGCCGAATTCCGCTCTGCGCTCAGGTTTCCCACTTACCGCGGCTGGTGGCGTCTGTCGATGCGCAACCAGGTCGCGCATATCGATGACACCTCCCTGCCCGCGCTGGCTCCGGGCGCCGAGGCCGAAGTGCGGGTGCAGGGTCTGGCTTACCGGCGCGGCACCCTCAAGCTCGAGGGCGCCGTCGTTGCGCGCGCCGACCCCCTGGGGCTCATCCGCAGCCTGGCGCGCGTGGCGCTGCCGGACAAAGTCGTGGTGCTGCCGCGCCGCTACAATCTGCCGCCTTTCGTCCTGTCCGGAGCGAGGCGCTACCAGCATGGCGGCGTCGCGCTCGCCTCGGCGGTGGGCGAATCCGAGGAGTTCATGAGCCTGCGCGACTACCGCCCGGGCGACCCGTTGCAGCGCATCCACTGGAAGAGCTACGCCCGCAGCGGCAAGCCGGTGGTGAAGGAATATCAGGACGAATTTTTTGAACGCCACGCGCTGGTGCTGGACACGTTCGCCGACGGCGACGCTGCCGTGTTCGAGGAAGCGGTATCGCTCGCCGCGTCTTTCGCCTGCACCCTGAACACGCAGGAGTCACTGCTCGACCTGATGTTCATCGGCACCGAGAGCTATTGCTATACCGCCGGGCGCGGCCAGTTGCAGCCTGACAGCCTCCTCGAAATCCTGGCCGGTGTGCGCGCCTCGCCCGAACAGGCATTTGGTCGGCTGCACCACGCGGTGCTGGCCCGACGCGGGACGCTCTCGGGCTGTATCCTGATATTGCTTGCCTGGGACGAGGCGCGGCAGACACTGGTGCGCGCACTGCAGCAGAGTGGATTGCCTCTGCTGGTCCTGCTGATAAGCGAGCATGACATCGACGCGGCCCCCGCATGGCTGCGCGTACTCGCGCCCGGAAAAATGCAGGAAGGGCTGGCGCAGTTGTGAACACGCCCCCGTTCCTGCTTGCAGCGGCGGCGCTGTTCTGGGGCGCGCAGAGCGGCAACTGGCTGGTGGCTGCCGCGTGCGCCGTGCTGCTCGAGGCGCCGCGTTACGTCGAGCGGCGCTGGCAGCTGGAATCGACAGAGTTCAACCGCGTGTCCGATTTCTGCACCGTGCTGTTGTTTGCCATCGCCGCCTATCTGTATTTCACCTTCGGCAATCCACGCGCCATCACGCTGCTGTTCCTATGGATGCCGGTGATCCTGTTGCCGCTCGTTCTGGCGCAGGCCTGGAGCACGACGCGCTCGCTCGACCTGTCGGTGCTGTTCTGGAGCCTGCGCCGCTATCCGATGCGCCGCGCGACCAAGCTCAATCTCGGCTATCCGGCGTTCGCGCTGTGGCTGCTCGCCGCCGCCGCGGCCAACCGTGAGGGCGCTGCGTTCTACCTCGGACTCACGCTGCTTGCAGCATGGCCGCTGCTGCTCGCGCGGCCGCGCAGTTACGCCACCGGCGTTACCGCCGCCATGCTGCTCGCCGCCGCAATCGCGGGCTATGGCGGTCAGCTTGGACTGCGCCAGTTGCAGCAATGGCTGGAAGCATCTGCGCCGGAATGGCTCTCGGGCGGTGGCGCGCGCACCAATCCCTACCGCAGCACCACCGACATCGGCGCCATCGGTGAACTGAAACTGTCGCAACGCATCCTGCTGCGCGTCGAGGCCGATCCCGCGCGCACGCCCAGCCTTCTGCTGCACCGCGCGAGCTACGACGATTACGTGGGCGGCACCTGGATCGCACGCAATGCCCGGTTCGAGCAGCTTGCGCCATTCGGCATCGCTTCGAATTGGCGGCTGTACGATGCGCAGGAGCCGCTGTTGCAGGTCACGGTTCACGACGACTCCGACGGCAACCCGGTGCTGTCGTTGCCGGCGAACACCGCGCGCATAGAGGGACTGGCAGCTAGCGAAATGAAACTGAATGCGCTCGGTGCGGTGCAGGTCGAGCACAAGCCCGGTTTTTTCACCTATCGCGCGCTCATCGGCACCGGCTCGGCCTACGGCGCGCCGACGGCGCGCGATTTGGCCGTACCGAGGGCCGAAACCGCTGCCATCAACCAGATCGCAAACGAACTCGGGCTTGCCGCGCTTCCACCGGATCAGGCGGTAGCCACGGTGAAGGCGTTTTTCGCCAGCCACTTCGAGTATTCGACCTGGCAGGACCAGCCGGCACGCGGGCGCACGCCGTTGTCCGAATTCCTGCTCGCCAAACGCGCCGGGCATTGCGAATATTTTGCCAGCGCCACCGTACTGCTGCTGCGCGCAGCCGGCATCCCCGCTCGCTATGCCACCGGCTTTTCAGCGCAGGAATGGAGCGCGCTCGATAACGCCTTCCTGGTGCGCGAGCGCCATGCCCACGCCTGGGTGCGCGCCTGGGTCGGTGGCAGCTGGCAGGATATCGATACCACTCCTCCGATCTGGTTCCTGGCCGAGGCCGCGCAGGCGCCCTATTGGTCGCCGCTGGCGGATCTGTGGTCCTGGGCGCGATACCGGCTGGCAGCGTGGTCGGCACAGGCAGGCGAACGCGGCTGGTCCGATGCGTTGATCTGGCTCGCCCTGCCGCTGATCGCCTGGCTCGCCTGGCGCACCCTGCGCGGGCGGCGTGCGGTTGCTGCCGCAGCACCCGGTGAGGCAGCTATGGCGACCGCGCGGCCCGGCCTGGACTCCGAGTTTTATCTGATCGAGCGCCACCTGGCCGAACGCGGCCATGTGCGGCGTGATGCGGAAGCGCTGACCGAATGGCTGGTGCGGCTAGCAGAGCAACCGGACAGCGAGGCTTTGTCGCGGCTCGCGCGGCTGCACTATCGCCATCGTTTTGACCCAGCGGGGTTGCCGGCTGCCGAGCGCATGGCCCTGCGCGATGAGGCACTCGCCTGGCTTGCCCGTCAACCTCCGAGCTAGGGGATAAAGGGGACGTGCCCCCTTTATCAACGCGCTGCTAGGTCGACCGAAGCCCGCTCTTCGGGTCGAACCAGTGCACGTTCGCCGGGTCGTAGCGCAGCGCAAGCTTTCCCGCCTGCGCCAGTGCATCGGCGGGAAGGCGCGCCGCCACGCGCGCGCTGTCGCGATCGCCAACGTGTCCATAGACGAGGATATCGGCGCCCAGCGGCTCGATCAGATCGACATCGATGGTGAGCATCGCATCGGACGCGGCGCAGGGTTCCAGGTGCTCCGGGCGGATGCCGAGCAGCCTGCCATCGCGCGGGACCAGGTTCATCGGCGGCGAACCGATGAAGCTGGCGACGAACACCGTGGCAGGATTTGCATAGATCTCCAGCGGCGCGCCGATCTGTTCGGCGCGGCCGGCATTGATGACAATCATGCGCTGGGCGAGCGTCATCGCCTCGACCTGGTCATGGGTGACGAACAGGCTGGTGGTTCCCAGGCGCCGGTGCAGCGCCTGCAACTCCGCACGCATCTGCACACGCAGCTTGGCATCCAGATTCGACAGCGGCTCGTCGAACAGGAACACCTGCGGCTCGCGCACGATGGCGCGGCCCATGGCGACGCGCTGGCGCTGGCCACCGGAGAGTTCCCGCGGCCGGCGCTCCAGATACTTGTCAAGCTCCAGGATATCCGCCGCCTTTTTCACTCTTACCGAAATGTCGTCCTTCGACAGCCCGCGGATGCGCAGCCCGTAGGCCATGTTGTCATACACCGTCATGTGCGGATAGAGGGCGTAGTTCTGGAACACCATGGCGATATCACGGTCCTTCGGTTCCAGGTTATTGACCACGCGGTCGCCGATTGCGATTTCCCCCGAAGTGATCGTCTCCAGCCCGGCCACCATGCGCAACAGCGTGGACTTGCCGCAGCCCGAGGGCCCGAGGATGACGATGAACTCGCCGTCCTTGATATCCATCGACACGCCGTGGATCACTTGCAGTTCCGGCGTGTAGCTCTTGCGTACGTCCCTGAACGATACGGCAGCCATTATTTTTCAGTCTCCACGAGGCCTTTCACAAACCATTTTTGCATAAACATCACCACCAGCGCCGGCGGCAGCATCGCCAGGATTGCGGTCGCCATGATGAGGTTCCACTCGTTGGCCGAATCGCTGCCAACCATCATGCGCTTGATGCCGATCACGGTGGTGTACATGGATTCGTCGGTGGTAACCAGCAGCGGCCACAGGTATTGATTCCAGCCGTAGATGAACTGGATCACGAACAGCGCCGCCATGATCGTCTTCGACAGCGGCAGCACTACGTCCCAGAAAAAGCGCATCGGCGAGGCGCCGTCCACGCGCGCTGCCTCGGCCAGTTCGTCCGGGATGCTCATGAAGAACTGACGAAACAGAAAGGTGGCCGTGGCCGAGGCGATCAGCGGCACGGTGAGGCCGGCGTAGGTATTGAGCATCCCCAGATCGGCAATCACCTTGAATGTGGGGATGATGCGCACCTCCACCGGCAGCATTAAAGTTATGAAAATCATCCAGAAAAAGAACATGCGCAACCGAAAACGGAAGTAGACGAAGGCAAAGGCTGAAATTACGGAAATCGACATTTTGCCCAGCGGAATCACCAGCGCCATCACCAGGCTGTTGACCAGCATATGCGACACTGCCGCCTTGGAGCCTTTGGTGGAACCGCCGGTGAGCACCTGCGAGTAGTTCTCGATGAGCTGGTCGCCGGGCAGGAGTCGCATCGGCACCTGCATGATCTGTTCCAGCGTCAGCGTCGAAGCGACGAAGGTGACGTATAGCGGAAACGCGACGGCGATCACGCCGAGGATCAGTACGGTGTGGGAGAAAAATGTCAGCCAGGGACGGTTCTCTACCATGCGATTCTCAGTACTCGACCTTGCGCTCGATGAAACGGAACTGCACCACCGTCAACGCGATGACAATGAACATCAGGATCACCGACTGCGCCGAGGATCCGCCGAGGTCGGCCGCTTTAACCCCGTCGTGATAGACCTTGTACACCAGGATATTGGTCGCCTGCCCCGGACCACCCTGCGTGGTGGCGTCGATCACACCGAAGGTGTCGAAGAAGGCGTAGACAATGTTGACGACCAGGAGAAAAAACGTGGTCGGCGAAAGCAGCGGAAAAACGATGGTCCAGAAGCGACGTGCCGGGCCCGCACCATCGATGGCCGCCGCCTCGATCAGCGATTTCGGGATCGACTGCAGCCCGGCGAGGAAAAACAGGAAATTATAGGAAATCTCCTTCCACACCGAAGCAATGACCACCAGCAGCATCGCCTGGTCGCCGTTGATGATCCAGTTCCAGTCGACTCCCCAGCCCTTCAACACATAGGTGACGATGCCGATCGAGGGCGCGAACAGGAACGCCCACAGCACGCCTGCAATCGCCGGCGCAACCGCGTAGGGCCAGATCAATAGCGTCTTGTAGGCCATCGCCCCGCGCAGCACCCGGTCGGCCATGGTCGCCAGGAGCAGCGAAATCGCGATACCGAAGAACGCCACCAACCCGCTGAACAGCGCGGTGGTTTTGAACGAGGTGAGGTAGTTCCGGTCATTGAACAGGTGAGCGAAGTTCTGCATCCCGACGAACTGCGACTTCAGGCCGAATGCGTCCTGCAGTTGGAACGAGAACCAGACCGCCTGCACCGCCGGCCAGAAGAAGAATACAACCGTAATGGCGATCTGCGGCGCCACCAAAAAATAGGGCAGCCAGGCAGAGCGGAAGACGACGCGCTTTTCCATGAAAAGAAAAGGGCGCCGAAGCGCCCCATTTCCTCAGACGGCTACTTGTTCGCCGCCTCGAACTGGCGCAGGATCTCGTTGCCGCGCTTGACCGCATCGTCGAGCGCGGTCTTGGCGTCCTTCTTGCCGGAGAACACCTCCTCCAGTTCCTCCTCGATCACCGTGCGCCCCTGAACGAAATTGCCGAAGCGCAGGCCCTTGGAGTTCGCGGTTGGCGTATGCAGGGTGAGCTGTTTGACCGGCATATCC
>QYQC01000121.1 GCA_007280315.1 Betaproteobacteria bacterium | reverse complement strand
CTCAAGCGATACCTTCGCCTTGTAATGACCATAGGGCACCAGATGATCTTCGGCGATCCCAAGCTTCTCCGCCGCCAGCTTGGGGATGCGCTCCATCTTCGCCTTCTGCGCAATGTCAATGTCGGATGGCATGTCGTTCTCGAAAGATTGAATCAAAAATCGGAATGAATCGCACCCTTTGGAATGTCCCTGGGATCGAAGGGCGTGACCTGATAGACGTAGTAGTTCAGCCAGTTTGCATATAGCAGGCTGGCATGACCGCGCCAGCGCACCTGCGGCGGCTTGGACGGGTCGTCCTGCGGGTAGTAATTTCTCGGAACGTCAATCGGCAGCCCCCTGGCCACGTCGCGGTCGTACTCTGTTTTGAGCGTAAGTGGATCGTATTCGGAATGGCCGGTGACGAATACATGCCGGCCGTCCCTGGTTCCGACGATGTAGACGCCAGCGTCGTCGGATTCGGCCAGAATGGCGAGTTCGCTCACCTTTTCGATGTCGGCGCGGCGGATCTCCGTGTGGCGCGAGTGCGGCGCAAGAAAAGTGTCGTCGAAGCCGCGCAACAAGCGCTCGGTGGGTGCAAGCGTGCGATGTTCGAACACGCCGAACATTTTCCGTGGAAGGGGATACTTCGGGATACCGAAACGATGATACAGCGCGGCCTGCGCGCCCCAGCAGATGTTGAACGTGGAAAACACGTCCGTCGCCGCCCAATCCATGATGCGCATGAGTTCCGGCCAATAGTCCACGTCGCCGAAATCCATTTGCTCCACCGGAGCGCCGGTGATGATCAGACCGTCAAATTTTTCACCGCGGACCTCGTCAAACGTGGTGTAGTGGTTGAGCAGATGATCGGCGCCGGTATTCTTGGGATCGTGCGTGGCGGTGCGCAGCAGCGTCACATCCACCTGCAGTGCCGAGTTGCCGAGCAGGCGCAAAATCTGTGTCTCGGTGGCGATCTTGGTCGGCATCAGGTTGAGGATGGCGACGCGCATCGGACGAATGTCCTGCTGCGCGGCGCGCTCCTCGCCCATGACGAATACATTCTCGCTCTCGAGCGTCGCGCGAGCGGGAAGGCTGGATGGAATCTTTACCGGCATGGGATGGCGGCGATGAAGGGCTGGACTTGCGGCTGGCTCTCAGCCTTCATCGCTCCGGATCGATCCGTTACGCGTTGAGCGCCTGGTCAAGGTCCCACAGGATGTCGTCGATCTCCTCGATACCGATGCTCAGGCGGACGAAATCCGGACTCACCCCGGCCGAGATTTGCTCCTCCGCGTTCAACTGACTGTGCGTGGTCGAACCCGGATGAATGGCCAGGCTCTTGGCATCGCCGACATTGGCCAGATGGCTGAACAGCTGCAGGCTTTCGATGAACTTCTTGCCTGCCTCGGTGCCGCCCTTGATACCGAAGCCCATAATGGCGCCGGCCCCCTTGGGCATGTACTTCTTGGCACGCGCGTGGTCCGGATGGCTCTTGAGGCCGGGATAGGTCACACTGCGGACCTTCGCGTGTTTTTCCAGAAACTCGGCGACCACCTGCGCGTTTTGCACGTGACGCTCCATGCGCAGACTCAGCGTCTCGACGCCCTGAATCGTCTGCCAGCTGTTGAACGGCGAGGCGCAGGCACCGATGTCGCGCAGCACATGCACGCGCGCCTTGATTGCGAACGGCGGCAAGCCAATGCCCAGCAGGTCCGCATAGACCAGGCCGTGATACGACGGATCGGGCGTGGTGAAGTTCGGATAACGCCCGCTCCTCCAGTCGAAGTTGTTGCCATCGACTATCATGCCGCCGATGCTGGTGCCGTGCCCGCCGATGAATTTGGTGGTGCTGTGCACGACGACGTTCGCGCCCCACTCGAATGGTCGAAACAGATACGGCGTGGCGAAGGTATTGTCGATCATCAGTACGATATTGTGCTTCTTCGCGATTGCCGCTGCCTCTTCGAACGGGAACACCGCGATATCCGGATTGCCCAGCGTCTCGCCATAGATGATTTTCGTGTTCTTCTTGATCGCCTTCTCGAAATTCTTCGGATCGGTCGGATCGACGAAGGTGACTTCGATGCCCAGATTGCGCAGCGTGTGGTTGAACTGGTTGTAGGTGCCGCCGTACAAGCGGCTGCTGCTGACGATGTGATCGCCGCTGTTGCACAGCGTAAATATCGCCTGCGCCTGCGCCGCATGACCCGAGCTCGCGGCCAGCCCGGCCGCACCGCCTTCAAGCGCCGCGATGCGCTGTTCCAGCACGTCGCTGGTGGGGTTCATCAGGCGCGTATAGATGTTGCCCAGTTCCTTCAGCGCGAACAGGTTGGCCGCATGTTCGGTATTGCGGAACTGATAGCTGGTCGTCTGGTAGATCGGAACCGCGCGGCTTCCCGTCGTCGGGTCTGACGTCTGACCCGCATGCAGTTGCTGCGTGGCGAAACCGTACTTGCGAGTTTGCGCTGCCATAGGATTCTCCCTTCAGAGTTGTTTGATTGCCGCGGTCCGGAACTTCCTCGTTTTGCCAATCGTTACATCGTCACAACTTGAACCAACCAAAACAAACCCGCGGCGCAGCTGCCGCCGCGGGGCGACACCACTCTCAGCCGATTGCGAGCCCACCGTAGCACCTCATCAGGCGGGTTGCGCGTCGGCACAGCGCTCGAAAATTTCCGCGATCGATGGCCGATGATTCTGACCGCCGTGGTACTCGATCTTGATCGATGCGATCGCGCTTGCAATCTGGCCGGTATTCTCCCAGCTCAGGCCCTTGGTGATTCCGTAGAGCAGCCCGGCTCGGTAGGCATCGCCGCACCCGGTCGGGTCTGTGACCCTTGCAACCTCGATCGGAGCGACGACGATTTCCTGCCCGTCGGCGTAGATGGTTGAGCCTTCGCCACCGCGCGTCACAATAAGCGCATCCACCTTGCCCGCAATTTCCGTAAGCGACATGCCGACTTTCTTCGCCAGCATCGCGCCTTCGTAGTCGTTGACCGCAAGATAGGTAGCGCGCTCGATAAACGAGTGCAGCTGCTCCCCCGTAAACGAGGGCAGCGCCTGCCCCGGATCGAAAATGAACGGCACCCCCGCGGCGAAGAAATCCTCCGCGTGCTGCAGCATGCCCTCCGGTCCGTCCGGCGAGATAATACCGACGCGCGGCTTGTCCTCCTTGCCGATACGGTTGATGTGCGCATGCATCATCGCGCCCGGGTGAAACGCCGTGATCTGATTGTTATCCAGATCGGTGATGATGAAGGCTTGCGCCGTCAGCGTTCCCGGCACGACGCTCACCTGCGTGCGGTTGATGCCCAACGCATCGAAGCGCTGCGCGTACTCGGCGCCGTCGTCGCCGACGGTTGCCACCACCGACGGGTCGCCGCCAAGCAGCTTCAGGTTATACGCGATATTCCCGGCGCAGCCGCCGAAGTCCCGCTTCAGCTGCGGAACCAGGAACGAAACGTTGAGGATATGAATGCGGTCCGGCAGAATCTGTTCGCCGAAACGGCCTTGGAAATTCATGATGTTGTCGAATGCCAACGAGCCGCAGATCAAACTTTGCATGTTCTGTTCCCTTGCTGTATAAACTGCCGGCCGGTCAATAGCGGTACGAATCGGATTTGTACGGGCCGTGTTTGGGCACGCCGATGTATTGCGCCTGCCCATCGGTCAGCTCGGTCAGCGTGGCGTTGAGTTTTTTCAGCTGCAGGCGCGCCACTTTTTCGTCCAGATGCTTGGGCAGCACGTAGACGCCGATCTTGTATTTTCCACTGTCGCGTTCGCCCCACAGCTCGATCTGCGCAATGGTCTGGTTGGCGAATGACGAACTCATCACGTAGGACGGATGACCGGTGCCGCAACCGAGGTTCACCAGGCGACCCTTGGCGAGCAGGATGATGCGTTTTCCGTCGGGGAAAATCACGTGATCGACCTGCGGCTTTATTTCCTCCCACTGGTACTTCTCGATCGCGGCGACCTCGATTTCATTGTCGAAGTGGCCGATGTTGCAGACGATGGCCTGGTCCTTCATTTTCGCCATGTGGTCGTGCGTAATGACGTGCAGGTTGCCGGTGGCACTGACGAAAATATCAGCTTTGTCGGCGGCATAGTCCATCGTGACCACGCGATAACCTTCCATTGCCGCCTGCAGCGCGCAGATCGGATCAATCTCGGTGACCCACACCTGGGCCGACAGCGCGCGCAGCGCCTGCGCCGAACCCTTGCCGACGTCGCCGTAACCGCACACCAGCGCCACCTTGCCGGCGATCATGACATCGGTCGCCCGCTTGATTCCGTCTACCAGCGACTCGCGGCAGCCGTACAGATTGTCGAATTTCGACTTGGTCACGGAATCGTTTACGTTGATGGCCGGGATCTTCAGCTCGCCCTTGGCGTGCATCTGGTACAGCCGGTGCACGCCCGTGGTGGTCTCCTCGGACACGCCGCGGATGGCCGCGAGGCTCTTTGAATACCAGCCCGGCTGCGCCGCAATGCGCTTCTTGATCGCCGCGAACAGGATTTTTTCCTCGTCACCGCTCGGTTTGGCGAGCACCGAAGCGTCCTTCTCCGCGCGCGAGCCCAGGTGCAGCAGCATGGTCGCATCGCCGCCGTCGTCGAGAATCATGTTCGAGGGCGCGCCATCGGGCCATTCGAAGATCCTGTGGTTGTACTCCCAGTACTCTTCGAGCGATTCACCCTTGACGGCGAACACCGCCGTGCCGCCGGCGGCGATCGCTGCGGCGGCATGATCCTGCGTAGAAAAAATATTACATGACGCCCAGCGCACGTCCGCCCCGAGCGCCTTCAGCGTCTCGATCAGCACGGCGGTCTGGATGGTCATGTGCAGTGCGCCCGTAATGCGCGCGCCTTTCAACGGCTGCTTGGCGGCGAATTCCTCGCGGATCGCCATCAGACCCGGCATCTCGGTCTCTGCGATGCGGATTTCCTTGCGTCCCCAGTCGGCAAGCGACAGGTCGGCGACTTTGTAATCGTTGCCGGACTTAAGTACAGCACTCATGGTTCCATTCTCCAAGTTCAAGAATGGGCGCAGTTGCAAAAGAGGTCCGCCGCCCCGAGCCTGGCAAGCCACATCGGCCTGCTGCAGCGCCCCTCAGGGTGCGGGAAAACAGTCGGCTAGCCGTTCAGTCCATATTGCGCGAATCCGTCCGCGCATACACGCTCTAACCTACCGTCGTAGAATTCATGTTGCATCGGCTGCTAAGCCATTGCCTTTTCCAGCTTCACTCCGGCGCCATCGGCGAGCAGCTTCGCCTTATCGGTCGCCTCCCAGGTAAATTCCGGCTCGTCGCGGCCGAAGTGGCCGTAGGCTGCGGTTTTTTCGTAAATCGGGCGCAGCAGATCGAGCATCTGCACGATGCCTTTGGGGCGCAGGTCGAAATGCTTCTGCACCAGTTCGGACAGCTTTTCGTCCGAAACCTTTCCGGTGCCGAAAGTCGTGACCATGACGCTGGTCGGACGCGCCACGCCGATCGCATAGGACACCTGAATCTGGCATCGGCTTGCGAGGCCTGCGGCAACCACGTTCTTGGCCACATAGCGGGCGGCATAGGCGGCGGAGCGGTCCACTTTCGACGGATCCTTGCCCGAAAAAGCGCCGCCGCCGTGCGGTGCCGATCCGCCATAGGTGTCGACAATTATCTTGCGTCCGGTCAGGCCGCAGTCCCCTTTGGGACCGCCGATCTCAAAAGCGCCGGTCGGATTGACCAGGTACTTGATCTTCCCCTGGGTAAGATTCTTCGGCAGAACCGGCTTGATGATCTGCTCGATCACCGCCTCTTCGATCTGCTTGTGCGTCATCCCGGGCGCATGTTGCGTCGACAGCACCACGGTATCGATCATGTCCGGCTTGCCATCGGTGTAGCGAATCGTCACCTGCGATTTGGCGTCCGGGCGCAGCCAGGGCATGCGTCCGTCGCGGCGCAATTCGGACTGGCGCTCGACCAGGCGGTGCGAAAGAAAAATCGGCAGCGGCATAAACTGCGGGGTTTCGTCGCAGGCGTAACCGAACATCAAACCCTGGTCGCCCGCGCCCTGATCGAGGTCCAGCCCCCTGCCTTCATCCACCCCCTGGGCGATGTCCTTGGACTGCTCGCCATAGGCCACGATCACGGTGCAGGTGTGCGTATCAAAACCGATGGTCGGATCGCTGTAGCCGATGCGCTTGATGGTCTGGCGCGCCACATTGTCGTAATTGACGCGCGCGCCCGTGGTTATTTCGCCGGCGAGCACTACCAGATTGTCCTTGACCAGCGTTTCGGCGGCAACGCGCGAGGTCTTGTCTTGCGCCAGAATTGCGTCCAGAACCGCATCGGAAATCTGGTCGGCGACTTTGTCCGGGTGGCCTTCAGAAACCGATTCCGAGGTGAACAGGAATTGCGACATCACTCTGCTCCTTTGCAAATTAAATAAGAAACTTCATCTATCCGGGGAACCAGGTCCCGGTCCTTTGACGACTCCCGCCATACACCGTTCTATCTGCCGGCTCGAACGCCCTCGCGGGCAGAATCCAATTCGATCGAACCTGGTGCAATCCTTTCCATCCATTGCGCCGTCATCGCGGCGCCTCCAAACGCGAACACATGTACCGAGAGTGCGTCCGTCGTGGGTCCAGCCAGGCACGCCGCCGCGATGTCCTCCATCACGTCCTGTGGTTCGTGTGGCGCAACCAGGCGCGCAACGGAACCCAATCGTCCCTTCAAAGCCCGCAGCGAGTTTCCGACGCCGCAGCGCAGTCCCATCTCCAGCAGCTTTGCAAGGTTGGTGGGCCCGGCGACACCTGCCCGGATTTTCGCTGTGACGCCGCCAGCCCAAAGACGCTTGGCCCATTCGACGATTACAGAACCGTCGAAACAGAACTGCGACACAATAAAAACTTCCAGCCCCTCGCGGCGCGCGTAGTCAAGCTTGAGCTGGAGGTTCTGCTGAATGATACCATCGTCCATCGCGGGATGCCCTTCCGGATAGCCCGTCACGCCTATTTTTCGAAACCCGCCGGCCTGCACCATCCCGGAACGCAACACGTCGAAGCTGGTCTGGAACGGACCTGCCGGGACGTCCACATCTCCACCAACGAGGAGAATTGACTCGGCCCCGGCTGCGGACAGTCGCGCCAGCAGATTTCTTGCCGCTGCCTCGCTGTCCAGCCTGCGTGCCACCAGATGCGGCACCGGAGTAAGTCCGAGGCTGCGCGCAAACGACGTCGCTTCGACCATGTCGTCGGCCGTCAGGTTCGGCGTCCACGGCAGAAACATGTCACGGCCGCGCAATAATGCGACTGCGATATCGCCGGCCTTGCGCAATTCGCGCGCTGAAATCTCGATCGATGCGCGCAGTGCGAGCCGTCGCATCGTGCGGCCGGCCTCCGGCATATTGGGATTTTGCTGTGCCATGCGCGAGCGGCTAGAAATCGCGGCGCCGCGAAATGCAGAATGCCTCGTCCCAGAACCAGAGACCGCCGTGTTTCTTCAACGCCTCCCGCGTAACATCGATGTACTCGCCGCTATGCAGGACCTGCTCCAGACGCGCGTCCTCGATCTGCCCGACGTAGATGGCCGCGTTCCACGCGGCAAACAGCGTCGACGTTCCGATCGAACCTGCAATCTCCTCAGGCATGGTATGCATTTCGTGCCGGAACAGTGACCGATTCTCCGGAGTCGAGTTGAATTTCAACGACCGCGCCGCGGGCCCCAGTACTTCCTTCACCGCCTTGAGAATCTGGTGCCGGTCGTGGATAAACGGGTTCTCGTCCTTCCAAACGCCCTTGAGGATTTCGTGCCCCGGATCGCCGCCGTGCGACTGGATCGCCACAAGGCGACCGCCGGGTCCAAGCGCTTTCGCCAGCGGCGCCAGCACGCGCGATGCCTTGAATTCCACCGACGCCCGCAAACGATACGGCTGGGACGCGATCACCAGATCGTAGTCCGCGCGCCCGACGCCCCTGCGCGGAATCACCGAGTTGAGCAGGAAGCGGTGATCTTCGCGATACAACACGAGAACCGCCGGGCGCTCGTATCCCAGATTGCCCGTGGCCTTATTGACCGTGGTACGCCAGTTCTCGGCCAGCATCGGCTGCAGCGCCGTGATCTGTTTTTCGAATTCCCTCGAGGTCGTTCCCGACAATGCCACCTCGTTCCAACTGAGCGTCGACGCCGAGGAAATCGATTGCGGGTTGAGCCAGGGCGCCTCCTTGTAATACAGATTGGTGATGACCAGCACCATGGCCGGATGCTCGAAGAACCGGTCCGGTGTCTTCTCCAGGGTCAGCCTAACGTCCTCGAGGCTGATTTCCTTCGCCACGATGTAGAACGGCATGGTCGGAAAGCGAAGGTGCATCGAACGCATCACCCGCGTCAATACGGTGCCGTCGCCGACGCCGGCATCGAACACCCGGATAGCGGGCGGTTTGGGGTGAATATTCTGCAGTTCCTGCTCGACGCGTTCCCCGACCGCCCATTTCTCGGTGCAGGTGTTCACGAACATCAGGTACTTTTGCCTGTTGTCGTTGAAGCGGAAATTGCCTTTCGAGCCTGTATCGGCGGATACGCCAGGATTACCGGGTGGCGCTTCGGCTGCCAGCGCACGCGTCCGCTTTTCATCCTGCGCGCTGATCGACTTCAACGCACCAACGCGTTCCCTGCCCGGGTTGAGACTTGCTTTCGTTACCGCCATGTCCAGGACCCCCCTTTCCCGTCGACTGCGCAGAAGCCGCCTGCTGCGTCGTCATTATTTTTCAAGGCGCGATCGATTGCCGCGTCCTGGTCATTAGGCAGCGGGCGCTGCGTGGTGTCAACCCACTTCGTTCCCAATCCGATTGTGGGCAATTCCGGTGGGGCGCTGCCCCAACCTGTGGGGCGCGAGGCAAGATCGACCTTCAGCGCACACTATCCGCAACGCTGTTAATTATTAAAAATCATTAACCTACATCTCTACAATCAGAGGCTCCCGGCCGCAGGCGCGGATGAAGATCAGCAGGTCGTCCGGGCGGATGCCGGTGCTGGCAGTCTGCACAAGCGGATGAAAATTGACTTGAGCTGCCGACATCAAGGAAGCGTCAATGACTGTCGTCACCTGTGCGTTCAGGTCGTTGATGAGTCCGAATGGAGTAGCGGTGCCCGGATCGACGCCAAGAACCTCGCGCATCAATTCGGCGGAGGCAAAACTCAAGTGCCCCTTGGCGCCGATGCGCGTGTTGAACGATTTCAGATCGATGACCCGGTCCTCTTCGGCAACAATCAGAAACAGACGTTTCTTTTTGTCCTTGAGCAACAGATTCTTGGTGAACGTCCCGGACATCCTGCCGCGCAGCGAGCGCCCCTCTTCCACCGTCCGGTGCGCAGGATACGGAACGGTGGTCGTGGCGATGCCAAGTTCACCGAGTCGGCAAGCAAGGCGTTCCTGCGGGAATTTGATCATAGTGCTCGGCAGTTGGTCTGGTAGAGAAGCAGGTGCGGCGGCCCCGCAGGATGACGGATTAACTACGCGGCAGTCATACCGATGGCAGCGCGGGCAGGAAATGATATTGGCGGAGAGGGTGGGGGTCGAACCCACCAGAGGTAGGTGCACTACCTCCCAACGGATTTGAAGTCCGCGGATGCCACCGGGCAGCCATCCTCTCCTTATCCAGCTTCACGATTCACTCTAACATTTTCTCATTTGCCCCATTGTTCTGGCCGTTGTCAGCGCGCGCGCCCGGTCAAGAGCGCGAGAAAGTTGTCTGGACGCTTCGAGCTTCCAGTGAATTGATATCGCGTCTCGCCAATTCATTGTCCTGCCCGCTGGTGCGTGCCCGTGGCGGCCACCCGAGCGTCGCCGATTCGTCTGGTTACGCCCTCCTGATCGAAGCGCTCCAATATCATTATGGCCAGGCCGCGGCCAACGCCGACGTGGTCCCTGAACTGAGCCACGGTCATGCGTTCGTGCAACCCAAGGCAAACGTGCGCCGCCTCGCGCCACAGTTCCAGGTCCTTGCGCGTGACATATACGCCTTCGGTCAGTCGCACCATGCGACCGCTGCGCTCGAGTTCGCCGAGGAAGCGGCGCACACGCGCCACGGGGAGGCGCGTTTCCCTGGCCAATTCCTCCAGTTTCGGCGGCGGCTTTCCGCGATGGGCTAGAAGTTCCTCCAACCGGTTAGCCAGCGCAATATCCGCAGGCGAAAAATTCTGACGGTGGCCGACCGGCCGAACACCGTCCGAAGTGAGTTCCAGCGCGCCTGCGGCCACGAGGCGGTTGAGCAGCGAGCGAAAAATGCGCAGGTCCAGGCGCCGGCAGACCATGGCGTGCAACGTCGCCAGCGCCACCGCCGTGTCCCGCGGACGGTCAGACAGATGTGCCGCAGTCGCCGCAACCAGCTTGGGCAGCAGGGCATCAACTGCACCGCGCAATCCGATCCACGCGGTCCCCTCGACGAGCTCGCGCAACACGTCGCCACGACGCGCGAAGCGCTGTTCCAATTGTTGTGGCGCCTCGGCGAGTTGCTCGGCAAGCTCCGTCACCAGCCAGCCGTCGGCACCGCGCGCTTCGAGGCATACGCTCAGGCTTTCGTCCGCGTCCAGCGTGCTCAGGCGCCGCAGCCGTTCGATGCGTTGCGGCAGCCTTGCGCCGCGG
Source organism: Betaproteobacteria bacterium (assembly GCA_007280315.1). Taxonomy (GTDB): domain Bacteria; phylum Pseudomonadota; class Gammaproteobacteria; order Burkholderiales; family SG8-39; genus 2-12-FULL-64-23. The sequence continues at coordinate 1,410 of QYQC01000121.1, read as the reverse complement.
CGTTCGGCAAAGGCGTCGAGCACCACGCCCCCGCCTATGGTCCGCTGCGCCGTCTCGTCGCGCAGGATGTAGCGCTGGCCGAACAGCAGCGGCAGCGCGCTGTCCAGGCGGAGTTGCGCCAGACCTGATCCGCCGGGTTCGGGCGCTGTCGGCTCAAGCCACTGTAGACGGGCCATCGTCTCCGCCGTCCCGCTGTGAAAGCGCACGCGCGAATGGCTCTTCGGCGTTTTCGCCAAATCCGGGGCGAGGGTAACCTGAGCATCCAGCGTCCCGGCAACATGGTTCAGTCCCGGGTCGCAGACCACCATACCTCTACCCAACGACTCTTTGTCGACGCCCGCAAGATTCAACGCGCAGCGATTTCCGGCAACGGCGGATTCGGCCGGATGACCGTGGATCTGAATGCCGCGCACGCGCACTGTCTGTCCGCCGGGAAGGAGTCTCAACGTCGCATCCCTGGCGACCCGCCCAGATGCGATCGTTCCGGTAACTACCGCGCCGAAACCGCGAACCACGAATGCGCGATCTACGGCCATCCAGAAAGGCCAGGCCTCGGATTTCGACCGTAGTGTCGACAGACAGCGGGTCAGTTCCCGCTTAAGCGTGTCCATACCCGCTCCAGACTCGGACGAGACCGGAACGATGGGCGCGGACGCGAGGAGCGTCTGGCCGAGAAGCGCGCGGATTTCCATGGTCACCACCGCAACCCGTTCCGCATCGACGAGATCGACCTTGCTGAGGGCGACGATTCCGCTGGCAATCCCGAGCAATCCGATGATGTTCAGGTGCTCGCGCGTCTGCGGCATTATCCCGTCGTCCGCCGCAATGACCAGCAGCACGAGGTCGATCCCGGTGGCGCCGGCAACCATGTTGCGCACGAACCGTTCATGCCCCGGCACATCCACGATCCCCACCTGACCCACGCCTTCAAGCTCAATATGCGCGAAGCCGAGATCGATGGTCATGCCCCGCTGCTTCTCTTCCGGCAGACGATCGGTATCGATTCCGGTGAGACGCCGGACAAGCGACGTCTTGCCGTGATCGATATGTCCGGCGGTGCCGACGATCACCGCTCGGAACCATGGTTTGCCGCCATCGCGCGCAGCAACGGTTCGGCCGTGTGCAGGCAACGCAGATCGAGCAGTACCTTTCCACCTTGAATGCGTCCGATCACCGGGGGCGTCAACGCGCGCAATATGCGCGCCAGCGCATTGATGCCCAGTCCGCTGGGTGTCAGGGCGATCAGGCAGGTGGGCAAGGTATCGCCGGGCAAACTGCCGCTGCCTACCTGGCTATGACCCGGCATCAGTTCAACGTTCGCACGACCGGCCGCCCAGCGCTCGACTGCGGGACGAACCTCGGCCGCCAGCGCATCGATTTCCGCCAGAGACCGCGCGATCAGCCGGTAGG
>QYQC01000227.1 GCA_007280315.1 Betaproteobacteria bacterium | reverse complement strand
CTGCCGGGCGGCCAGCTCGGCTTCCTGATCGTGGTCAACGTTCTGGTGTTCGTGCTGGCGTTCTTCCTCGACTTTTTCGAGCTCGCATTCATCATCATTCCGCTGCTCGCCCCGGTGGCGGAGAAGCTCGGCATCGACCTGGTCTGGTTCGGCATCCTGCTGGCCATCAATATGCAGACCTCGTTCATGCATCCGCCGTTCGGCTTCGCCTTGTTCTATTTGCGCAGCGTGGCGCCGATAAAAGACTACGTCGACCGGGTCAGCGGCAAGCAGACGGCCAAGGTAACCACCGGCCAGATTTACTGGGGTGCGGTGCCCTTCGTGCTGCTCCAGGTGATCATGGTCGGCCTGGTGATCGCGGTGCCCGATATCGTCGGCGGCGGCATGGTAAAGAAGGCGAAGATCGACACCGACAAGATCGAAATCATGGTGCCCGATGCGGCTACCGGGCTCGGTGCGAAGGCGCAGGGTGCGATGGAAGACGCGCTCGAACGCGAGCTGGCCAAGGAGCCGGATGCCGAACCGCCGGACCTTACGCTGGACGCGGGAAAGGATGCCACCGGCAAGGCAGCCGCGCCCGATACAGGGGCCGCAACCAAGCCGCCCGGCGGCAACAAGAAATAGCCGCGGCCGGCGGCAGCCGGTCGCAGGGCCAAAAAAAACCCCGCTCGCGCGGGGTTTTTTTTGCCAGGGTAGATGCCCCGACCGCTAGCGCTGTCGCCGTTACTTCTTCTTCGGCGCGCTTTCTGCCTTGCCTTCACGCTGGGACAGGCGTTCCGCCGCGACGGAAAAATTGCTCATAGTGTTTTCCGCGAGGGAGAACCATTGCACGGTTTCCGAGCGGAACTTGCTCATCGCTTCGTAGATTTTCTTGAACGCGGGGTTCGAGGCAGCGGACTCCGCGTTGACCTCGTTCGTAGCCTTGTAGCACGCCGCCATGATCGCGTTCGAAAACGAGCGCAGCTGTACGCCGTTTGCGAGCAGGCGCTTCAGTGCAGCGGGGTTCTCCGCGTCGTACTTAGCCATCATCCAGCCGTTCGCGTCGGCGCACGCCGATTCCAGGATCGCCTGGTATTCCTTCGGCAGCGCGTCAAACGCCTTGAGGTTGACCAGCAGGTCGATTTCCGTGCCCGGCTCCCACCAGCCCGGATAGTAATAGTATTTCGCCACCTTGTAGAAGCCGAGCTTCTCGTCGTCGTACGGGCCGACCCACTCCGCGCCGTCGATCGTGCCTTTTTCCAGCGACGGATAAATATCGCCGCCGGCGATCTGCTGCGGCACCACGCCCAGCTTGGTCAGCACCCGGCCGGCGTAGCCGCCCATGCGGAATTTCAGGCCCTTGAGATCGGCCACCGTTTTAATTTCCTTGCGGAACCAGCCGCCCATCTGTGTGCCGGTATTGCCGCAGGGAAACAGCGTGCAGTTGTAACCTTTGTAAAAGTCGCGAATCAGCTCCATGCCGCCGCCGTGGACCATCCACGCATTCTGCTGGCGTGAATTCAGGCCGAAGGGAACGGCGCAGTTGAGCGCGAAGGTAGGATCCTTGCCGAAGTAGTAATAGGTCGCGGTATGTCCGCATTCAACGGTGCCGTTCTGCACCGCATCCAGTACCTGCAATCCGCCTACAATCTCGCCAGCAGCGAACACTTTGATGGTGAATTTGCCGCCGGTCGCCGCCGCTACGCGTTTGGAAATGAACTCCATGCCGCCGAACAGTGTATCCAGGCTCTTCGGCCAGCTTCCGACCATGCGCCACGATACGGTGGGCAGTCCGGCGGCGGGTGTCTGTGCAATCGCCGGCGCGGCAACCGCGCCTGCGGCCAGTCCCAGGCCGGCTTTTTTCAGAAAGGAACGTCGTTGCATTGATATCTCCTCGTTTTATTGAATAGGATATGAATTACGGCGCCCGCTGTCTGGCCGTGTCTCCGGGTCTTGTCGCGAGCACATGCCCATTGTATCTCGATTATGGGCCCAACAGTGAATTAAATCAGCCACATCCGTCGTTCCGCAGCCGTTGAAGGTAGTGCGCAGGTGGCCCGTTGCGAATGTTTTGGCGGCAGTGCATGGCTGGCTGCATAATGTGCGGATTGCGAATTAAAACGGGGAATCAGCATGGGACGCAAGGCAAAAGCCGTACTCTGCCGCCAGAACAATGTTCCGGTGGTGGTGGAGCAAATCGAAGTCGATTCGCCGCAGCGCGACGAGGTGATGGTCAAGCTCGGTGCATGCGGCGTGTGCCACAGCGACCTGTCGGCAGTGAACGGCACCATCGGCATGCCGCTGCCGCTGATTCTGGGGCATGAAGGCGCCGGTACCGTGGTCGAGGTCGGCGCGGGCGTGACCGAGTTCGCCGTCGGTGACACGGTGATCAGTTCATTCGTCAACATGTGCGGCAAATGCCGCTATTGCGTCACCGGCAGGCCGCATTTGTGCGACGTTGGCGCCAGGGCGATCATTGCACTGCCCGACGGCAGCCTGCGCACGCGCGATGCCGCGGGCAAGCCGCTCAACATTTTTTCCGCCTGCGGCGTGATGGCTGAATACGCTACGCTGCACGTGAACAACGTGGTGAAAATCGCCCCCGGCATGCCGCTGCCGCAGGCGGCGTTGATCAGTTGCGGCGTGATGACCGGGGTCGGCGCGGTGTTCAATACGGCCAAAGTGGAGCCGGGCGCGAGCGTGCTGGTAATAGGCGCAGGCGGCGTGGGGCTGAACGTAATCCAGGGCTGCGCCATCGCCGGCGCCGGCATCATCATCGCGGTGGACATGGCCGAGCACAAGCTGGAGCTGGCAAAGCAGTTCGGCGCCACGCACGTGATCAACGCGGGCAAGGAAGAAAATCTGGTCAAGGCGGTGAAAAAGCTCACCGGCGGCGGCGCCGACTATGCGTTCGAGTGCATTGGCCTTGGCAAAATGGTGGAGCAGGCTTTCCGCGCCGTGCGCAAGGGCGGTACCGCCCTGGTGGTGGGCGTGGCGCGCAACGAGGACAACACCTCGCCGAAAACGGCCTCGATCACCTTCGAGGAAAAGACCCTGACCGGCAGCTACTACGGCTCGGCCCGGCCGCGCGAGGATTTTCCGCGGCTGATCGCGCTGTACCAGGCGAAGAAGCTGAAGCTCGACGAACTCATCACCCGCACCTACAACATCGACGAAGCGCCGCAGGCGTTCGCGGATCTCGAGGCCGGGCGTAACGCGCGCGGCGTGATCGTGTTCTGATTTAGAATGCCGGATCAATCACCAATTCAATTTTCAATTCATAGAGGAGCAGCAATGCGTTCCATCGCACGTGTTTTCGCTACCGCACTCAGCGCACTTGCGCTGGCTGGTGCGCTGGTCGCGCCCGCCGCAGCGCAGACCCTGAAGATGATGATTCCGGCCAATCCCGGCGGCGGCTGGGATCAGACTGGGCGCAATCTTGCCGCGGCGATGCAAAGCGCCGGTCTGGTAAAGTCGGTGCAGTTCGAGAACAAGGGCGGCGCCGCCGGCACCATCGGCCTGGCGCAGTTCGTGAACGCGTCCAAAGGCGATCCGAATGTACTGATGGTCGGCGGCATGGTGATGATCGGCGGCATTTATCTGAATGACTCGCCGGTGAATCTGACCATGGTGACGCCGGTCGCGCGGCTCACCAGCGAATATGAAGTGGTGGTGGTGCCGGCGAACTCGCCGTTCAAGACCATGGCCGATCTGGTCAAGGCGTTCAAGGCCGATCCGGGCAAGGTATCGTGGGGTGGCGGTTCGGCCGGCGGCACCGATCACATTCTGATCGGCCTCATCGCCAAGGCCACCGGCGCGGACTCGACCAAAATCAACTACGTGCCGTTCAAGGGCGGCGGCGAGGCGATCGCGGCGATCATCGGCGGTCACGTCACCGCGGGCGTGTCCGGGCTGGGCGAGTTCTCCGAGCAGATCAAGGGCGGCCGCATGCGCGCGCTGGCGATTTCCTCGCCGCAACGCGAAGAGGGCATCCCGACGCTGAAGGAACTGGGCATCGCGGTCGAACTCGGCAACTGGCGCGGCGTGTTCGGCGCACCCGGCATCACAACGGCACAGCGCGACGTTCTGGTCAAGCTGGTGCATGACGCGACCGTCACGCCGGCGTGGAAAGCGACGCTGGAGAAACTCGGCTGGAGCGGCGTGTTCCTCGGTGGCGAGCAGTACCAGGCGTTCCTCGCGGAAGATACCAAGCGCATCGCAACCATCATCGATTCCCTCGGCATCAAGAAAAAGTGAGCCTCGCCGCCGCGTCGCGGCGTTCGATCGCCGAGGCGGTTCTGTCGATCGGCGTGCTGCTGCTCGGTATCGCCACCGCGGCCGGTACCGCGATGCTGCCGTCGCAAGGCGGCTACGCGCGTGTCGGCCCCAATTTCATGCCGGGTGTTACCGGTGTCGGCCTGATCCTCCTCGGCGTCTGGTTGCTGTATGAACGCTTCAGCGGGGGCTGGCGCAATATGCCGCCGCAGGAGGCCGAGGCGCGCGGCGAGCACGCGTTTCACCCGGCAGCGTTCGTCTGGGTGAGCGTCGGATTGTTCGCCCAGATGGCGCTGATTCAGTCCGGCGGCTTCGTGCTTGCGGGTGCGGCACTGTTCGCCTGTGTCGCGCGCGGCTTCGGCAGCCCGCGCTTCGCGCGTGATTTCGGCATCGGCGTCATCATCACCGTGGCGGTGTTTGCGTTCTTCGTGCTGGTGCTGACGGTGAATCTGCCCGCCGGCTGGCTCGCGCCGTTGTTTAGCCTGATCGGACTCGAGTGATGGGCGAAACACTGCCGGCACTGCTGCACGGCTTCGAAATCGCGTTGCTGCCGATGAATCTGATGTGGGGCGCGATCGGCGTTACCCTGGGAACGGCGGTCGGCGTGCTCCCCGGCGTCGGACCGGCGCTGACGGTGGCGATGCTGCTGCCGCTCACGGTCAAGTTGAGTCCCGTGGGCGCGCTGATCATGTTCGCCGGCATCTATTACGGCGCGATGTTCGGCGGATCGACCACGACCATATTGCTCAATACGCCGGGAGAATCGGCCTCGATCGCGACCGCGCTGGAGGGCAACAAGATGGCCAAGAACGGCCGCGCCGGCCCGGCGCTCGCAACCAGCGCCATCGGTTCCTTCGTCGCCGGGACCATCGCCACACTGCTGGTCACGCTGCTCGCGCCGCTGGTGGTCGAAATTGCGCTCAAGTTCGGCCCGGCCGAATATTTCGCACTGATGGTGTTCGCTTTCACCACGGTGTCGGCGGTGCTCGGCGCCTCCACCGTGCGCGGTTTGACCAGCCTGTTCGTCGGACTGCTGCTCGGCCTGGTCGGCATCGACGGTCAGACCGGCCAGTCGCGCTTTGCATTCGGCGTGCCCGAACTGCTCGACGGCATTGACGTGGTGGTGCTCGCGGTCGGACTGTTCGCCGTGGGCGAGGCGCTCTATGTCGGCTCGTACTCGAGCCGCATTCCGGAGGTGATGGACAAGATCACCGGCTCGCTGTGGATGTCCAAGTCCGACTGGAAGCGCTCCTGGCCGGCGTGGCTGCGCGCGACCGCGATCGGATTTCCGTTTGGCTCGATTCCGGCAGGCGGCGCGGAAATTCCGACCTTTCTGTCTTACGCGGTGGAAAAGAAGCTGACCAAGTACCCCGAGGAATTCGGGCACGGCGCGATCGAGGGCGTGGCCGGGCCCGAGGCGGCGAACAACGCTTCCGTGACCGGCGCACTGGTGCCGCTGCTCACGCTCGGCATTCCGACTTCGGCAACCGCGGCGATTTTGCTCGCAGCGTTCCAGAACTACGGCATCCAGCCGGGCCCGATGCTGTTCCAGATGCAGCCCGACCTGGTGTGGGGACTGATCGCCAGCCTCTATGTCGGCAACGTGATGCTGCTGATACTCAACCTGCCGATGATCGGCATCTGGGTGCGGGTGCTGACCATCCCGCAGCCCCTGCTCTACGCCGGCATCCTGGTGTTCGCCACGCTCGGCGCCTATAGCCTGCATCAGTCAGTGGTCGATCTGGCCACGCTGTACGTGTTCGGCCTGCTCGGTTTCGCCATGCGCCGCTGGGACATCCCGGTTGCGCCGGCGGTTATCGGGCTGATACTCGGGCCGCTAGCCGAGACCCAGTTCCGGCGCGCGCTGTCGATCAGCCAGGGCGACCCGAGCGTGTTCTACCAGCACCCGATCTCGGCGACCTTATTCGCATTGACTGCCTTGCTGATTATCGTGCCCTGGGTGGTGCGCCGCGTAGGACGCGAGCGCGCCGCCTAGCGTCGCTTCGCTTCGATCGGTACGGGCCACGCAGTCATGCAGTTGCCTTTCTTTTCCGCGGCCGAGGTTCACGCGGCGCTCGATTACAGGACCCTTGCTGCTGCGCTGCGCGAGGCGTTTCGCGAAGGTTGCGTCGCGCCGCTGCGCCATGTGCACGACGTCACCGGCGAAGGTGACCGCCTGCTGTTGATGCCGGCCTGGCATCCGGGCAGGGACCTGGGGGTGAAACTGGTGACGGTGTTCCCGCGCAACCGCGCTCGCGGCGCGGCCACGGTGTCGGCGCTCTACGTATTGCTCGACGGCGTCACCGGCCATCCGCGCGCGCTGATCGACGGCGAAGCGCTGACGCTGCGGCGCACTGCAGCCGCATCGGCTCTCGCATCGACCTATCTTGCGCGCAAGGACAGCGCCACGCTGCTGGTCATCGGCACCGGGGCGCTGGCGCCGCATATGGCGCGCGCGCACTGCGCGTTGCGGCCGATCACATCGTTGCTGCTGTGGGGCCGAAGTCTGGAGCGCGCGCAGGCACTGGCGGCGCTCATGCGCGATGAGGGATTGCCGGCGCAGGCGCTTGCCGATCTGCAATCGGGACTGGGGCAGGCGGACATGGTCAGTTGCGCCACCACCGCCACCGAACCGGTGCTGCGCGGTACTTTAATTCGCCCCGGAACGCACGTCGATCTCGTCGGCGGCTTTACGCCGCAGATGCGCGAAGCCGATGACACTCTGATTGCGCGCGCCGAGATTTTCGTCGATACCTACGCCGGCGCGCTGAAGGAAGCCGGCGATCTGGTGCAGCCGCTGGCAAGCGGCATGCTTGCGCGCGAGCGCGTACGTGCCGAGTTGGCGGAACTGGTCGCGGGCGCGCATCCGGGGCGAAAGAGTGCGACTGAGATCACGCTGTTCAAATCAGTAGGTACCGCGCTCGAGGATCTGTGCGCGGCGCAGATGGTGGTGGAGGGCGGGTAAGGAGAGCGTCGTGTCCCTCACCCCCAGCCCCTCTCCCGTCCCACAGGGACTTCCTTCGGTCGAAAGCGGGCGAGGGGAGCGTCGTGAGTCGCTGCGCGACTCAAGTTACGTGGGCGAGCAGGGCAATGATGGCGATGACCCCTATGACCCACCACAACGGCGAAGCGCCGGGCGTTGCTTTGGCTGCAATCGGAGACCGCTCCGGCGCGGTCGACGTAGCAGCCATTTTCTGGTTGAAAGCGGTGAAAAAATCATCGGCAAGTTTTTTTGCCACGCCATCGATCAGGCGCGAACCGATTTGCGCCAGTTTGCCCCCCACCTGCGCCTTCACCGCATAGCTCAATCGCGTGCTGGCGCCCTCGGCCGTGAGCGAGACTTTGGCCGACCCCTTGCCGAATCCCGCCACGCCCCCCTGTCCGTCAAAGGCCAGCGAATAGGAATTCGGCGCATCGATGTCGGCGAGTTGCAGCTTGCCGCGAAACTTGGCCTTGACCGGACCGATCGCCGCGGTGGTCACGATCGTGTATTCGGTATCGCTCAGCCGTTCTATCGATTCGCAACCGGAGATGCAGGACTTGAGCACCTCCGGATCGTTCAGGCCGCGCCAGACTTCGGCCTGCGCCGCGGGAATAATTTGTTCGCCGGTCATTTCCATGGTGTCGAATCCAGCTTGATCTATGCGGCGATTCTACCGGAATGACGCTGCCACTTGCCCTGCTCGAGTTCGCGCGCGAGATCGACCAGACTCTCGATGTTGTGCACCGGCATGAAGGCGTCCACGTGCGGCAGCATGGCGCGCACGCCCGAAGGCCGCGGCTGGAATCCCTCGTAGCGCAGCAGCGGATTGAGCCAGACGAGCTTGCGGCAGGACTTGTGCAGGCGCTCCATTTCCGCGCCCAGTCCCTCGCCGACATCGCGATCCAGCCCGTCGCTGATCAGCAGCACTACCGCATTTTGTCCCAGCAGGCGCCGCGACCATTTATGGTTGAACTCTCCCAGGCAGACGCCGATGCGCGTGCCGCCGGCCCAGTCCTGGATCGCCGCTGCCACGCGGTTCATCGCAATGTCCACGTCGCGGTTGCGCAGGTGGCGGGTGATGTTGGTAAGGCGCGTGCCGAATACCAGCGTGTGCACGCGGTCGCGGTCGTTGGTGATGGCGTGCAGAAAATGCAGGAACATGCGCGAGTAACGGCTCATCGAGCCCGAAATGTCGCACAGGACCACCAGCGGCGGATGGCGGGTGACACGCGAGCGGCGCTTGAGCGCGATGATATGCGCGCCGCCCCGCAGGCTTGCGCGCAGCGTCGCCGGCAGGTCGATGCGCGTACCGCGCGCGTCCGGGTGAAAGCGGCGCGTCTGCGCTTCGGGTATGGGCAGGCGCAGGCGCGCGATCAACTTTTTCGCCTGCGCCAGTTCGGCGCCGCTCATGGACTCGAAATCGGCGTGCTGCAGCATCTCGCTCTGGGAAAAGGTGAGACTGGCGTCGATTTCGATTTCCTGCTGCTGCTCCTCGCTCTGCGCCTGTTCGCGCTTCGCGTACAGCGCCTCGGACAGACGCTTGCTCGCTTCGGGCTGCTCGGCCTGGCCGGCGCGGCCGTAGACCTGCGGCAGCAGCAGGCTCATCATGCGCTCCAGCATCTGCGGGTCGCGCCAGAAAATGTGGAACGCCTGGTCGAACAGGTCCTGCTGCTCGCGCTTGGACAGAAACACCGCCGCCAGCGTCCAGTAGAAGTCCTCGCGCCGCTCGATGCCGGTGGTGTCGAGCGCGCGCAGCGCGTCGACGACGCGGTCAGGCCCGATCGGCAGTCCCGCCGCGCGCAGCACGCGGGCGAAGTGCATGATGTTTTCAGCCAGTTTACCGGTAGGCTTGCGGCGATGCTCCGGCGTGGCCGGCGACGCGGTCATTTGCGCCTGGTCTTCGTGCGGGCGAGCAGGCTCTCGCGCGCGAGCAGCGACAGTGCAGAGGAAGCCACCACCAGGTGCTCCTTCGCATACGCCTCGTGATTGCTCTCGACATCCTTCAGCCGGTAGACGTAATTGGCCATCAGGCCGGCCGAACGCGCCATGCCGGTGCTGGAGGTGTCGGCGAGCCAGTTAAGGCGTTCCATGCGCGCGCCGTTGCCCAGGTGAAATCGTGCGACTGAATCCGCCGGATCGTCATCGTGCTTTACGTTCAGCAGATAGTGGGCGCACAGCCGCGTCAGTTCGGGGCGCGCCTTTACGCCCGGCGCGGCCCCCGTCCCGGCGCGCAGGTACCAGTCTTCGCTCGTCAGCGCTCCGGCCAGTTCGGCCAGTTCGGGGTGCGTAGTGGCAGACTTTTCCAGCCACCTGCGGAATCCCGGTATCGGCGACAACGTGGCGAAGGTCTTGAGGCGCGGGAATTCCTGGCCCAGATCCTGCGCCACCTGCTTGATCAGGAAATTGCCGAATGAAATGCCGCGCAGTCCGTCCTGGCAGTTGGTGATGGAATAGAAAATGGCCGTGTCCGCGCTCGCCGCATCGACCACAGGCGAGTCCGGGTCGAGCAGAGGCTGCACCTTGTCGCTCATGCCCTTGGTAAGCGCAACTTCGATGAATATGATCGGCTCATCGGGCAGGGCCGGATGAAAAAAGGCGAAACAACGGCGGTCGGATTCGAGCCTGCGGCGCAGGTCACGCCAGCCCTGGATTTCGTGCACCGCCTCGTACTGCATGAGCTTTTCCAGCACCAGCGCCGGCGTACGCCAGTCGATGCGTCGCAGCGTTAGGAAGCCGCGGTTGAACCAGGAGGAGAGCAGGTGCTGCATATCGGCATCGATGCCAGCCCATTGCGGTTGGTCGCGCAGGTCGCGCAGCAGGCGCCGGCGCATTTCCACCAGCGCCGAAGTCCCGCCGCCGGCCAGGTTGAGCCGCCGGAATAGTTCCTGCCGCGGTGACTCGACTGCGCGCTGCAATCGAATCAGGCTGGCTTGTGTAGCGTCCAGCCTGTAGGCGCTTACCGCTTCCTCGAGCGCTTCCGGATCCGGGGAGAACTCCTGCGCCATCACGTCGAAAAACGCCGTCAGCGCCGGCCCGGAGAGCGCGCGGTAAGCTTCGAGCGCCTCGCGCGCGAGCGCAGCGCCGGACGCCTCGCCGCGCTCGGACAGCAGCGCGTGACACAGAGTCACGGTCTTGCGCGTTTGCCTTTCGGCCTTGCTTCCGCCTAAGGCGGTCGAGGCGAACAAGCGCTTGATGAACGCAGGAGTCTCCATGACGCTGTATCCTGGACCGCCTCAGGCGGCCGCGATCTCCGCCTTTACTTCCGACAGCAGCCGTTCGGCCTCGCTGCCGCGTATCCGGCCGATGTCGTCCTGGTACTTGAGCAGGGCACCGAGCGTGTCGTTGACCGTATCCGGATCGAGGGCGAGCTGGTCGAGCGCCATCAGCGCCTTGGTCCAGTCGATGGTTTCGGCGACGCCCGGAAGCTTGAATAGGTCCATCTTGCGCAGTCGCTGCACGAAGGCGACGATCTCCGTCGACAGGCGCTCGGCCGCGCCCGGCGCCTTGCGCCGCAGGATGTCGAGCTCGCGCGCCGCATCCGGATAATCCACCCAATGATAGAGGCAGCGGCGCTTGACCGCGTCGTGGATCTCGCGCGTGCGGTTGGAAGTGATGATCACGATCGGCGGTTTCTCGGCCTTGATCGTGCCGAGCTCGGGAATGCTCACCTGGTAGTCGGACAGGACCTCCAGCAGATAAGCCTCGAACGGCTCGTCGGTGCGGTCGAGTTCGTCGATCAGCAGCACTGGCGCCGCTCCATCCGCGCTCGCGCGCAGCGCCTGCAGCAGCGGCCGCTCGATCAGGAATTGCTCGGAAAATATATCATTGCCGAGTTTCTTGCGCGCGGCCTGGCTGGCGGCCTCGCTGATCTTTCCGCTGGCCTCGGCCAGTCGGATTTCAATCATCTGCCGCGGGTAGTTCCATTCGTACACGGCCGATGAGATATCCAGTCCTTCGTAGCATTGCAGCCGCACCAGTTTGCGCCCGAGCGTGCTCGCCAGCACCTTGGCGATTTCGGTCTTGCCGACGCCGGCCTCACCCTCGAGGAACAGCGGTCGCTCAAGTTTCAGCGCGAGGAACAGCGCGGTGGCGAGGCTGCGCTCGGCGACATAATCGGCGCGCGAGAGCAGCGCCGCGGTGTCGTCTATCGACTTCGGCAGTTTGGTCATTTTTCGCAAATTAATGGAATTGTCGAACGGGAAACCACGTCAGAATTCTATACCTTTACGCGTGCCGCGTTCACGGCAGATTTTGACGATTCGCACCGGTTTGAACGATCGGGAGCGCGTTGAAGTCCAGGGCGAAGCGGCGTAGTCTAGGCAGCACGGAGTGCCAGCGCCAAGTCCATGCGTATCTGGTGCTCGATCCAACTGGCCGAATTGAATTGGGAGAATCCACACATGAACGACGACATTCCAGGCTACGAAACCCCTGGTTGCGCCTACTGCCCGCCTACGGTGCGCGCCTGCCGCCAGGGTGAAGGCGAGGCGCGCGGTCCCGCATTCTGCCCGTCGAAGGTGGACCCCGACGGCGTTGCCGCGGCGTGGGAGCCTTACCGCGATCCATTCACCCTGCGCGTTGCGCACACGGCGGCCGTGGTCGAGAGCGAAGGCTATTGCAAGTGGACGCGGGTGGAGGAAATCTGCCAATTTGCGAAGAAGATGGGCTTTCGCAAAGTGGGCATCGCCATGTGCATCAGCTTCGTCGATCAAGCCCGCGTATTCAGCGCTATTCTGGAGAGCCACGGCCTGGAGGTGACGTCGATCGCGTGCAAGAACGGCGGCGTGCCGAAGGAGAACATCGGCCTGACGCAGGAGGAAAAAATCCGCCCGGGCAACTTCGAACCGATGTGCAACCCGGTGTCGCAGGCGGAGCTGCTCAATCGCGCCGGCTGCGAGTTGAACGTCATCATGGGCCTGTGCGTGGGACACGACAGTCTGTTCATCCGCCACTCGCAGGGGCTGGTGACCACGCTTGTGACCAAGGACCGGGTGCTGGCGCACAATCCGGTCGGTGCGTTGCACCTGGCGGATACCTATTTCAGCCGCGTCTGGGGTCCGGACAAGCCGGCGAAATTGCCGAGCAAGCCGGCGCGGCGCAAGAGCAAGGCTTAGCTCTGAGACTCCGCTACGAGATGCGACGTCGTCGCATGCTGCGAGGGGACTTGCGCGCTGTGCGCGCCAACTGTTAACACCCAAAACGATGCAGGGTTCCATATAAGATTGTCGATTTCACACGGATAGTTTTTTCATCCGTGTGAAATCGACAATCCGCGCGGACGGGACGCCGTCCGCGCCAGCGCGAGCGATCTTGGTCCATATCGCTACGACTTCTTGCCCGCGCCGAACCAGCGCCCGCGCAGCGACTTGATGCCGGAAAGTATCTTCTGCCCGACGGAGGAATCGCGCACTTCGCCCGAGGACTGCACCTTGTGCTGGCGCAGCAGCTGCGGTGCTTCGCGAAAGGCGAGATAGCGCTCGAGCGCGGCCTCGAGGTGCTGCTTCAGCAGCTTGACGTTCACCGGCTTATTGAGAAAACGGAACACCTGCGCCTCGTTGATCAGGCGGATCACCAGCTCCGAATCCGAAGCAGTGGTGAGGACGATGGACAGGATTTGCGGATTTTCCTGCTTCAGCAGCTTCAGCATCGCGGTCGTGTCTTCGTGGCCGGCCTCGACGTCGGCGACGACCACCGCGATTTCCTGCGACTGCATTGCTGCAATCGCGTCATCCAGGCAGCTCGCGTAGCACACCGGACAGCGTCCGCCGATCAATTCCCTGGCGACGCGGAACACCTCCTGGTCGTTGTCGATCACCAGCACGCCCGCGTCCATCTTCTGCGGCAGGGCGACCGGCGTTGTCTTGGCCTCGGCCAGCTCGAGCGCGATGGTCACCGCTTCGGCCACCGTCTGCTGCAGCTCCTTGTTGTCCCACGGCTTGCTGATGAAACGATACACCTGCCCGTCGTTGATCGAGCCGACTATCGACGCCAGGTCGGAGTAGCCGGTCAGCAGTATGCGCACGCTCGCCGGCGATATTTCACGCGCCTGGCGCAGCAGTTCGACGCCGGTCATGATCGGCATGCGCTGGTCGCTGATGACCACGTGCATCTGGTACTTCTTCATGAACTCCAGCGCTTTGTTGCCGTCGGTGGTCGCGAACACGTGGTAGCGCAGGCGAAATATCGATTTCAGCGCAGTCAGGATGCGCTCTTCATCGTCCACCATCAATATCCGCGCTTTGCGCACGCTGCGGTCAAGACTGATCGCGCCCCCGGCGCCGCCATCATCAGCGATCGCGCCGTCCGCAGCCTGCGCCGCGGCGCCCGCCTGGATCAGGCCCGCCGCATCGGCCAGGCTGGCGCCCGGCGCCGATCCGGTCTGACCGAGGCTGGCCTCGATCGCGCGCCGGAATACACCGGAGAACTCGCGCGCGCTCTGAAAACGGTCCTCGGGCTTTTTCGCCAGCGCCTGCTGCAGCACCTGATCCAGAACGGGAGACAAGGCGGGGTTGAGACTGGAAGGATCGGCCGGACGCTGGTTCAGCACCTGCTGCATGACGGTCGCGGTGGAGCCGACGAAGGGCTTCGAGCCGGTGAGCAGGTCATAGGCGATCACGCCGACTGCATACAGATCGGTGGCGACGCCGATCGGCAGACCGAGAAACTGTTCGGGCGCCATGTAGTGCGGCGTGCCGAGCACGTCGCCATGCTGCGTCAGTTCCGACGCTTCGGTATGCGCGATGCCGAAGTCGCTGATCTTGATCCCGCCGTCCCGGTTGATCATCAGGTTCGACGGCTTGACGTCGCGGTGCACCACGCCCGCCGCGTGGGCGTGGCCGAGGGCGTCCAGCACCTGGCCGATGATCTCGCCGACCTCGCGCAAGTCGTAATTTGCATGTTGCAGCAGATGCTCGTGCAGCGTCTTGCCGTTCACCAGCTCCATTACGATATAGGCGAGATCCTCGTCCTCGCCGTAGTCGTAGATCTGCACGATGCCAGGATGCGCGAGCCGGCCGACCACCTGCGCTTCGTGACGAAAGCGCGCGAGCAGGTGTTCCAGCTCGCCTGCGTCGAGCGAGGATTTGGCGATCGTTTTGATCGCGACTGCGCGCGATATTGCCTGGTCGAATCCCTTGAACACCGCGCCCATGCCGCCGCGGCCGAGCACGCCCTGGATTTCGTACTTGCCGATCTTGGCCGGATGCGTCACGACTGGCGCGAACTATCAGTGAATCAGGCCGTGAGCTCGGCTTCGGCGGGCGGCTTCAGCGGCAGCCACACGGTGAATCGCGTGCCCTTGCCCGGTTCGGAGGCGACCTGTATCCGCCCGCCGTGCTGCTCGATGATCTTGAACGAAATCGACAGGCCGAGGCCGGTGCCCTTGCCGATTTCCTTGGTGGTGAAGAACGGGTCGAATATTTTCGGCAGGACGTCGGGCGCAATGCCTTTGCCGTTGTCGGCGACCTCGACCGCGACGCCGCCGTTGTCTTCGCGCGTGGTCAGCGTGATCTCCCCGTCCGCCGGTCCGAACGCCTGCGCCGCATTGGTGATCAGATTGAGGAACACCTGATTGATCTGCGACGGCGCGCAGGTCACGTTGGGAATCTCGCCGAACAGCCTGGTCACCTTGACCGACTTGAGCATGTGGCGCGCCAGGCCAAGCGAGCTGGTGAGGCCGTCGTTCAGGTTGAAGCTGGTCACTTTGCTGCGGTCGAGACGGCTGAAGTCCTTGAGGTTGCCGACGATTTCCGCCATTTCGCCGGTGCCGTAGAGCCCGTCCCTGACCAGGTCGCCGAGCTCGCTCAGTACCCGCTGCTGTTTGAGTTGGTCGAGCAGCGCCGAGGTCTGCGCGAATTGCTGGTTAAGCGCTTCCGGGTTGGCTTTGCCCGCGCGCAGCAGGACCAGCAATTTTTCGGAATTTTCAATTGCGGCGGTGATCTGCGCCAGCCGCTCACTGACGCTGCCCAGGCT
>QYQC01000175.1 GCA_007280315.1 Betaproteobacteria bacterium | reverse complement strand
GGTCAAAGCCGCACGGCGGCGAGCCTGCTTGCCGCCGTCGGTCTGGAGGATCTGGTGGCGCGCACGGAGGAGGAGTACGTCAAGATCAATCTGCGGCTGGCAGGCGATCTGCCGCGCCTCGGCGAAATGCGCGCAAGCCTGCGCGCACGCATGCAAGATTCCCCGCTGATGAACTATCGCGCGCTCACGTCCGCGCTGGAAGACTCGTACCGAAGAATCTGGACCGACTGGACGTTGCGGCAACCGTCGCCGCATTAGTGCGGCGCGAGCGCCCGGACACTTGGCCGCCCGCCCCGGACTCAGCCTTCCTGCACCAGCGCACTGCCGAAACCTTTGCCGGTTTGCCTGTATTCGGCGCGCGGCGGACTGAAGATATCGAGGATAAGGGCGCTCTGGTTTCCGGTGCGTACGCCGTGGCTCACGCCGCCGGGCGTGTGCCAGAACTCGCCGGCGCTCGCCTCCACTTCCTCGCCGTTCTGTATGCGCGTGCAGCGCCCTTCGAGCAGCACGCCCCATTGCTCCTCGGGATGGCTGTGTATGCTTCCCGCCGAATTCGCATCGACGCGCACCACCGACAGCATCACGTTCTCCCCCGGAAAGATGGAGGCGTTGACGCCTTCTGCGAGCTTGCGCGCAATGCCCCTCGCGTCCCCGTTCAAGCTGAATACCCAATCCGCCTTGTTCATGTGTCGTGCCCCCTTGTCTAACGATGTCATGCGCCGAATTTCAACAGATTCCAGGATACCCGGATTGCGCGGCGTTTTCGCTGCGCAAGCGGTCGATCAGATGCGGTCCAGATAGGGGACGTACCAGTCGCCGAAGTGGCGCGCGCAGTCGGGCTCGGCCAGCGGCAGCCACATGGCGAGCGCCTGATCGCGCCAGATGGTGCCGGGTATTGTTGACAACCACTGCGCCGAGGCGCTGCCGCGGCGCTCGTTGATGTGGACTGTTGCGGCTGCGGCGCAGATGTCCTGCCACAGCGCCGCACGGCCCGAAGCCTCGCCGCCAAGTTCGTAGACATAGGCGCGGTCAGCCTGCACGCCGTAGATGGAATAGGCTGCGGAGCCAATACTGGAGCGCATCTCCAGCCTTTCGCTGGGGAGCGGCAGGGCATCGTAGCTGGCGCGGTCACGCCGCAGGTACGCGCCGCTCTGGCGTGAGCGCATGGCTTCGATCGCATTGGCATCGACCGGCGTGCAACGCGCTGCATCGCCGCCTGCGCCGGCGTAACTGCCGTATAAGCCGCAGTCGGCGCTGATCCAGCCCAGTCGGCGGTAGAACGCCGGCTGCGCCGTGAACAGCACCGCGAAGGCCGCGCCGTCGGCGTGCAGGCGCGCTTGCGCCGCGCGCAGCAGTTGCGTCGCGAGGCCCAGGCCGCGTTCGGCCGCGTTCGTCCATACCAGGCCGATCATGGCCGCGCGCCAGCTGCGCTCGGGAGCGATCCAGTCGAAGCGCTTGATTACCACGCAGGCGGCTATAGTTTCGCCGTGGCAGGCGAGCAGGATGTTGGCGCAGTTGTCGGCATGCACAACGCCCGGCAGGCGCCGCGCCAGCGAGATCCTGCGGTCTTTGGAAAAGATGAACTCCTGGTCGAGCAGTGCAACCAGCGCCGGCAGTTCTGCCGGCGCGCACGGCCGGATCACGCTGGGCGTTACCATCCGCCGCGGATGCAGTCGACGATGCGCTCGCGCTCCTCGCCCGTCAGCCACCAGCCGCAGGGGATGGACAGGTTTTCGCGATCGAACAGGTCCACGCCGGGCAGGGCGTCATCGCGGCGCGCCGCGGCGAAACAGGCATAGCGGTCGTTGCGTATGTGCAGGCGCTGGCAGCCGATGCCGTTCTGGTGCAGCTTGCGCATCAGATCCGCACGTCGTTCCGCACGCAGTGAATAAGTCCAGTAGCCCGACACCGCATCCCCGCGTCGCGCGAGCAAGGTGAGGCCGGAGACGCCGGCGAGCGCGCTGTCGTAATGGCGGCCATTGGCGCGCTGGCGCGCGACTATGTCTTCCAAATGTGGAAATTGGGCGAGGCCGAGCGTGGCGGCGATGTTGTTCATGCAGAAATTGAAGCCGGCAACTTCGATATCGCTGGCGGCGTTGAGGTCCCCCGAGGGCAGGCGGAAGCTCTGCTGATGGATGCCATAGCGGCGCAGGCGGCGCGCCAGTTCGTGATCCTCGGCACTGGCACACAGCAACGCCGCACCTTCGCCGGCGGTGATCTGGCGCACCGCGGAAAACGAATAGACGCAGAAATCGCTGCCGTGGTTGCCCAGCCTTCGGCCCTGATATTCGGCGCCGAACGCTTCCGATGCGTCCTCGATCAGCTTCAGGCCCTGCGTGTGCGCAATCCGCTGCAAGGTTCCGATATCGGCAACGTCGCCGGACCAGTGGCAGCCGAGAATCGCCTTCGTGCGCGGCGTCACCAGCTCGGCGATCCGGGCCGGATCGAGCATGCCGGTCATGGGGTCGATATCGCACCAGCGCGGCTGGGCGAACAGGTTGGCAATCGGCATGCTGGTGGCGAGGCAGACCAGCGGCGAGACAATGACCTCGTCCTGCGGGCGCACGCCCGCCATGAACAAGGCCAGGGTCAGCGCGCCCGACACGTCGCTCAATGCGCACACCCGCGGATTGCCGCTGTAAGCGGCGAGCTTGCGCTCGAATTCCTCCACCTTGGCGCCGTGCGCGAGGGTGCCGCCGGCGAGTGTCGCCTCGAGCGCCGCGCCTGCGCCCGCCGGCATGTGCACCCTGAATAGCGGAATCCGATTGTCCATGCGGTGCTACCAACCCTGGCGCAGTGCGCCGGCGATGCGCTCGCGCGCGGCGTCGTCCACCCACCAGCCGCAGGGGATGTGCAGCATGGCATCGTAGAACCGGTCCAGGCCCGGCAGTTCGCAGCGGCTCGCGGCGAATACGCTGTGCCGGTCATTGCGCTTGTGTGCGAGCGAATTGCCGATGCCCAGTTCGCCCAGGCGGCGTGCCAGATCATCGCGCCGCTCGGCGAGCACCGTATAAAACCAGTAGGACGGTTCGGCTGCCGCGTCCCATGCACACAGCCTGAGACCGGGGATGCCGCGCAGCGCGGCGTCGAAGTACCTGCCGTTGGCGATATGGCGTTCGAGCACCGGTCTAATGTAATCCAGCTGCACCAGTCCGATGGTCGCGTTGACATTGTTCATGTGGTATTTGTAGCCGACCTCCGCCACGTCGACTTCGGTGCGCGGCGCCGCGCGGTCGATGCCGAACCAGCGCAGGCGCCGCCCGCGCGGCAGATCGTCCGGGTTGCGGCAGGCAAGCATGCCGCCGTCGACCGTAGTCATGTGCTTGATCGCCTGCAACGAGTACATGGTGTATTCCGAGTGCGCGCCGATCGGCTTGCCGCCGTAGCGCGCGCCGAGCGCATGCGCCGCATCCTCGATCACCGCGATGCCGTGGCGCTCGGCGATTGCGCGCAATGCCGCGATGGACGCCGGTATGCCGCCGTAGTGCACCACGAGTATGGCGCGCGTGAGCGGCGTTATTTTTGCGGCCACCGCGTCGGGTGCGAGATTGCCGTTGCGCGCGTCGACGTCGGCCCATACCACCTGCGCGCCGGTCTGCAGGATGACGAGATTGGTGGGCTCGGCGGTCATCGCAGTGGAAATCACTTCGTCGCCCGGACCGACGCCGGCGAGCAGAAGCGCCGTGTGCAGCGCCGCCGTGCCGGAATAGAAGGAAAGCATTTGCGGCTGGCCGATGAATTCGGCGAAGCGGCGTTCGAATTCGGCCACCGGCGGGCCTTCGGAAATCGCGCCGCTGTAGAGCACGTCGCGCAGGCGCGGCATGAGCGCCGCCTCAGGCGCCATGAAGACTTTGAACAGCGGAATTTGCTGCGCGATGTTGCTCATGCGTCCGCGGCCATCGGGGGCGGCCGAATTGGGTAACAGGCGGATTCTAGCGGACATTCACCGCGCGCAGCAGCAACTTTGTCACGCCGGGCGGAGGAAGCGGGTTGCTATAATCAAACGCACAATTTTCTCGCGGCGCATTGGCCCCCGATGGATCAGGAAACCAACGAACAAAAGCTGGAACGCGCGATTCGCTTGCATAACGAAGGCGACCTGGACGAGGCTGAAAGCCTGTATCGGGAAGTACTGCGGGATGCGCCGGAACACCAGACGGCGCTGCATCTGTCCGGCCTGATAGCGCATAAACGCGGTCGCTATCGCGAGGCGACGAAGCTGATCGAGGCCGCGCTTGCCGGCGGCGCAACGACGGCGGCGATTCACAACAATTGCGGCGTCGCCTATCGCGCACTCGGCGAATTTGTCAGTGCAGCCTGGCATATTGCGTGGGCGATAAAACTCGACCCGGAATTTGCCGACGCGCACCTCAACTACGCGCTGGTGCTGTGCGACCAGGGGCTGATGCAGCAGGCGGTGCCGCATCTTGAAACCGTGCTGCAGCTGCGCCAGGACCAGCCGGCAGTATACTTCCAGCTCGGACGTATCTATCTTGCCGGGGACAAATCCGCGCTCGCGGCGCAGACGCTGCGCGCCGGGTTGCGGCTGCAGCCGGAGAACGCCGAGGCGCATTTCATGCTCGCGCAGGCGCAATATTCCCTGGGTGACACGGCCGGCGCATTGCAAAGCGCGCTCGCTGCGTTGCCGCTGCAAGCGGATTACCACGATGCTGACCAGCTTGCCGCCAGGGCGGCTTTCGAGCTCTGCCGCGAGGACCAGGCGGTGACGCATCTGGTCCAGACGCTGCGCCATGAGCCGGGCGGCGCGTTGCGCCCCACCAGCGCGCGGCTCGGCCGGATCGATCTGTGGTGCGCCGCCAACGGCGGGCGCTACACGCGGCTGGCGCGGCCGCAATGGCTGCGCCTGCCGCAACCCAGGGCGTTTCCCGAGGAGGAGTCGCGGCATTTCGCGCTGCCCAAGCCGTTCGCGCTGGAAATCTTCATGGTTCGCGCCGCCACGCTGCGGGTGTTGCCGACGGATCTGCTGCTGCTGTCCGCAGACGGCCAGCTGTTTCTGGACGGGTTCGTGCGCTTGCCGCAGCAGTACGCGCTGCGCGAGGGCGGCGCGATCCGCCACTGTGCAGACGACGGTCGCGTGCTGCTGGCCGTGCCCGCGCGCTCGCTCAAGGTGGAGCAGCCCTGCATCTGGCTCGGCGGGGGCAGCGGCCATTTTCAGTGGGTATTCGAATCGCTGGCGCGCCTGTGGGCGATTGCGCAGCAGCCGGAGCTGCGCGGCCTGCCTTTGATCGTGCAGGCCAGCCTTACGCGCTGGCAGGACGAGTTGCTGCAGTTGCTGGGATATGGCGCGAACGAGCGCATCGAGGTACCGGCCGACGCCATGCTCGAATGCCGCGAACTGCACGCCGCTTCGATGGTGATGGCCGGCCATTTCATTTCGCCCGTTGCCATCCAGCATTTGCGGCGGGAGCTGGCGCGCAGAATTGCACCGGCCACTGACGCGCCGCGGCGCATCTATCTGTCGCGGCAAGGCGCTGCGACGCGCCGGCTGGCCAACGAGACGGAACTGCTGCCGCTGCTCCATCAGCACGGCTTTGTCGTGGTGAACGCCACCGACATGAGCGCGGCCGAGCAGCTGGCGCTGTTTCAGTCGGCGGATGTCATCCTCGGGATTGAAGGCGCGGTGCTGGTCAATCTGCTGATTGCGCCGGCGCATGCCAGGGTCGGGGTGATCGTGGCGCGCGGGCTGTACCAGCCGCGGCACTACTACGTGTCGGCGCCGATCGGCCAGGACTTCAGCTATCTTTGCGCGGAGCCGGATTATGCGTCGCACGCGGTGCTGGCCGAATGCGACGTCACGCTCGCACCCGAACTGCTGCAGGCGTTCCTGGCCGGCTGCTGAGCGCGCTCGCTTCGGTTTCCCTATTCCCTCGCTACAACCGATTGCTCCCAAGATCATGTCCGAATCGCCACAAGAAACGCTGGACCGCGCATACGCGTTGATGCAGCTGGCTCAGGCCGACGACGCGGTGTTTGTGCTGGAGGCGCTGCTTGTTCGCGACGCAGGCAATGCGGATGCGTGGTTTACCCTGGGCCAGGCACAGGGGATGCTGGACCGGCATGCCGCCGCCGAAAGCGCATTTCGCAGCGCCGTCCGCTTGCGGCCCGGTATGCACGAGGCCCATTTCAACGTTGCGCTGTCCCTGGCCTATCGCGGCCAGTTGCTCGAATCCGTTGGCAGTTTCGTCGCTGCAAGAAAGC
>QYQC01000067.1 GCA_007280315.1 Betaproteobacteria bacterium | reverse complement strand
GGCTACGCCATCGCCTGGCGCGCGGGCGCCGATTTCACCATGATGGAAAAGTCGATGCGCTCACCGTTTGCCAGCCCCTACGCGTTTCCTCCGTACGGCAGCGGCAACGCGATCAATACCTGGTACCCGTGCACCATCGTCGATGCGAACGGCAAGGAAGTGCCCTGGGTGGACGCCTATGGCCGGCCGCTGACCAGCGTCGCTGAGCGTTGCCGCCCGGTCGAGGGGCAGAAGTTTTTCATCATGGGAGGGGGTTCGAGTTCGCAGCCCCATCCGGGATTGAGTCAGTACCTCGGGCCGAAGCCCATCCCCGACCTGGAAGCGCGCATGCTCGCCGGCGAGTTCACGCCGCCGTTCTATGCCGATCTGGCCGGCATGCCGGAGATGGAGCGCAAGGCGATCTGGGGCATCATGGTCGGCAACGAGGGCAAGACACGCATTCCGGTGATGCAGACCTACATGGCCTCGGGCTTTGATCCGGAACGTGACATGCTGCAAAGCTACGATTTCATGCGCGGGCACGGCATGCGCGAGCCGGTGTTGCCGCAGGAACGCACCTTCGGCGAGCAGGGCGTATGCGGCGGCTTGCTGGTCGACTGGGACCTGATGTCCAATCTCCCAGGGCTGTTCGGGGCGGGCGATCTCTTGTTCGGCGGGCAGGACCATTCGCATGCAGCGGCGACCGGGCGCTACGCCGGCGCGCGCGCTGCGCGCTACGCCGGGCGCGCGAACCGGGGCGATGTTTCGCATGAGCAGGTCGAGCGCGAGAAGCGGCGCGTATACGCACCGCTTGCCTGCGGCAGCGACGGGCCGGACTGGAAGGAACTGAACGCGGCCGTCGCGCGCGTGATGCAGAACTACTGCAGCGAGCCGAAAAACGCCGGCATGCTGTCGCTCGCCCGCACCTGGCTCGAGGATATCGAGACAAACGAAGCGCCGCGTGTCGGCGCGGGCGATCCGCATCAACTGATGCGCGTGCTTGAGGTCCACGATATCGTTACCTGCGCGCGCATGATCGTGGCCGCCTGCGAAGCGCGCAAGGCGTCGAGCGCATACCTGCATTTCAAGCGGCTGGATTATCCGGAAATGGATCCGGCCGAGTGGCATAAGTGGCTGGTGATTCGCAAAACCGGGGAGGACGTTGCCGTATCCGACCGGCCGATTGCGTTCTGGGGTGATTTTGAAGATAACTATCGGCCGCGACACGCCGAGAATATGACCGCGATGGAGCGCGCGCCGGGCCAGGCAGCGGCCTGAACCCGGCGACGCCGGAATTGCGCTACCGTGTTTTGCCACCGAAGGAGGAGACGAAAATGAGATCATTGCAACGCATCGCCTGCGGCCTGGCCGCAACACTGCTGTGCGCGGCCGCCGCCGCCCAGACCGGCAACTATCCCAACCATCCGATCAAGCTGATCACGCCGTTTACAGCCGGCGGTGCGATCGACGTGCTGTGCCGCGTGATCGGCGAACGGTTGGCGCAGCGACTCGGACAGAACGTGGTGGTGGAGTCAATCCCGGGCGCGAATACCATCATCGGGACGCAGGCGCTTCTACGCGCCGCGCCCGACGGATACACGTTCATGATTACCACCATGTCGACCGCCCTCAACAACCGCATCCTTTACTCCAAGCTCGCCTACGATCCGGAGAAGGATCTCGCGCCGATCACGCAGCTTTCCTACGGGACGGTGCTTCTGGTCGGGCCGGGCAATGCGCCTTACAAGGACCTGCAGGGCTTCATCAGTTGGGCCAAGGCGCAGAAACGGCCGATCAGCTTTGGCTCGTGGGGTATCGCTTCGTGGGGTCACCTCGCCGGGGAGATACTGAAACGCGAGGCTGGCATAGAAATGATCCATATTCCATACAAAGGCGATGTGCTTGCGCTCACCGATGTGCGCAACGGCAGCCTCGACGTTACCTTTTCCAGCCCGACCAGCGCCAAACCGCTGATCGCGGGAGGCTCGGTCATCCCCATTGCGATGACCGGACCGCAACGTTCTGCTTCGATGCCCGAACTTGCCACCTTCACCGAGCAGGGCGTGAGGAACGTAGACCTGCCGATCTGGGTCGGGGTGTACGCGCCGGCCGGGACGCCGCGTCCTATCCTGGAACGCCTGCGCAACGAGTTGAAAGCGGTTACCGACCAACCCGACGTCACGGAGAAAATGAAGGCGCAGGGCCAGACACCGGTGGTCAATACCGCCGAGGAGTTCATGGCGAATTACCGCGCGGAGTATCCGCGCTGGGAGGCGCTGATCAAGGCCTCCGGCGCGAAAATCGAGTAATACGCTCTTGGACGAAGGTACAGCTTACGGCAGGGCAAAGCCGACCTACCGCGCCGAACTTGCCGAGGTTGGCGCCGGTACGCCGATGGGCGAACTGCTGCGCCGTTACTGGCATCCGGTCGGTATGGCCGCGAACGCAGGCGAGCGCCCGCGGCAGGTGCGGGTGCTCGGTGAGGATCTGATTCTTTTTCGTGACGGTCAGGGGCGCGCTGGACTGGTCCATCCGCGTTGCGCGCACCGCGGGACTTCGCTCTATTACGGGAAGGTGGAAGAGCGCGGCATCCGCTGCTGTTATCACGGTTGGCTCTACGACGTCGAGGGCCATTGCCTGGAGCAGCCGTGCGAAGACGGCGGCGGACCACGCCGCGACAAGGTCCGTCAGCCGTGGTATGCGCTCGAGGAGCGCTATGGCCTGGTGTTCGCCTACCTCGGCCCGCCGCAGAAAAAGCCACTGCTGCCGCGCTACGCGTGCCTGGAGGAACTGGCGCCGGGAGAGTTCATTGAAGCCGACGACAGTTCGATCGGTTCGGGCGGCGCGCAGGTGGTGCCGTGCAACTGGTTGCAGCACTGGGAGAACGTGGTCGATCCATTTCACGTTCCGGTTCTTCACGGCTCGTTCAGCGGTGCGCAGTTCGTGTCGCAGATGGCGCAGCTGCCCAAGGTGGAATTTTCGGTGACCGAACGTGGCGTGATGGTATGGTCGCTGCGTACCTTGGATGACGGGCGCCGGTTTCGACGCATCACCGAAGCGGTGATGCCGACGCTGCGCGTGGTGCCGAACCCGCGCGTCAGCCGCTACGGCAGTGTCGAATCCATCGGCTGGGTGTTGCCGATCGACGATACGCACTACCGAATCTACGTTTCCGGCCGGGTCAGCGAACCCGGTCAGCTCGGAAAAATGCGATCGAAGATGAACGACAAATTCTGGTGGGAACTGACCGAAGAAGAACATCAGCGCTTTCCCGGCGATTACGAGGCGCAGACCGGCCAGGGGCCGATTACCCTGCATTCCGAGGAGCATTTCGCCACCAGCGACAAGGGCATCGCATTGTTGCGGCGCTTTCTCGAACAGCAGTTGCAAAAGGTGGCGGAAGGAGGCGATCCGGCCGGCGTCAGCTTCGACCGGTCGGACGCGCTGGTGCATCTTGAAGCCGGAAATTACATTGACGATGCCAAGGCCGGTACCTGAATCTGCTTGATATCACGCTCGTGCGCGCATGTTTGATCTTGCGCAAGCCAGTCCGAAGCGCCTGAGAGTATACGATAGCCATGCCACGTTGAACGCGGCGGCGTCTTGACTGGCTTTCCGGTAATCCAGTGCGGGCCTGGGGGTTGATGAATGCAGTTTGATTTGCGCACTTTGTTCATCGTCTTGGTGATCCTGTACGCGTGCCTGGGATTTGTCTGTCTTTTTCTTCCCTATCGAATGCCTGGGTCCCGCGCCGTCAGCTATTGGGGCTACGCGATGCTGACGCTGACCGCAGGAATGGCCGGAATTGCGCTGCGCGGCCTCGTTCCGGATTTCATCAGCGTGGTCATTGCCAACGCGGTGACACTGACCACGTTTGTGTTTGTTCTCGCAAGCGTACGCCAGGGACACGAGGCGGGATCCTATTTGTTCGCCTGGAGCGTAATCTGCGTAGCCGTGCTGCTTCTCGCGTATTTCACCTACGTGCTACAGGACACGCGCATCCGCATTGCGATAGTTTCCGCCGCGATAGCGCTACTGACCGTGCAGCCGGTGCTTACGCTGATCGCCGCGGCGGAAGAATCGAGCCGGCGGGCAAGGCTGTTTACTGCATTCTGCGTGATTGGCGTCGGATTGCTCATGCTGGCGCGCGCGTTACTGACGATCAAGTGGGGCGCTAACCCGGATTTCCTTGCGCCCGACTTCGTCCAGTTCGGGAGCATCCTGTTGTTCGGCGTGTTCGTAGTGCTGGGTACACTGGGCGTAGTGTGGATCGAAACCGCGCAGTTGCAGTCCGACCTGGCGCGCCTGGCCATGCTCGATCCACTGACCGAGACGCTCAATCGGCGCGCCTTCATGCTCGAGTACGAGCGCGAATTGTCGCGCTGCGTGCGCGAAAAGACCGGACTCGCGCTGGCGATATTCGACCTCGATCATTTCAAAGATGTGAACGACAGCCATGGCCACCTGGCGGGCGACCAGGTGTTGCGCAGCATTGCCGACACGCTGCGCGCCAGCCTGCGCGGGCACGACGTGCTGGGTCGCTACGGCGGCGAGGAATTTTCACTGCTGATGCCGGGCGCTGACATGACTGCGGCGATGGCGGCCGCGGAACGTGCGCGCCTTGCCGTGGGGGCGCGCCCGGTCGAGGTCGGATCGCTGACGATTCCGATCAGCGTTAGCGCTGGTGTCGCTACCTACGGCGCCAACGGTTCGGACTGGGAGTCCCTGTTGAGTAGTGCCGATGCAGCCCTGTACGAGGCCAAGCACAAGGGCAGGAACCGGGTGGTCGCCGCGCCGGGGGCAGCGGCACCTGCGGCCTGCGCCAAGGTAAGATCGACATCCAAATGACGCGAAATGACGGGAGAAAGTATGTCTGAAATTAGTGGCGGCGAAGTCATCGTGAAAATGCTGCAGGCCGAGGGGGTGCAAAAGGTGTTTGGCATTATCGATGGCACCTATTTCGGTTTCTATTCCAGCCTGCGAAGCCACGGCATCGACTTGATTACGCCGCGGCACGAGACCAGCGCGGTGCACATGGCCGGCGCGTATGCGCGGCTGACGGGCAAGCTCGGCGTGTGCATGGCCTCCAACGGCCCCGGCGTCGCCAACGCGCTTCCCGGTATCGCTGTGGAGCAGGCCGAAGGCAATCGCGTGCTGGTGGTTACCGCCTGCCGCCGACCCGGCATCGCCTATCCTGACCGCGGCGGCAGCTATCAGTGCTTCGACCAGTCCGGCGTGATCGGAAAAATGGCGAAGTGGAGTTGCGTCATTTCTTCGTTCGAGCGCATTCCAGAGCTCACGCGCATGGCGCTCCGGAAATCCTGGGAGGGCAGGCCGGGCGTGGTGCACATCGACGTTCCCGAGAACATCATGAACACCAAGTTCAAGGCGGAGCCTGCGTTCTGGGCGCCGCACCAGTATCGCCGGACTTCTCCGACCGTGCCCGCGCCCGAACTGGTGGAGCGCGCCGCCGACATGCTGATTGCCGCCGAGCAGCCCCTGATTCACGCGGGCAGCGGCATCATCCACGCTGCGGCCTACGCGGAGTTGCGCCACGTTGCGGAGCTCCTGCGTGCGCCGGTGACCACCAGCTGGTCGGCGCGCGGCGTGCTGCCCGAGACATCCGAGCTGTCGCTGCCGATGATCCACGTCAAGCTCAATCACACGGCGCGCAATGACGCCGACCTGGTGCTGGCGCTGGGCACGCGCATGGGCGAAACCGACTGGTGGGGCAAGGCGCCCTACTGGCGCCATGCGTCGCAGCAGAAAATGATCCAGGTCGATGCCGACGGCGAAATGCTCGGCATGAACAAACCGGCCGATCTCGCCATACTCGGCGACGTAAAACTGTTTCTCGCCGCGCTTGCCACCGCGCTGGAAGCGAAGAAGGGTGAAATGCGCACCGAAGCGCGACAGAAAAACATCGCGCGCTATAACGAGACCAAGCGCGGCGACCGCGAAGGCTGGAACAAGGCGCTTGCGGATTACTCGGCGCCGATGAATCCGGCGCATGTTCCTAGTGTGTGCCGCGAGTTCTTCACCGACGATGCGATCCTCGTCGCTGATGGCGGCAACACCACCATC
The DNA here is from genome assembly GCA_007280315.1 of Betaproteobacteria bacterium. Classification (GTDB taxonomy): domain Bacteria; phylum Pseudomonadota; class Gammaproteobacteria; order Burkholderiales; family SG8-39; genus 2-12-FULL-64-23. The sequence continues at coordinate 3,137 of QYQC01000067.1, read as the reverse complement.
TGGGCGAGCTTCTATCACCAGGTGCGGGTGCCCAATACACTGCTGTCGACGTTCAAGTTCGGCATGTTGGGCGCGGGCGTGGCACAGGCGCTGGGTGCGGCGGTGGCTTTCCCCGAACGTCAGGTGGTGTGCATCATCGGTGATGGTGCGATGGGATTTCATCCGCAGGAAATCGAGACCGCGGTGAGAAACAAGCTGAAGGTGATTTATCTGGTGCTGTGTGACAAGGCCTGGGGCATGGTCAAGATGAACCAGTCGTTCACGCTGCGCCCGATCAAGACACTGCTGATGAAGTCGCTCTCGCCGGAGGAAAACATCGCGACTGAACTCGGCGAAATCGAGTTCGACAAACTGGCGATCGCCATGGGAGCGCACGGCGAGCGCGTGTCCGATCCGAAGGAATTGAAGCCGGCGCTGGAGCGCTGCCGCGCCAGCGGCCGCTGCGCGGTGATCCATGTCGACGTCAATCCGGTGAAACACATGTGGGCGCCGGGGCTGGTCCACTTCAAGGACATGCACCAGGAGCCCAAGGGGAAATAGTGAACGCGCCGCGCGTACTGGTGACGGGCGCGGCCGGCTATCTGGGCAGCCAGCTGGTCGCGGCGCTTGCGGCGGACGCAGCGCGCAAACCCGCAGCGCTGGTGGCGATGGATGTGCGCGAGGTGCCGCCCGACGGCCGCGTGGCAGGTGTCACCTATGAGGCCGTGGATATTCGTGCGACGGGTCTGGCCACAGTGCTTACGAGGCATGCGATCGATACCGTGGTGCATTTGGCGTCAATTGTCACGCCGGGCAAAGACAGCAATCGCGAATTCGAATACTCGGTCGACGTGCTCGGGACCGAAAATCTGCTCAAGGCCTGCGTCGTAGCCGGAGTGAAGAAGGTCATCGTGTCATCGAGTGGCGCGGCCTATGGCTATCACGCCGACAATCCCGCCTGGATCAGCGAAGAGGCGCCGCTGCGCGGCAACCGCGAGTTCGCCTATTCCTGGCACAAGCGCCTGGTCGAGGAAATGCTTGCCGACTATCGCGTACGCCAGCCGCAGCTCGCGCAGGTGGTGTTCCGTATCGGCACCATACTCGGCGAGACGGTGAAGAATCAGATTACCGACCTGTTCGACAAGCCGCGCCTGATCGCGATACGCGGCACGGACAGTCCGTTCGTGTTCATCTGGGACCAGGACGTGGTCGGTTGCCTGCTCGAGGCCGTGTACTCCGATCACACCGGAATCTACAACGTTGCCGGCGACGGTGCTCTGGGCATACGCGAAATCGCCGCGCGCCTGGGCAAGCGCTGCATAGTGCTACCCGCATGGCTGCTGCAAAGCGCGCTCGCGCTGCTCAAACCGCTCGGACTAACCCAGTACGGGCCTGAGCAGGTGAATTTCCTGCGCTATCGGCCGGTACTGGCCAATGAAAAATTGAAACAAGAGTTCGGCTATGTGCCGCAAAAGACATCGGCCGAGGTGTTTGAGTTTTATCTTGCTGCGCGCACGCACCGGGGTAGGCGGTGACGCATCGCAATTGCACTGACAAGGTAGTGGTAATAACCGGAGCGGCCGGCGGCCTGGGACGGGCGCTGGCGCACGCGTTCGCCGCTGCCGGCGCGCGCATCGCCGCGCTCGATCGTGATGCCACCGGGGCCGAGGCGCTGGCAGCTGAACTGCGCGCCCAAGGCCGGCAGGCGCTGGGCCTGGAATGCGACGTGACCGACGCAACGGCGTGCGAGAGTGCGATGGCGGCGGTGCTCGCCGCCTGGGGCCGGCTCGACGTGCTCATCAACAATGCCGGCATTACCCACCGCAGCGCCTGGCGGCGCACCGACCCGGCGGTGACCCGGCGCGTGATGGAGGTGAATTTCTTCGGCGCGGTCAACTGCACCCGCGCGGCGGTGGATGCACTGTGCGCATCGCGCGGGCTGATCATTGTGATTTCCAGCGTCGCCGGTTTTGCACCGCTGATTGCGCGCACCGGCTATGCAGCGGCTAAACACGCGCTGCACGGTTTTTTCGAAAGCCTGCGCACCGAACTTGTCGACGAAGGCGTGGACGTGCTGATGGTGTGTCCGTCTTTCATCGATACCGGCATAGATAAGAATGCGCTAGGCGGCGATGGCGCGCCCGCGCGCCACGCGCAGCAGATTGTCGGCGCGCGTGCATCAGCGCAGGATGTCGCAGCGGAAATTGTACGTGCCGCACAAAACGGCAAGCAGTTGCTGCTGCCCGGACGCATGGCGAAGCTATCGTGGTGGGTGAGCCGGTTTGCGCCGCGCTACTTTGCGCGCGCGATGGCGCGGAGGCTGCGCGGGGAGATGGACTAGCCAAGTTCCCGGGTCGGAAGGACAAGCGCGCCTCTATTGACCTGTATCAACCGCCAGGCCGGCCACGGGTGCTATCTTGACCGCGTTCCCCGCCGCCCATTCCTATCAGGGAAACACCTGCGGTCATGCCGATGGATCGATTCGGGACTTTGGCAGCGAAGGCGTTGGGGCTGCCTGCGGACTGAAGAACAGCAATCCACTCCTCGGCGATAGCGGCGGAGGAAGCGCGGAAATAGAAACGGTTTGCAAGTAAGAATCTGCGATGGGCATGACGGTCATCGCAGAACGAACAGATCGAGGTCGCCTGATGTTTCCGCGTCATCGTCTTTCCATTCGAGCCCAGTTGCTCCTGCTGGTGCTGGCAATAGCGTTGCCCGCTGCCGCGATCGTCGCCAGCTATGTTATCCACGACGTGCAGGAGGCGCGAGAGGCCGCCTTTGCCAAGGTGCGAATCCTCGCCAGCAATACGCAGTCGAATCTGGAGCAGATGCTGCGCGAACAGGAGGCGGCACTAAGCGCGCTGGCCGCGCGTCCGCGGATCAGGGCACTTGACCCGCGCGACTGCGATCCGGTCATCGGCGAATATGTCCGCCCACGCACCGAGTTCACCACACTCGCGGTGCGCGGTGTGCGAGGCAATCTCGTCTGTTCGTCCGATCGAATCTCCCCAACGCAAGCACAGATAACCGGGTTTGCGTGGTTTCATGATGACCTCCGCAGCGGCACCTTCACCGTCAGTGACGCGTATCTCGGGCCGACTTCCGGGCGCTGGGTGTCGCTGCTGAGCTATCCGATACGCGACGACCAAGGAAACGTG
>QYQC01000142.1 GCA_007280315.1 Betaproteobacteria bacterium | reverse complement strand
TTCGACACCACCAGCCGCGGCTCCAACCTCGGCCTGATCGAATGGACGCGCGACTATCTCAAGGGCTACGGCATCGAATCGCGCCTTACCTACGACGCCGGCGGCAACAAGGCGAATCTGTTTGCCACCGTTCAAAAGGGGGCGAAGCCCGGCATCGTGCTCTCCGGCCACACCGACGTGGTGCCGGTGGACGGGCAAAACTGGTCGAGCGACCCGTTCAAGGCGACGCTGAAAGACGACCGTATCTACGGCCGCGGCGCGTGCGATATGAAGAGTTATCTCGCCGTGATCCTGGCGATGGCGCCACGCTTTGCCGCGGCCAATCTCAAGGCGCCGATACATTTCGCGCTGTCCTACGACGAAGAAATCGGCTGCATCGGCGCGCGCGGGCTGCTCGAAGACCTGGCGCGCAACAACATCCGCCCTGCGGGCGCGGTGATCGGCGAGCCGACCAGCATGCAGCCGGTGATCGCGCACAAGGGCAAGCGCTCCTACGGGTGCTGCGTACGCGGCAGGGAAGCGCATTCGGCACTCACGCCGCAGGGCGTGAACGCGATCGAATACGCCGCCAAAATCATCACCTACATCCGCCACATGGCCGAGCGCATGCAGGCGTGCGAGCCGCGTGACTACGGCTTCGACGTGCCCTTCACCACGCTGCAGACCGGTGTGATCTCGGGCGGCACCGCCCTCAATATCGTGCCGCAGGAATGCAATTTCCAGTTCGAGTTCCGCTACCTCCCCGGCGCCGACCCGGACGCCCTCGAACGAGAAATAAAGGACTATGCCGAACGCGTGATCCTGCCGGAGATGCAGCGAACCGATCCGGGCACCAGCATCCGCTTCGACACCAAGGCCGAGATCCCGGGACTCAACACCGCCGAGGAAGACCAGGTCACCCAACTCGCGCAGGCCCTGTCGCGCAACCAGTCCACGGCCAAGGTGGCCTATGCCACCGAGGGCGGGTTATTTCAGCAAGCTGGCATCCCCGCGATCATCTGCGGCCCGGGCTCGATCGAGCAGGCGCACAAGCCCGACGAATACGTGACCCTGGCGCAGGTGGCGCTGTGTGAGTCGTTCATGGAGCGGCTGCTGGAGCAGATGTGTGCGGGATAACGCGGCGCGTTTAGCGCGCACGAGTGCGCTGAAAAACAACGGGACGCCGCGGCGTCCCGTCTTGTTTCACTACTGTGGCGAAAGCTTACTCGGCACCGGCCTCGGCAGCCATATCCGGCGCCACAGTCTCCGGCACCGCGACCGCGCGCTTGGTGAGTTTCTCGCGAATCCGCGCCGACTTGCCCGAACGGTCGCGCAGGTAATAGAGCTTGGCGCGGCGCACGTCGCCCTTGCGTTTGACCTCGACCGAAGCGATCAGCGGTGAGTAGGTCTGGAACGTGCGCTCCACGCCTTCACCCGCGGAAATCTTGCGCACGATAAAGGACGAATTGAGACCGCGGTTGCGCTTGGCGACGACCACGCCTTCGTAAGCCTGCACGCGTTTGCGCTCGCCCTCGACCACTTTGACGCTCACGATCACAGTGTCGCCGGGGGCAAACACGGGAACCGTCTTGCCCAGGCGGGTCATTTCTTCTTGTTCGAGTTTGGCAATCAGATTCATGGCACTGCTCCTTCGCATACGCAAATGACTACGTGTTTTCTTCCTGCTTGAATTGTTCAAGCAATTTCGCTTCTTCAGCGCTCATGCCGCGCTTTTCCAGCAACTCCGGCCGTCTTTGCCAGGTCCTGCCCAGCGCCTGCTTCAGGCGCCAGCGTTCTATCTCGGCGTGGTTGCCGGAGAGCAATACCGGCGGCACGCGCTCGCCCGCATATTCCTCGGGCCGGGTGTAATGCGGGCAATCCAGCAGTCCGCCCACAAACGAATCCTGCGCCGCCGAATCTTCATCACCCAGCACGCCGGGCAACTGCCGCACCACGGCGTCGATCAACACCATCGCCGCCAACTCGCCGCCTGAGAGCACGTAGTCGCCGATCGAAAGTTCCGCGTCGACCGCGCGGCTAATCAATCTTTCGTCCACGCTCTCGTAGCGCCCGCATAACAAGACCGCACCCGGCCCTGCTGCGAGTTCCATCACCTTGCGGTGATCCAGCACCCTGCCCTGCGGCGAAAGGTAAATCACCTTGCGCCCACCACCTGCGACACGCGCTTTGGCTGCGTCAATCGCCGCCTTCAGCGGCTCGGCCAGCATCACCATGCCGGGCCCGCCGCCATACGGCCGGTCGTCCACCGAGCGATAATTGTCGCTGGCGAAGTCGCGCGGATTCCACAACTCCAGGCTATAGCGCTCAGCTTTCAATGCACGGCTGGTAATTCCCGATTCGGTGAGCGCCGCAAACATCTGCGGAAACAGCGTCACGCAATCGAAGTGGATCACCAGTCCAGCTCCCACTCCACCCGGATCCGGCCCGCGGCCATATCCACCTGCAGCACCACCTGCTCGACAAAAGGCAGCAGTCGTTCGGTCTCGCCGGCGACAACGCGCATCACCGGATGCGCGCCGTTCTCGAACAGTTCGGCGACCACTCCGAACTCTTCGTCCTTTCCGTTCACTACCTTCAGGCCGATCAGGTCGGCCCAGTAAAATTCGTTATATGCGTTCTGCGGCAGTGCGTCGCGCTTTACCGCAACGTCGCAACCCTTCAGCGCCAGTGCCGCATTGCGCTCCTCGCAGCCCTCGAAACGCGCCACCAGACTGGCTCCGTGCTGCAATACGCTCTGTGCTACCTTCACTTCTCGCCAATCGTCGTTCCTGCCGACCCACCACGACGGATAGGCGCTCAAACTGTCCGGTACCGCGCTGTAGGGCTCGATTCTGACCCAGCCCTTGAGACCGTAGGGGGCGACGATGCGCCCCATCACGATCAGCCGCGCCGTCTGCTTAAGCTGCAGCGGGGGCGACAGTTCCGGCGACTTTTTTGCCAAACTGCTTGACCAGCCTTGCGACCGTGGGTGAGAGCTGCGCGCCCTTGCCCTGCCAGAAGCTCAGCCTGTCCATGGCAACGCGCAGGTTCTCGCGGCCTTCGGGCGCCTTGGGATCATAGAAGCCGACGCGCTCGATGAACTTGCCGCCGGCGGCCCGGCGCGAATCCGCCACCACCATGTTGTAGAACGGGCGTTTATGCGCGCCACCGCGGGCGAGGCGAATCACAACCATGTTGTTATCCTGAAACTCGAAAAAGAGCGAGATTCTACGATGATTCAGTACCCATTGGCAAGGAATTTATGCCAACGGATTTGGCCGGCCTGACCGAGATTTACCAGGGTTTTCAACGCAATATGTGCTGGGAACGACGCAGAATCAGCGACCGGATCCCCGCCACGGCTAGGCTAGGCTAGGCTAACGCATGCCGGGGATCATTCCTTTCATCCCGCGCATCATTTTCGCCATTCCGCCCTTCTGCATCTGTTTCATCATCTTTTGCATCTGTTCGAACTGGTTCAACAGACGGTTGACTTCCTGCACCTGCACACCGGCACCTGCCGCGACGCGGCGCTTGCGCGTAGCCTTCATCAGTTCGGGATGCGCGCGCTCCTGCCGCGTCATGGAATTGATGATGCCCTCGATGCGGCGCATCTGCTTTTCGCCCATGTCGGCCGATTGCGCCTGCGCCGCCTGCGCCAGCTGCGCCGGCAGTTTGTCGATCATCGACGACAGCCCGCCCATCTTGCGCATCTGGCCGATCTGCTGCTTGAAGTCATCCAGGTCGAAGCCCTTGCCGCGCTTCAGCTTATCGGCAAGCTTTTGCGCTTCTTCCACATCGACGCTCTTGCGCGCCTCCTCCACCAGCGACAGCACGTCGCCCATGCCAAGGATGCGCGCCGCCATGCGCTCCGGGTGAAACGCTTCCAGCGCTGCAAGCTTTTCGCCCACGCCAGCGAACTTGATCGGCTTGCCGGTGACCTGCCGCACCGACAGTGCCGCGCCGCCGCGCGCATCCCCGTCGAGCTTGGTCAGCACCACCCCGGTGAGCGGCAGCACTTCGCTGAACGCTTTGGCCACATTGACCGCGTCCTGCCCCTGCATCGCGTCGACAACGAACAGGGTCTCTATCGGGCTGAGCACGGCGTGCAGTTCGGAGATTTCCTGCATCATCGCCGCGTCTATCGCCAGGCGCCCGGCGGTGTCGACAATGAGCACGTCGTTGTAGTGTTTCTTCGCGTAATCCAGTGCCGCCAGTGCTATGTCCCGCGGATGTTGCCCGACTGCAGATTCGAAGAAATCAATTTCAAGCTGGCGCGCAATCGTACGCAGCTGCTCGATCGCGGCCGGTCTGTAAACGTCACAGCTGGCGAGAAGCGGTTTCTTCTTTTGCCCGGCAAGGAGCTTCGCCAGTTTGCCGCTGGTGGTTGTCTTGCCCGAACCCTGCAGGCCCGCCATGAGTATCACCGCGGGCGGAGTAACCGCCAGATTGAGCGCCGCGTTCTCCCCGCCCATCAGGCGCGCGAGCTCGCGCTGCACCACGCCGACCAGCGCCTGGCCGGGCGTAAGGCTGCCGATCACCTCTTCGCCCATCGCCTTTTCCTTTACCGCGGCGATGAAATCCTTCACCACCGGCAGGGCGACATCGGCCTCGAGCAACGCCATGCGCACTTCGCGCAGCGCATCGGCGACATTGGATTCGGTCAGGCGTGCTTCGCCACGCAGGGTCTTGATGACCCTGGACAGGCGGTTGGTCAGGTTATCCAGCATTCTGTGGTGTAAAATTTGCACATGCCCGACATTTTACTCTATGCCGTCACGTCGCTTCTTTATGCGGCGCTCGGACTGCATTTCTGGCGCACGCGCTGGACGGGCGGCGGCGCGGCGGGCGGGGAGGAAGGCTCCGGCATCGTCTCCTGGGAGCGGCTGGCGATACTCGCGCCGTTCCTGCTGCACAGCTATCTGCTCTACGCCAGCCTGTTTGCCGCCACCGAATTACGCTTCGGTTTTTCCCAGGCGCTGTCGGTGACGCTGTGGCTGACCGTGCTGATCTACTGGGTGGAGAGCATGGTCTACGACGTGAAGGGCATGCAGGCACTGGTGCTGCCGCTTGCCGCGCTGTGCGCGCTGTTGCCGGCGTTCTTTCCCGGACCCGAGACCCCCGCCTACACGCAGACTGTAGCCTTCAGAATTCATCTGCTGGTGGCGATGCTCGCCTACAGCCTGTTCACCATCGCCGCGCTGCATGCCACGCTGATGACCGTCTTGGAGCGGCACCTGCATAGCGGCATGCATGCCGCGGCCTCGGGCGAATCGCTCGCAGGACCTTGGGCTTCGCTGCCGCCGCTGATGACGCTGGAGAAGCTGCTGTTCCAGATACTCTCCCTGGGCTTCGTGCTTCTCAGCCTGACGCTGGCTTCCGGTTTCGTGTTTTCCGAAGAGCTGTTCGGCCAGGCCGCGCGCTTCAATCACAAAACCGTATTCGGTATTGCATCCTGGATCATCTTCGCCGCACTGCTGATCGGACGCTACGGCTGGGGCTGGCGCGGACGCACAGCGCTGCGCTGGACGCTCGCCGGATTCGCCGCGCTGCTGCTCGCCTATGTCGGCAGCATGTTTGTGCTCGAAGTGATACTTGGGCGAGTTTAGATCGGCATTGAATCAGGGGGCACGCCCCCTTATATATCCCCCGAATCGGAGGCTGTTGAAAAACTCTTCCCGCAGAAGAAGGCGAACCAAGGCGTGATCACTGTGCTAGCGAAAAGCGTTGTTCAACAGCCTGTCAGATGCCTGGGTGCGCGACGCCTCCCCTCGGCGTTTAGCGCGTAACGCGCGCTCCTCGCATGGAAGACATCCCCTTATCGGCGCAGTTCAGCGTATTGATATTGATGCTGCTGCTGTCCGCGTTTTTCTCGCTTGCCGAGACCAGCATGATGGCGCTCAATCGCTATCGACTAAAGCACCTACTCAAACAGGGACATCGCGGTGCCAGGCTGGCGCATGCGCTGCTCGCCCGCACCGACCAGCTGCTGGGCGTGATTCTGCTTGGCAACACACTGGTGGCAGCCGGCGCGGCGACCCTGGCCGCAGTGATCGCGCAGCAACTGCTCGGCGACTATAAATGGGTTCCCGGCGTAAGCGCGATTGCGATCACGCTGGCGCTGCTGATTTTTTCGGAGATCACGCCAAAGGTGATCGGCGCCGCGCACGCCGAGCGCATCGCATTTGCAGTGAGCTACGTGCTCACGCCGATGCTGAAACTGCTGTATCCGGTAGTCTGGTTCGTCAATCTGTTCGTGTCCGCGCTGTTGATGCTGCTGCGCTTCAAACCGCGCGAGGGCGGCGAACCGCAGCGCCTTTCGGCCGAGGAGCTGCGCTCGCTGGTGCTGGAGGCCGGCCACTACATTCCGAAGAAGCATCGCAGCATCCTGATCAATCTGTTCGACCTCGAACGCGTCACGGTTGAGGACGTGATGACGCCGCGCGCGCAAATCGAGGCGGTCGATCTGGAGGCGCCGCTGGAGCGCATCGCAGAACAGCTCGCCACCAGCTATCACACGCGGCTGCTGGTCTATCGCAGCGAGCTCGGAAATATCGCCGGCATTCTGCACCTGCGAAAAGTGCTGGCGTTGATGCGCGACCACGATTTCACGCGCGACAAGCTCGCAGAATTGCTCACCGAACCCTATTTCATTCCGGCCAGCACGCCGCTGTTCGCGCAGATGCAATACTTTCAGGAAAATCACCAGCGCCTTGCCTTGGTCGTGGACGAGTACGGCGAACTGCAGGGCCTGATGACGCTGGAGGACATCATCGAAGAGATTATCGGCGAGTTCACCACCAATTCGCCCGCGGTCGGAAGCATCCGCGCCTGGGACAAGAACGACAGCGCGCTGGTCGAGGGCACGAGCCCGCTGCGCGAACTCAATCGCAAACTCGGCCTGGCGCTGCCGCTCGACGGACCCAAGACCTTGAACGGACTGATCGTCGAGCACTTTCAGGACATTCCGGAAGCCGGCGTCAGCCTGAAGATCGCCGGCGTGCCGATGGAAATCGTGCAGACCCAGGATCGCGTGGTCAGGACGGTACGCCTGTTCAAACCCAAGACCGAAGCGCCCGCGGCGCCGGAAAAATCCTGACCCGACCGCCGTTGCCGACACGCCGGGTTCGGGTCGACAATTCATGGCAAAAATATCTAATCTTCAATACATTAGGCGAATGACCTCAGGCTTTACAAAAAGCCATGGGCAGTGCATCATGATTGCACCGGTAATACAATAAGCGCCGTCGGGAAGCGTCGGAGGGAAAAATGGCCACAGCGGCAAAAGACAAAGTCAAGGAATTCAGCTTTGTCTGGGAGGGTAAGGACAAGCAGGGAAAGGTGGTCAAGGGCGAAGTGCGCGCCCAGGGCGAGGCCATGGTCAACGCGACGCTGCGCCGCCAAGGCATCCTGGTCACAAAGCTCAAGAAACAAAGCGCCGGCAGCGGCGGCAGTGTCAGCGAGAAAGACGTCACATTGTTCACGCGCCAGCTCGCCACCATGATGAAAGCCGGCGTGCCTCTACTTCAGTCCTTCGACATCGTCGGCAAGGGCCACACCAATCCGGCAGTAGCGCGCCTGCTGATGGCGATCAAGACCGACGTCGAGACCGGCTCCAGTCTGACGCAGGCGTTTCGCAAATTTCCGCTTTATTTCGACCCCTTGTTCTGCAACCTCGTCGGCGCCGGCGAGCAGGCCGGTATCCTGGAATCGCTGCTCGATCGACTGGCGACGTACAAGGAGAAAACGCAGGCGATCAAGTCCAAGATCAAGGCTGCCCTGTTCTACCCCATCGCCATTATCGGCGTCGCCTTCATCATCACCGCGGTGATCATGATTTTCGTGATTCCCGCGTTCAAGCAGGTGTTCACCAGTTTCGGCGCCGACCTGCCCGGGCCGACCCTGGTCGTGATGGCCATATCGGATAATTTCGTCAAGTACTGGTACGTCATCTTTCCGCTGATCTTCGGCAGCATCTACGGGTTCATGTACTCGTGGAAACGCTCGCTCGCGGTGCAGATCTTCATGGACAAGCTGCTGCTCAGGGCGCCTGTATTCGGTCACCTGATTCGTATTTCGACCATCGCACGCTGGACGCGCACGCTGTCAACCATGTTTGCCGCCGGCGTACCGCTGGTGGAAGCACTGGATTCGGTGGGTGGGGCGTCGGGAAACTACGTCTACCTGGTGGCGACAAAAAGCATCCAGCAGGCGGTCAGCACCGGCTCCAGCCTCACGGTAGCCATGACCGACACCGCGGTATTCCCGAGCATGGTGATCCAGATGGTGCAGATCGGGGAGGAGTCGGGCGCGCTCGATGGCATGCTGTCCAAGGTCGCGGACTTCTTCGAGGCCGAGGTTGACGACGCCGTGGGTGCACTTTCCAGTCTGATGGAACCGGTCATCATGGTGGTGCTGGGTACTCTGATCGGCGGGATGGTGATCGCGATGTACCTGCCGATTTTCAAACTCGGCCAGGCAGTCTAGGATCGAAGGCACAGTGTTGGCGCGACAGAAGGCAAAGCTTCGGCTTCGCGTGCCTGCGTACTCCTTCTGGCTTCGACTTTCGTCACCATGACCTCGCTGGAGGTCATGGTCCAACCCGCCGTTTTTCCCTGGTTGTGCCTCGCGCTGGGCCTGTGCGTGGGATCGTTCCTGAACGTGGTGATCTATCGCCTGCCAAAAATCATGCAGCGCGACTGGGAAGTTCAATGCGCCGAATTGCGCGAGGAAAAACCACCCGAAAGGGAGGTGTTTACGCTCGCCCGCCCGCGCTCGCGCTGTCCCGCCTGCGCCCATCCGATCTCGATGCTGCAGAACATTCCGATCGCGAGCTACCTGGCATTGCGCGCCAAGTGTTCAGCATGCGGCGCTCGCATCAGCGCACGCTATCCATTGATTGAAGCCTTGAGCGGATTTGCGAGTGCCTACGCCGCGTGGCACTTCGGCTTCGGTCTGGCCGCGTTTGCGGCGATGGGATTTCTGTGGTGCATGATTGCGCTCGCGCTCATAGACTTCGACACCCAGTTGCTGCCTGACTCGATAACCTTGCCGCTCGTCTGGGGCGGGCTGCTGCTCGGTCTCGGCGGTACGTTCGTCGACCTGCGCTCGGCAGTGATCGGCGCCGCGGCCGGCTATATGTCGTTGTGGAGCGTGTATTGGGGATTCCGCCTTCTCACCGGCAAGGAAGGCATGGGCTTTGGCGACTTCAAGCTGCTCGCCGCGATCGGCGCCTGGTTCGGCTGGCAAATGTTGCCTCTGGTGGTTCTGGCTTCCTCGTTTGCCGGCGCCGTAGTCGGTATCTCGCTCATGCTGTTCGCGAAGCACGAACGCAACGTCCCCATTCCGTTCGGCCCGTATCTCGCCGCGGCAGGCGCGGTCGCGTTGTTCTGGGGCAAGCCGCTGACTTTCGCCTATCTGAGATTACTTTAGAGCATGCGCCGACCTCGCGCTGCAAAGGCAACAGTGCGATGACCTACATCGTAGGTCTGACCGGCGGCATCGGCAGCGGAAAAAGCGCCGCAGCGCAGGTGTTCGGAGATCTGGGCGCCACCGTAATCGACACCGACGCCATCGCGCACGAGCTCACCGCGCCAGGCGGCGCGGCGATTGCGCCGATCCGCAACGCGTTCGGCGCCGATTTCATTACCGCCGAGGGCGCGCTAGCGCGGGCGCGGATGCGCGAGCTGGTATTTGCCGATGCCGCGAAAAAAAGCGCTCTCGAAGCCATCCTCCACCCGCTGATTCGCACGCGTTCGGAGGGGCTGGCGCGTGCTGCGCGCGGTCCTTATGTAATTCTGATGGTGCCGCTATTGATCGAGTCGGGCGATTATCGACGTCGCTGCCAGCGTATTCTCGTCGTCGACTGTCCGGAGGAAATGCAGCTCACCCGCGTCATGGCGCGCAGCGGCATTGCGGCGGCGCAGGTACGCGCCATCATGGCGAACCAGGTGGCGCGGGAAGCGCGCCTCGCGGCCGCAGACGATGTGATCGACAACAGCCGCGATCTGGCGCACCTGCGAAGCCAGGCCGAAGCGCTGCACCTTCGCTATCTGCAGCTTGCTGCCGCTGTCTGATGAAGTTGTAAATTACTGACGAATCGGTCAAAATCCTCAAAACTGACCTTTATTTCGGGGCACCAGCGCGATAGTGATCACTTACGAGTATCCCTTCAACGAACGCATCCGCACGTTGCTGCGCCTGGAGGATCTGTTCGACCGGGTGCGCTTTTTTCTGGCCCGCCAGGACGCGCTAGATCACCATGCCACGCTGCTCACGTTGTTTGAGATTCTCGAAGTCGCAAGCCGCGCCGATCTGAAATCGGATCTGCTGCAGGAACTGGAGCGGCAGAAGCAGGTGCTGCTGTCGTTTCGCAACAATCCGGAAATCTCCGAGGAAGCACTGAATCAGGTGATCTCCGAGATCGAGCAGGCGAGCTCGGCGCTGTTCAACATGACCGGCAAGATCGGCCAGTATCTGCGCGAAAACGAGTGGCTGATGTCGATCAAGCAGCGCACCGGCATTCCCGGAGGCGTGTGCGAATTTGATTTGCCCTCGTACCACTATTGGCTGCATCGCGATTCCGGTTCGCGGGCTTTCGACCTGCACGGCTGGATCAATCCGCTGTTTCCGTTGCGCGACGCAACCGCCATCGTACTTCGACTGCTGCGCGAAAGCGGCAAGCCGTCCAAGATCCTTGCCCAGCAGGGCCTGTTTCAGCAGATGCTGGGCGGCCGCGTGGTGCAGATGGTCGGCATACGCCTGCCGCAAGAATCCGAATTCATCCCGGAGATCAGCGCCAACAAATACGCGCTCAATATCCGCTTTGCAATTTTCGGCGAAGATGCGCGTCCGCACACCAGCAGTTCGAACGTGGAGTTCGAACTGACGCTGTGTAATCTGTGACCAAGGCGAGCCGCACCGTCGGCTGCCCGCGTTGCGCCAAGCGGGTAAGCTGGGGAACCGAATCACCGTTTCGACCGTTCTGTTCCGAGCGCTGCAAGATGATCGATCTCGGCGCCTGGGCGAGCGAGGAATATCGTGTGGCGGTAGAAGGCGGCGAGGAGGACGCGGACGCCGGATCCGACGAATCGAAGCCGGAGGCGCCTTAGCGCTGTTGCCAGCTCCCGCGCACCATGGCGATGCCGTGCGCGCCATGGTGCCAGGCGATCTGCAGATCGGCCGGCTGCATTGCGCCAAGCGCGAACACCGGCATCGCTCTGCCGCGCACAAGGGTGCTGAAGCTGTCCCAACCCAGCGGCCGTGTTTCCGCGTGCGTCGGCGTCGCCTGCACCGGTCCGAGTACCGCGAAATCGACGCCGAGCTCGAGCGCTCGCTCCAGTTCGGCCGCGCTGTGGCAGGACGCCGCGCACCAGTCGAGCGCCGGCTTCTTGTCCAAGGCAGCGAGCTGCGCGGACGTGAGATGCACGCCGTCCGCACCCAGGCGCTCGGCCAGTTCGATGTCCGAATTGATCAGCACCTGCGCGGCGTACGGACGCGCTCTCGCGATCACCGCCGCGGCGAAGCGCGCAAGGTCCGCTTCCTGCATCTGTTTCTCGCGCACCTGAATCAGGCGCAGCCCCTGTGCCAGCCGCGCATCGATTCGGCTCAACTGCGCGGCCTCGCCCATCGAGGCCGCATGCGTAATGGCGTATTCGGTTGGCAGGCCCAGCGCCCTCAGCACCGGTCCGTTGGCCGGCAGGAGCGGTGCGACATCGAGCGCGGCCACCCGCTGCCAGGCGAGCCGTTGCGCCTCTTTTGCGTGCGGTTCGCCGCGCCAGGAACGCACGCGGAAGAAATTCAGCCGCACACGGGCGTGCGCATAAGCGTAGGTGCGCACGATCCATGGATAGGCGCGCTCGACCTCAATGCCGAGTTCCTCGTGCAGCTCGCGTGCGAGCGCCGTGGCGAGCGGCTCGCCCGGCTCGACCTTGCCGCCGGGAAACTCCCAGTATCCTGCGTACACCTTGCCTGGCGGGCGTTGTGCCAGCAGGAAGCTTCCATCCGGCCGCTCGATCACCGCGGCGACAACTTCGACCAGGTTTGTGTTCAACCGCGTCTGGTGCGCGGCGCGGCGGCGGCGCGCAGGCGGTCGGACACATCGCGCGCGAACTGCCAGGCGACGCGGCCGGAACGCGAGCCGCGCGACAGCGCCCACTGCAGCGCTTCTTCGTGCGTCGCCGCGATGTCCCGCGGCGAGCAGCCCAACTCGGTGAGCCAGTGGCTGACGATGTCGAGGTAATCATCCTGATCGAACGGATAGAACGACACCCACAGGCCGAAGCGCTCGGACAGGGAAATCTTCTCCTCCGAGGTCTCTCCCGGATGTATCTCCTCGCCCAGGTGCTTGTACTCCAGATTTTCCTGCATGTACTCGGGCATCAGGTGACGCCGGTTGGAAGTGGCGTAGATGAGCACGTTTTCCGAGGTCGCCGAAATCGAACCATCGAGTACCACCTTCAGCGCCTTGTAGCCCGCCTCCGCCGCCTCGAACGACAGGTCGTCGCAAAATATGATAAAGCGTTCGCTGCGCACCGAGATCTGGTCGACGATGTCGGGCAGGTCGATCAGGTCGCGCTTGTCCACTTCGATCAGGCGCAGCCCCTGGCGCTGAAATTTGTTCAGCACCGCCTTTACCAGCGACGATTTTCCAGTACCGCGCGCGCCGGTCAGCAATACGTTATTGGCCGGAAGCCCGGCGACGAACTGGCGCGTATTTTGTTCGATCAAACGCTTTTGCCGGTCGACGCCGTGCAGGTCGGACAGGCGGATTTTGTGCGGCCTCGCGACCGGCTGCAGATGGCCATGCCCGCCCGCCTTGCGCCAGCGAAAGGCGATGCTCGCGCTCCAGTCCACCGGCGGCTGTATCGCGGGCAGCAACACTTCGAGCCGAGCGACCAGTGCTTCGGCGCGTTGCAGGAATTTGGCGAGCTCTATCATAAAAGCTAGCTGCGGTAATCCGCATTGATGGAAACGTAATCATGCGACAAGTCGCAAGTCCATACCGTGTATTGCGCCCGACCGCGGCCGAGCTCCACGCGCACGCTGATTTCGCTTTGCTGCATCACGCGCTGGCCGTCTTGCTCGCGGTAGCCCGGATCGACTCCGCCGTCCCCGGCGACCAGCACGTCGCCCAGGTGCATACGCACCTTGGCGGCGTCGAGGTCGGCAATGCCGGCGTTACCGATCGCGCACAGCAGACGCCCGAGGTTCGGGTCGGAGGCAAAGAAAGCGGTCTTCACCAGCGGTGAATGCGCAATTGCAAAGGCGACCTTGCTGCATTCCTCCTCGGAATTACCGCCCTCCACCTGCACCGTGATGAACTTTGTCGCACCTTCGCCGTCGCGGATAATCGCCTGCGCCAGCCAGACGGCAACTTCGGTGACAGCCGCGGCGAGCTCCGTGTAATCCGGATGGCTGACGCTATCGATGGTTTGGGTCGCGGCCGCGCCGGTCGCAATCAGCATGAAGGAATCGTTGGTCGACGTGTCACCGTCGACGCTGATGCGATTGAACGACTGCGCGGCCGCCTGGGTCAGCATTTGCTGCAGCACCTGCCGGCTGACCGCTGCGTCGGTCGCAACGAAACCGAGCATGGTGGCCATGTTCGGGTGAATCATGCCGGCGCCCTTGGCGATACCGGTCACGCTCACCGGCTTGCCGCCCAGACTGAGCCGGCGCGAGCATGCCTTGGGCACGGTGTCGGTGGTCATGATTGCCGCGGCAGCAGGAGCCCAGTTGTCCTCGCGGCAATCGGCGAGCGCGCGCGGCAGCGCCGCGACAATGCGCTCCACCGGCAATGGCTCCATGATCACGCCGGTTGAAAACGGCAGGACCTGTGTCGCGTCGCAACCGAGCGCCGCCGCGAGTTCGGTACAGGCCAGCCTGGCGCGCGCGAGTCCGTCTGCGCCGGTGCCGGCATTCGCATTGCCGGTATTGACCAGCAGTGCGCGTGTCGGCCGTGCCAGCGCCAGATGTTCCCTGCATAGAATAACCGGCGCGGCACAATAGCGGTTCTGCGTAAACACACCGGCGACGCTCGCGCCTTCGGCCAGGCGCATGACCAGCAGATCGCGACGATTGGCCTTGCGCACGCCCGCCTCGGCGATGCCGAGCGCCACGCCATTTACCGGCAGCAGATCTTCGGGTCTGGGCGGAGCGAGATTGACAGGCATGGTTGCAACCTGATTAAGAGGCGATGTCAATATTAACTGTCATTCCGAGCGCAGCGAGGAATCTGCAGTTGAAGCTAACTGTAAAAAGCAGATTCCTCGACCTTCGGTCTCGGAATGACAATGCCATATGTTGCTGCTTTGCCGCGAGCGCTAAGTCAACTTTCCGTGGCACTGCTTGTATTTCTTGCCGGAGCCGCAGGGACAGGGATCGTTGCGACCGATCTTGCCCATCTCGCGCACGAACGGCCGTTCCTTGTTTTTTTGCTCGCCGGCGTCGGCGACAGCCGGCGCCTCGTCGTAGCCGGCGTGGCGGTATTGGACATTTTCCACTGTTGGCGCCGTTTCCGTCGCAGCCTCGGCCAGTTCGGTTTCCGAATTTACCTGCACTGCGGTTAGTGTCTTCGTGACTTCCAGCTTGACGCTTTCGAGCATGCCAGAAAACAGCTCGAACGCTTCGCGCTTGTATTCCTGCTTCGGATTCTTCTGTGCGTAGCCGCGCAGGTGTATGCCCTGGCGCAGATGGTCAAGCGCGGCCAGGTGCTCGCGCCAATGCTGGTCCAGGTTGGTCAGCATGACCCAGCGTTCGTATTGATGCAGCGCTTCCGCGGGCGCAAGCGAGAATTTCTCCTGGTACACCCGGTCGGCCTCGGCCACCGCCTTTTCAAGCAGCGCCTGCTCGTCCAGGCTGGCGTCCGCATCGAGCCAGGATTTTACCGGGATGGTGAAATGCAGTTCCGCCGCAAACGCCTTCTCCAGTCCGGGCACGTCCCACTGCTCCTCAACGCTCTCGGGCGGAATGTGCGCGCGGAATATATCGCTCACGACGCCCTGGCGCAGTGAAGTGATGGTTTCACTGACGTCGGCGCTCTCCATCAGTTCGTTTCTCTGCTCGTAGATGACTTTGCGCTGGTCGTTGGCGACGTCGTCGTACTCGAGCAGCTGCTTCCTGATATCGAAGTTGTGCGCTTCGACCTTGCGCTGCGCCGACTCGATCGAGCGCGACACCCACGAGCTCTCGATCGCCTCGCCTTCGGGCATTTTCAGCCGCTGCATGATCGCCTTCACCTTATCTCCGGCAAAAATGCGCAGCAGCGGATCTTCCAGCGACAGGTAAAAGCGCGAGGAGCCAGGATCGCCCTGACGTCCGGAGCGGCCACGCAACTGGTTGTCGATGCGGCGCGACTCGTGGCGTTCGGTTCCGATTATGTGCAGCCCGCCGGCGGCGATGACCTTGGCGTGCAGTATTTGCCATTCCTCCCGCAGCGTCTTGATGCGGCTCTCTTTCTCCGCTTCGTCCACGCCTTCGCTGGCGCGCAGCACGTCGATGGTCCTTTCGACGTTGCCGCCAAGCACGATGTCGGTGCCGCGGCCGGCCATGTTGGTGGCGATAGTGACCATTTTCGGTTGCCCGGCCTGGACCACGATTTCAGCCTCGCGTGCATGCTGTTTGGCATTGAGCACCTGGTGCGGCAGCTTGATCTTCTCCAGCATGCCCGAGAGCAACTCGGAATTTTCAATCGACGTAGTACCGACCAGAACCGGCTGATCATGCTCGTAGCAGTGCTTGATCGCCGCGATGATGGCGTCGTTCTTTTCGTTGATCGTCTGATAGACGAGGTCCTCGCGGTCGTCACGGATCATGTTCTTGTGCGTCGGCACCACCAGTGTTTCCAGTCCGTAGATCTCCTGAAACTCGTAGGCCTCGGTATCGGCCGTGCCGGTCATGCCGGCGAGTTTCGCGTACATGCGGAAATAATTCTGGAAAGTGATTGTCGCCAGGGTCTGGTTCTCGTTCTGGATCGAGACGTTTTCCTTGGCCTCGACCGCCTGGTGCAGGCCGTCGGACCAGCGTCGTCCCGACATCAAACGCCCGGTAAACTCGTCGACGATAATGACCTCGCCCTCCTGTACCACGTAATGCGTGTCGCGCAGGAACAGGTGATGTGCCCGCAGCGCCGCGTACAGGTGGTGCATCAGGTTGATGAACGAGGGCTCGTACAGGCTGCGCCCTTCGGGCAGCAAGCCGACCCGCGCAAGCAGTTTCTCCGCGTGCTCGTGGCCCGATTCGGTCAGCAGCACCTGGCGTGATTTTTCGTCCATGGAAAAATCGCCTGGTCCATCCTCCTCGGCCTGGCGCACCAGCAGCGGCGCCACTTCGTTCATGCGGTAATACAGATCGGTATGATCTTCTGCCTGGCCGGAGATGATAAGCGGCGTACGCGCTTCGTCGATCAGGATCGAATCGACCTCATCGACAATGGCAAAATTGAGGCGGCGCTGGTAGCGGTCCGCCACCTGCATCGCCATATTGTCGCGCAGGTAGTCGAACCCGAACTCGTTGTTGGTGCCGTAGGTGATGTCGGCCGCGTACGCCTGCTGCTTCACATCCGCGGTGCTCTGCGACAGGTTGACGCCGACGCTAAGCCCGAGGAAGCGGTAGATGCGGCCCATCCATTCGGCGTCGCGGCTGGCAAGGTAATCGTTCACCGTGACGATGTGCACGCTCAGCCCGGACAGCGCATTCAGGTAGGCCGCCAGCGTGGCAACCAGAGTCTTGCCCTCGCCGGTACGCATTTCCGCGATTTTTCCGGCGTGCAAAATCATGCCGCCGATCAACTGCACGTCGAAATGGCGCATGTTGAGCACGCGCTTGCCTGCCTCGCGCACCACGGCGAACGCCTCGGGCAGCAGATCGTCCAGCGATTCACCCTGCGTCAGGCGCTGCTTGAACTCCGCGGTCTTGTCGCGCAACGCCTCATCTGAGAGCGCTGACATGGCGGGCTCGAGTGCGTTGATTCGTTGCACCGACTTGTTGTAACGCTTGATCAGCCGGTCGTTGCGGCTGCCGAAAACGCGGGTCAGGATGCGGTTGAACATTAAAGGGTTTGGGGGGAGGATCGAGGAAAGAGCGCGAATTTTACCATGCCTGCTCCTCCCAAAACGGCGGGAACGACCCGGCGTCAGAGCAGCGAATGAAACTGAACTAGCAGGAGAATATGAGCGCCGCGGCGCAGATCAGGCCCGGCGCATTCGCAGATTGGTGAAGCGCCTGTTACTTTACCATCGCGGTGGTGGCGGGGACCTTGAGGAAACGATTGGGGTTCTGTGCAACACCCTTATAGCGCACTTCGAAGTGCACATGCGGCCCGGTCGAGCGTCCGGTCGAGCCGGACTCGGCGATTATCTGTCCGCGCTGTACCAGGTCACCTACCTTCACCAGGAGCTTCGAATTGTGTGCGTAGCGGGTGGTAAAGTCGTTGCCGTGATCGATATCGATCATGTAGCCGTATTGCGGATGCGATTGCGCTGCGATCACCAGACCGCCGGCCGCGGCGTGGACCGGCGTGCCGGTATCGACCAAGAAATCGACGCCTTCGTGCATGGCATTCTGCCCGGTAATGGGGTCGATGCGCCAACCGAAACTCGATGCATTCCAATCCACATCCACTGGCCGCACCGTCGGCATCAGCTTCTTCTTGATTCTGGCGTCGAACAGGCGGTTCTCGAGAATGCCCATGTAGTCCTGGCGATTCTCCATATGCTTGGAAAGCGCATCAAGTTGCCCGGTAAGTTCGCCCATCGACAGGTCCTGGACCGGAATACTGGAGGGCAGCGCGCCGCCACGGCCGGGCGCCTCGTTCATGCGAAATTCCTGCGGCTTGATGCCGGCCAGTGCCGACAAGCGCTCGCCCAGCGCGTCCAGGCGCATGAGTTGCGCCTGCATCTGTCCCAGGCGCACCGCCATCGCGTTCAGGTTCTCGCGCATGAACTCTTTCGCGTTCTGGGTCTGTTGCTCCTGCGCCGACAGCAACAGCGTCTGCACCAGCGGCAGCTTAATATCGACCGCGTGCCGGAACACCAGATAGAACATGGAACTGGACAGAATCACGACCGCCGCAGTCAGGAGCCCGGCTCCCAGCAGAAGGTGGCGGGCGCCCAATGAAATCGACTTGGCCGTTGCCAGCCGGTCCGATACGAGAATAATATGCATGGTTCCCTCAGAGTTCCTATACATGCATTCCAAGAATCTTCGCGCCTACCTGGACTCGGCCGTCGGCATAGCGGGACTTTTACCCCAGGCGGAACGACTCATCGAATTGCGGCGTATTTACAGCAAACTGGTGCCGCAACAATTGTTGCGATCATCGTCGATCGTCAATTGTAAGCAGCAAACGGTGGTTATTTTCGCCGAAAACAACGCCGTTGCAGCCAAGCTTAGATTGCTAAGCCCACGATTAGTCGATGATTTTTCAAAAAGTGGGGTGCAGGTTACCGGATTTCGGATTGAAGTGCAACCCCGACAGGACCCGCCCAAAGCGGTACCGCCGAAACGGGCGAAACTCAGCCGCGCAGGTGCAGAAAGCCTGGGGGCGCTGGCGAGGCAACTGCCGGATTCAGCACTCCGGCAAACGCTGGCCGGGATGGCGGCACGCGGTTCGCTGGCGCAGCAACCCGATCAAACACGGGCGCAGGATCCGGGCCCGCGCCGACCAGCCGGTGCGAAGTGAGTACTAGCGGCTGCCGAAGATCGATCCTGCCGCATCCGCTTACACGCGCCCGACCGCACGCCGGTGTTCGCTCAAGCCGCCTGAGCCAGAAACCGCGTCAAACCAGCCGGCGCGTCCTCAGTGCGATCGAAGCTGGCATATTCCCAGGCATCGGCGTCGGCCAGAGTCGCGCGCAACAAGGCGTTGTTCAGGCCGTGCCCGGATTTATGCGCCGAGAACGCCCCGATCAGCGGATGGCCGAGCAAAAACAGGTCGCCGATCGCATCCAGTATTTTGTGTTTCACGAATTCATCGGCATAGCGCAGGCCGTCTGAATTCAGCACCCGGTACTCATCCATTACCACTGCGTTTTCCAGGCTGCCGCCCATGGCGAGGCCGCTGGCACGCAGGCTTTCCACATCCTGCATGAAACCGAAGGTGCGCGCCCGCGCCACCTCTTTGACATAGGACGTTTCGGCAAAATCGACCACCACTTTCTGGCTCGACTTGTCGAATGCCGGGTGGTTGAAAACGATGGAAAAAGTCAGTTTGAATCCGGCGTAGGGATCAAAGCGTGCCCATTTTTCGCCATCGCTCACTTCCACCGTCTTTCTGATGCGGATAAACCGTTTGGCGACGGACTGCTCCACGATGCCCGCCGACTGCAGCAGAAACACGAAAGGCGAGGCGCTGCCGTCCATGATGGGCACTTCGGCACCGGTAAGGTCGACGTAGGCATTGTCAACACCTAAGCCCGCAAAAGCCGACATCAGGTGCTCCACTGTGGCAACTCTCACGCCGCCCTCCTCCAGCGTACTGCACAAACGCGTGTCGCCGACCTTGTAGGCGCCGGCGCGCACGTCTGCCGGCTGCGGCAGATCCAGGCGGCGAAATACGATACCCGTGTTCGGTTGCGCCGGACGCAGCGTCAGTTCCACCTTCTCGCCCGAATGCAGGCCGACGCCAGTCGCGCGGATGATGGATTTAAGGGTGCGCTGCTTCAACATTTGGAGCTTCTTGCACGGAAATTAAACGGCAAATTTTAACATAAGCGCCAGGCCCGGCCGGCCGCGCGACCCGGTGCGCGGTCGGCCGACTGACGGCGTTAGATCAGTCCGCCTGCTTGCGCAAGAAAGCCGGGATGTCGTATTTGTCCATCCCGTTATGCTGCAGTGCCTCGATGGTCGATGCGCGGTTCTTGCGCACCACCGCCGGCATCGCGTCCAGCGCGGCGTAGTCGACGCCGTTCACCGGCATGTTGTTGGTGCCGTTCTTCACCACCAGCATCGGCTTCGTCTGGCGTATTGACGCGGGCTGTCCGAGGCCGGTCGCGACCACCGTGACGCGCAGCGCGTCGCCCATATCCTCGTCGTAGACCGCGCCCAGAATCACGGTGGCGTCTTCTGCGGCGAAGCTGCGTATTGTCTCCATGACTTCCTTGGTCTCGCGCAGTTTCAGGCCGGACTTGGCGGCGGTGATATTGACCAGCACGCCGCGCGCGCCCGAGAGGTTGACGCCTTCGAGCAGCGGGCAGGCCACGGCCTGCTCCGCGGCTATGTGCGCCCGGTCCATGCCCGATGCGGAGGCCGAACCCATCATCGCCATTCCCTGTTCGTGCATGACGGTTTTGACGTCCTGGAAATCGACGTTGATCAAACCGCGGATGTTGATGATTTCGGAAATGCCTGCGACAGCGTTCTTGAGTACGTTGTCGGCCGCGCTGAACGCGTCTTCCATCGACACCTCCTCGCCCAGCACCTCCTCCAGCTTCTCATTCAGGATCACGATCACCGAGTCGACGTTCTGCGCCAGTTCGTCGATGCCGCCCTCGGCCGCCTGCATGCGCTTTACGCCCTCAAAGGTGAACGGCTTGGTGACGACCGCCACGGTCAGAATGCCCATCTGCTTTGCCACTTCGGCCACCAGCGGCGCGGCACCGGTACCGGTGCCGCCCCCCATGCCGGCGGTGATGAACACCATGTGCGCCCCCTGCAGCGCCTCCTCTATCTGCTCGCGCGCTTCGATCGCGGCCGCGCGTCCGGCCTCGGGCTTGGCCCCCGCGCCCAAACCGGACGCACCAAGCTGAATCTGATTCTTTGCCTGTCCGTACGCAAGCGCCTGTGCGTCAGTGTTCATGGCGATGAATTCCACCCCCTGCACGGTGCTCCGTATCATGTGATCGACGGCGTTGCCGCCGGCGCCACCTACGCCTATCACCTTGATCACGGTACCGTTGTTCTGTGCATCCACGATTTCAAACATAGTGCTTCCCTCCGGGTCTTGGTTAAGAAATAAACTGCGCACTCACCGCCATTTCCAGCAAAAGATACGAGTCCAGGGGGCGAACACAATGGCCCGCCCCGCCGTACTCCAATCTCCAACTTCTAGAAATTCCTTTGGAACCATTCCTTCATCCTCGACAAGATCTGCCTGAACGACGCACCCTGCAGCGCCTGGATGCCGCGCTGGGTCTGCGACTGCCCCTCGATCAATAGCCCGATCGCCGTGGCGTAACGCGGATGCTTCACCACATCCGCGAGGCCGCCTGAGTAACGCGGTGTGCCCAGACGCACCGGCATATGAAAAATCTCCTCGCCCAGATCGACCATGCCACGCATCACGCTGGAACCGCCGGTCAGGACGACGCCGGAGGAGAGCAGTTCCTCGT
>QYQC01000120.1 GCA_007280315.1 Betaproteobacteria bacterium | reverse complement strand
GTGAATACAAATCGCTGAAAAAGGGCGCGCCGTCCGCCCATTCGTAGCCGATCTTTTCCCGGTGGTGTCGAAAGTAATCTAAAGTCAGACGGAACGTCCCATCACCTTCGAGCTTCACGATCTGCCGCATCTCGCTCATGAAGCGCGGCTCGCCATAAGGCGCAAGACCCATCACCTTGTATTCGTCGCCGTAGTTCGGAAAACCCAGATACTGAGTCAGCGCCTGATAGAAAATTCCGAGCGAATGCGGGAAATAGACCTTGTCTTCCGCTTCGACGCGGCTGCCGCGGCCGATGCCCCAGGCGGCGCTGGCAAAATCACCGAAGCCGTCCACCGAAACCGCGACCGCCTCCTCGAACGGAGACACCAGAAACGCGGACCCCAAGTGGGCGAGGTGATGCTCGACCTCGCGCAGCCCCTCACGAAACCCCGCGCGCAGGCTCTCGCCGGGAAATGCGCGCGCGAGCTCCGCGGCGACACCCACGCGCTCGCGCTTGTTGCGCAGGCGATCGCGGACCAGCGACAAGTCCGGCCGGCGCGTGGCCAGGTAGGCCACCTTCTTCCACAGGTTGGCGCCTGCGTCCTGGTTGATCGCGACCACGTCGATGTCGGCCAGGCGGATTCCGCCTTCAGCCAAGCAATAGCGGATAGCCTCGGACGGAAAACCGGCCCAGTGCTTGATGCGGCGGAAGCGCTCCTCCTCTGCCGCGGCAATCAGCGTGCCGTCTTTGACGAGACAAGCGGAGGAGTCGGCGTGGTAGGCGTTGAGGCCGAGGATGGTGGTCACTTGAGCGATGGTCCTGGTGTTGTCGGTCGAACTGACCGCTCTTGCTTGTTACTCCACCCTAACTATCTCGCCGAGGAGGGATTCGGGCTTCGCACAATCCGCAGTAAGGCTAGGGCGGTGCATTGAACGAAGCCCTAGGCGGCTTCAAGCCGTTCAATGCGTTCATATCCGCCGCGCTGCTCGAGGGCCCAGACATCAACTGCCTGCTGCATGCGTAGCCAAATCTCCGGGCCATTGCCCAGCAGTTTGCCCAAACGAATCGCCATGTCCGGAGTAACGCTACGTTTTTGAAGCAGTACTTCCGAAACCGTCAGCCGTGAAACCCCGAGCCGATCGGCGAGTTCCTTTTGTGTCAGGTTCAACGCCGGCAATACATCCTCGCGCAGAATTTCGCCCGGATGTGTCGGGCGGCGATTCCGGCTTCTCAACGTCTTAGCCATCAGTGATAGTCCTCCAGGTTGACGTTGGTCGCATCCTCGCCAACAAAACGAAATGTGATTCGCCAGTTGCCCGATACAGTCATCGCCCATTCTCCCTTCCGGTCGAATTTCAACTGGTGCAGATGCATGCCGGGGATATCCAATTGCTCCACGGCGCTTGCCTGGTCGATCAGGTCAAGCATGCGTCGAATGCGCGGTCCGTGCTTCGCATTGATTCCACGGGCGTCGTCGTTCTTGAAGAAACGTTCTATGCCCTTGTGCCGGAAGCTCTTGATCACGACAATAGTGTAATGTAAAGCAGTACGATAGGCAATGTTGTCAATTACATTCGCCGTGGCTACGAGCGCAGGCAAATCTAAGCTAGATTGTGCGTCGAACGAGGCGCCGTTTTGCACCAGCGGCGCGCCGCAGGCTCTGCCTTGAACTGGCCGATGCGCACCAGGTTATCGAGCGGAGCCAGCGACATCGGTTTCCTTTCCGATCAGCGGCAGGGTTTCGCCGGCCAGAACCTTGGCGAGGAATGGGTTGCCCGCCTTGCGCCGGCGCACGAACTCCGCTCGCGTATAGAGCGTAGGATTCACCCGGCGGGCAAGCTGCCGTTCCGCCCCCGCAAGCGCAACATAGACCTCCTCGAGGGTGAGATCGTCGGCGACAATCAGCACATCGATATCGCTCGTTACACTCTCGCTTTTCTTGGCGACCGAACCGTACACCAGCGCCAGGCGAATGCGATCACCCAAAGTCACCAAGGCGGCACGCAACGGGTCGGCGAGGCCGACCGTTTTCGCCACGAGACCGCGCAATTCCTCGAACACGGGCGCGTCGCGGTTCGCCTGATAGTGTTTCTGATTGCCCACGCGCGTCACGACCACCAGGCCACTTTCGGCCAAGCGCCGCAGCCCCCGTTGGACGACGCCCGAGCCGGCGCCCACCAGGCCGATCAATTCGGTCGCAAAAAAAGCGGCGCCCCGATTGGCCGAACAATAGACCCAGCACCCGCTGCTGGGTCCCGGAAAAGAGCGCGTCCGCCAGGTTGGTGCGCTGTGGCGGGACGGCGTCGGCCGACCGGCGCGTCATTCGCGGCTTGGCCTGCTTTTTTGTCCTTATACCCATTTTGGGCGTTGCAATACCCGTTTTGGGTATATTGCAATGACAAATGAGTTGCGGGAGGGGCAGGTCACGGATTTCGCTCCCGACCTCGTTATCTCAAAGGACCAACTATCCGTTTGCCAACGCAGGCTGCCTGGAAAACCACCGCCAGGCAGTTTCGACAATATCAGACAGCTCATTGAACTGCGGCGACCAACCCAACTCCGCGCGAGCGCGTTCTGCGCTCGCCACCAAGCGCGCCGGATCCCCAGCCCGCCGTCCAGCCACCCGGTACCGAATGTCCTGTCCCGTCACGCGCCGGCAGGTTTCGATGACTTCTTTGACCGAAAAGCCTTTGCCGATCCCGAGATTGAACGCCTTGAATCCGGCGACCTCGTCGCCCATCAATCGCTCCATCGCAAGCAGGTGCGCCGCGCACAGGTCTGCGATATGCACATAGTCGCGAATGCAGCTGCCGTCCGGCGTGTCGAAGTCGTCGCCGAAAACCTGCAACTGTGTGTCTGCCGGGTTTCCACCGGCGCGCATGCGGAGCGCTTCACGGAGAATCAGCGGAATCAGATGCGTCTCCGGATCATGGCGTTCGCCCAGCTCGCCCTCGGGATCGCATCCCGCGGCGTTGAAGTAACGCAGCGCGACAGTGCCTAACCCATAGGCACGCCCATAGTCCGCCATCGCGCGCTCGGCGGTGAGCTTCGTCATGCCGTAAGGATTGACGGGGTGCTGCGGATGGTCTTCACTCATGGGCAAGAAAACCGGGTCGCCATAGGTGCTGCAGGTCGAGGAGAACACCAGGTGCTTCACTTGCGCCGCGCGCATCGCTTCCAGCAGATTCAGCGTTCCGATTACGTTATTCGTGTAGTACTTCGCAGGGTCTTTCACCGATTCGCCGACGTAACAACTGGCGGCGAAGTGCATCACCACATCGAATTGGCGGCCGTCAAACGCTTGGGCCGCGTCGGTCACCCGCCGGAGATCCCCTTCGACAAAATCCGCGCCCTGCACGGCGTCCCGGTGGCCGGTGGAAAGATTGTCTAAAACGGTGACCAGATGTCCATGGCGCAGCAGCAGCTTTACCATGTGCGAGCCGATGTAGCCGGCGCCGCCTGCTACGAGAACGCTTACTGCCATACCTGCCCTCGAAGAGACGTGTCCACTCAGTGCGCCTCTTTGCTTTCCGACGACAGATCATGCTGGAGAAGGTGAAGCGAAAGCAGCAGTTCTGCAAACGCGCGCTGGAAGGAATAGAACAGTCCTGCGCGGCCATCCAACACTAACCCTTGCAAGAACAAGCAATAGAAAAGCATGGCAAAGGGGGCGACGACGCGGAACTTTCGAACCCTGCCGGACCAGCCTAGGCCAGACCAGTTGGCATTGAGCAACTTCTCCGCTTCCAGGCGCATATACCGATCCTGCGAAGCGACCCAATGCGACAAGGTCTTTCGGTCGTCGTGAAAAATCACTCCGGTCAGGGCTGCGACCTTTCCATCGACTTTTACGCGTTGTGTGTGTCCGACCTGGGTATACACAGCGCGTTCGCGGCGGAACAGAACCGTGACCGGGGTATAGACCGTCGCGCGTAAGGGCCGCCCTTCGATGCAATATCTAAACGATGCCCGATACCCCCCGACATCGGCATCGGAAGCGAGCGATCGAATTTCGTCCAACAAATCATCGGAAAGAAGGTAATCCGCATCCAGCGCGAGTACCCATTCGGTGCTGATCCCGGTCTCTTTAACGCCGAAGTTCCACTGATGCGCGTGATCGTCGAATTTGCGTTGGAATAGTCGTGCGTTTGAATATCGACTAACGATTTCTACGGTTTCGTCGGTGCTGAAGCTGTCGACGACGACCACATCTTTCGCCCAACGCAGACGTTCCAGCGTGCGCCCAATATTGGGCGCCTCGTTGAAGGTTAAAATTAGGGGCGTGACCAGATCTAACATTCAAGTATCTCTTTGAGCCACACAAATCATGTGCTTCCATAGCCATGGCATTCGCCCATAAAAGTGGAACCTTGCTTGTTTGAAGCCGTGCTGAACTACCAGCGCCCGCAACGTTCGCTCGCTGAAAAACTTGATATGGCCGCCATCCCAGTGGACTCCGTGATGAGCATCCCATTCATTCAGAACGCTAATCGCAAGATTCTTCAGATACCCGTGATATGGCGTGCCGACGATCAGGTAACCGCCGGGTCTCAGCAATGATGCCGCAGTATCAATCAAGGCAGCCGGTCTGTACAAATGCTCGATCACGTCGCTTGATATGACCAGATCGAAACGATGCTCCGCAGTCAGAAGATTGACCAGATCAGGTCCGATTTCCGCTCGCACATATCGTACTTTGTCAGTCGCGTAGTTTTGGTTCGCTATTGCTATACCGGATTCAGAGGTATCGACTCCAGTGATACGCAACCCTGACGCGCCTAATCTGGAACCGAGATAACCATTCCCGCATCCCAGATCTAATGCGTACTCCACGCCATTCAAACGACGTGCAAGATCGACAAATCTTTCCGCGAGTTGCTGGCCCACATTGGCATTGCCCGGGCCTGGTGCGGTGTAGCCGAAATCGCTGTAGTTTCCGCTCATAATGGGTTTGCATGCAACCGACAGCTTACTAAAGAGCGCATGGTCATCCGGCAATCGCCTTCTTGTACGCCTCTTCGATTTGAAGGCCAATGGCTTTCCAAGTGTACCGGTGAGACACAAACTCGCACCCTTTTTCTCCCATGCGCTTCAGCGCCGTGGGATCCGCTATCAGGCCGCGAATGCCTGCGGCTAGGTTTTCCGGGTCACCATCTAACACTGCTCCCGCGCCACTTTCGCGCACGATATCGGCGGCGCCTACTTCCGGTGTTACGGCAACGGGACACCCTGCAGCCATTGCCTCTAGCACTACGTTGCCAAAATTCTCTGAATAGGACGGCAAGACCAACAAGAGCGCGCGGCTGAAAAGCGCCTCCTTGTCTTGGCCGTAGATCGGACCGATAAAGGAAACGCGCTCCCGCACCCCCTTCCCGATTGCTAAGGCTTCCAGTTCTGGTTGATAGTGTTCTTCGTCATTTCCGGCAACAACAAGTCGGCAATCCGGAATAC
>QYQC01000014.1 GCA_007280315.1 Betaproteobacteria bacterium | reverse complement strand
GCCAGCTCTCCGGCGGCCAGCAACAGCGCGTGGCGCTCGCCCGCACCATCGCCGTCGAACCCAAGGTACTGCTGCTGGACGAGCCGCTGTCGAATCTCGATGCCAAGCTGCGCGTGCACATGCGGGTCGAGTTGCTGGCGCTGCAGCGAAAACTCGGCGTCACCACCATATTCGTCACCCACGACCAGGAAGAGGCGCTGTCGATTTCCGACCGCGTAGCGGTGCTCGACGCCGGCGTGATCCAGCAGGTTGGCACGCCGGTCGAGCTGTTCGACAGTCCGGCCAACCGCTTTATCGCCAATTTTGTTGGCACCATCAATCTGTACCCGGGCACACTCAAAGCCGGAGTGGGCGCGATGCAGTTTGAGTCCGAAGCATTCGGCACGATTTCCCTCCCCGGCATGCCGGCAGCCGCGCCGGGCGAGGTGGAAATCGCCTTCCGGCCGCACGTGGTCGCTCTTCTCGAAACCGGCTCGCCGGTCGAGCGCGGTCTGATCCGGCTCGAAGGACGCGTCAGCGCACGCGAATTCCTGGGCGAATTCATCCGCTACACGGTCACGGCGGGCAAAGCCGACATCGTCGCCGACCAGGCGCATTACACCGGCGCCAGAAGCTTCGCACCCGGCGATACGGTGCAACTTGCGATTCAGCCGCAGCAGATTCGTGTGCTGGCGCGTTAGATGGCGGCGAGTGGACGAGGCACCGACGCGCAAATGGCGCGAATGCGTCCACGCCTCTATGAGAAAATCAGCTCGATAGCATAGCCGCGGGAAACCTCATGCAACTGCCACTGGATGGTATCAAAGTGCTCGATCTGAGCCACGCGCTCGCCGGGCCGTTCTGCTCGACCATGCTCGCCGACTATGGCGCGCAGGTGATCAAAATCGAACCCCCCGGCCTGGGCGACATTGCGCGCGCCTGGGGCACGCCCCTTCCGGGCGGTGACACCGATTACTTCATGAGCCTGCATCGCAACAAGCAGGGCATGGTGCTCGATCTGAAGAATGCCGAAGGCAAGGCAACCTTCCTCCGTCTGGTCGAACACTGCGACGTGGTACTGGAGAACTATCGCGCCGGCGCGCTGGCGAAGCTGGGACTGGACTACGCAATCGCGCGCAAGCGCAATGCCGGCATCATTTACTGCTCGATCTCGGGCTTCGGCCAGGACGGTCCGTATCGCGACCGCCCCGCGCTCGACCTTATCCTGCAGGCGGAAAGCGGCATGATCAGCGTCACCGTCGAAGCAGGCGGTCACGGTGCCCGTGCCGGCGTATCCATTGCCGATCTCACCGCCGGCATGAATGGGGCGTTTGGCATCATGCTGGCGCTGCGCGCGAAGGAAAAAAGCGGGATCGGGCAAGCCATAGACGTATCGATGATGGAGGGCCAGCTGGCGCTGCTCAGCACCATGCTCGGAAACTACTGTTCCACCGGAGAAATCCCCGGGCCGATGGGCACTGCGTACAAGGCACTGCTGCCCTACCAGACGTTTCAGACCACGACGCGCGACCTCGCGCTGGCCGTAGGCAGCGAAAAACTGTGGAAAATATTCTGCCCGGTGATTGGCTGTCCGGAACTCGCCGACGACCCGCGTTTTCGCACCAATGGCGATCGCAACCGCAACCGCGAAATCCTGGTCGAAAAACTGCAACAGACGTTTCTGACACGCAGCTATGAGGAGTGGGAAGCGCTGCTGACCAGGAATGGCATTCCGGTCGGTGCGATCAATAATCTTGCCCAGGTGGTCGACCACCCGCAGGTCAAGGCGCGCGGCTCCATCGTCGAAACCGAGCATCCGCGTGCGGGCAGGCTGCGTGTGGTAGGCGTACCGGTCCGCCTGTCTGCGACGCCGGGATCGATACGCACGTCGTCGCCGGCGTTGGGAGAACACACCGACGTGGTACTGCGGGAACTGCTCGGGCTCGGGACCGAGCAGATTGCCGCGCTGAAAACCGCCGGCGCGTTCGGCGCTTAATTGCTCTTTGCGCCCTCGTTCACCCAGACTTTGAGCATTTCAACGTCCTTGTCCGCGAGCTTTTCCTTGCCGTGCGGCATGCGGATCGAGGCATGCGCACGACCTTCCACCAGCATGTTGAGCGAACTCGACAGGGCATCGCCCGGTTTGACCAGCGGCCCGAATTTTCCGCCCTTCATCAGCGTCGCATAGCTGGTGGTATCCAGCCCGCTCGCGAGGAAGCCTTCCTTGCCGGGCGCGTGGCAATCCGAACAGTTTTTCGAAAGTATCGGTTGAACGTCCTTGCTGTAGCTCACGCCCGATGGCGTGCACGCGGCCAGCGACAGCACCGCGGCTGCAGCCAGCGAGCACCTCGATACTACTTTGAACGCGGAATTCATGACTGATCTCCTTGTGGCTGATCTTCCGAATCTACCCCAGAATACGTTGTGTAACATTCTACCTCATACAAAATCGTCGGATTTCCGGAGTCAGCGGCGAAGGCCGGGGCTTCCGGCGGGGTGAAAAAAAGGGAAACGCCATGTTCTATGGACTCGATGACGCGAAGGCGGCGCGGTTTCGCGAAGCGATGGCTGCGATCGGCGAATGCTATCCACGGCTGTTTGCCAGCGACATGCTGATTACCGTCGACCGCAACATGAGCTTTTACGATGACACGCAATTCATGCGGTCATTCCAGGCCGCCGCCGAAACGGCGCAGGAACGCAGCCTCATCTGGCGGCTGCACGTGCTCGCCTGGGCGGGCGAACATTGCCGCCATCTGGCCGGGGATTTCGTCGAATGCGGCGTGTTTCGCGGCTTTTCCACCGCCGTGCTCGCCCACTACCTCGACTTCGGCAAGCTGCCGAAGCAATGGTTTCTTTACGACACGTTTTCCGGCGTGCCGGAAGACCAGCGCAATTCCAACCACGACAATTCGGAGGTATTCCAAGTGTCGGAACTGCAGGCCTACGTGTCGAAACGGTTCGAAAAATACCCGAACATTCAGGTGGTGCGCGGGCGGGTGCCGGAGGTACTGGCCGAACAGGCGCCGGCCTCGATCGCCTTTCTTCACATCGACATGAACTCTGCCGACGCGGAACTGGGCGCGCTCGAGCAACTGTTTGGCCGCGTGGTACCCGGAGG
Source organism: Betaproteobacteria bacterium (assembly GCA_007280315.1). GTDB lineage: Bacteria > Pseudomonadota > Gammaproteobacteria > Burkholderiales > SG8-39 > 2-12-FULL-64-23. Next base: position 2,328 of record QYQC01000014.1, on the reverse strand, counting down.
AATGGTAATTCTGGACGACTACGGCTGGTTCTACTACAACGAGCAAAAGCATGTCGAGGACGCGTTTTTCGTTGGCGCCGGCTATCGCGTCCTGGAACTGCCCACCGGACAGGGATTGATCGTCAAACGCTGAGACCGCGCTGTAATCGGTCAGCGCGCACCGGCCGGAAAACCGCTGGTCCGACAGCCTAATCGAACAAGGCCCGCATCGCCTGCCCGCCTGCGGCGACCTCGGAAAAGCGCCGCCCCCAGATGAGCCCGCCGTCAATGACGATATCCGCGCCGTTGACGAAAGTCGATTCGTCGCTGGCGAGGTAGACCGCCGCATTGGCGATATCGCCGGGCAGACCGGCGCGCGGAATCGTCTGCATCCGGGCCAGCACGAGTTTCATCTTCTCCGCCGAGGCTTCCGCCGCGACGGGGTCCATTCCCATCGCCTTGCCGAAGATGCCGGTGGCGATGCCGCCGGGAGAAATCGAGTTGACGCGCACGTTGTCCTCGCCCAGTTCCATCGCTGCGCAGCGGCTCAAGTGGATCAACGCCGCTTTGGCGACGCCATAACTGATGGACGAAGAGTAACCCGCCCGATGCCCGGCCACCGAGCCGATGTTAATGATGCTGCCCTGCTTTTGCGCGCGCATCAGCGCGCTGACGTGTTTTATATGGGCCAGCGCGCCACGCACGTGCGCGGCGATGGTGGCATCGAAGGATTCGAGCGCCACGGCCTCGAGTCGCCCGCCTGTGGATACGCCGCCGGCGTTGTTGATCAGGACGTCGACGCGTCCGTTCATCTTCGCCGCCGTGGCTATGGTGCGCGCCGCGTCGGCTTCGACTGTGACGTTGGCTTCGATGAACGTGGCGCCCGTGGCCTTCGCCACCTCGGCGCCGAGCGCGACCCGGCGCCCGCTGAAATATACGCTGGCACCCTCTTCTATGAAGCGCTCCACCATGCGCCGCCCGATACCGCTGGTGCCGCCAGTAATGACCGCAACCTTGCCTTTTAGTCTCATGATCCCGCCTTCTGAAGGTTATACGTTATGCGACGCGATCAAATCGCCTGGCATCGAATTTTGTGTTCGTTACGGTATGAGGGGATATCTTTCCTCATACCCCCCTAAGTAAGAGGCTATTTCGGCAATTCTGAAATGGCCACTTACTTGCTTTCCATCACCCACACGCCGTTCCAGTCATCGCCGGGCGGATGCTCGGCAAGATGGCGGCTGCGTTCAATATATAGATTGGCTGCCTTGTCCGCAGGATTCAGCGCCACGACTTCCGAAAACTGCTTGATTGCGTCATCCCACTTGCGCTGGCGGTACTTGCGCAGGCCGTCGCGGAAATACCCCAGTGCGTCGATCAGATGCGGGTAGGTTTCGTCCGTGTGATAGTCGAGGATTTCATGGATCGCGACCGGCTGCGTCTTGCCTTTGACCACCACCAGATCCAGTTCGCGCGTGCGGTAGGTTCCGCGCAGTTTGGCGTAGGTGAACTCGCTCACCAGGATACGGCTGCCGTACTGCTTGCACGCCGACTCCAGACGCGACGCCAGGTTGACGCCGTCGCCGATGATGGTGTAATCCATGCGCTTTTTCGAGCCGATGTTGCCCGACACCACCATGTCGGTATTCAGGCCCACGCCCATATCCACCGGCGGCTTGCCTTCGGCGATGCGCGCGGCATTCCACGTCCTCAGGTCGCGCAGCATCGCGATCGCCGCGCGTACCGCGCGGTCGGCATCGTCCTCATGCGCCACCGGGATGCCGAACGCGGCCATGATCGCGTCGCCGATGAATTTGTCCAGCATGCCCTCTTCGCGCTGAATGCAATCGACCATGAGTGTGAAATACTCGTTCAGCAGTGCCACCGTGCCCTGCGCGCCCAGTTGTTCCGTGATGGTGGTAAAGCCGCGGATGTCGGAAAACAGCACCGTCGCCATCACCGCCTGTCCGCCGAGCAGTTCTGCCCCGCTCGCCACCAGACGGTCCGCGATGCCCGGATCCATGTAGCGCGACATGGTCGATTTCATGCGCTTTTCGCTGCTGATGTCCTCGATCAGGAGCATCGAGCCGAGGTGCTTCCTTTCCATGTTGAACAGCGGCAGGATGGTCACGTTGGCGGAAACCTTCTCGCCCTCGACCACCAGTTCCGCGTCCATCAGCATGTCGGCGGTGCCGCTTTCGTCCACCTGCTTCATTCGTTCCAGTATCCAGGCGTTGTCACCGGCGAAGAATTCCGCCGCCGGCCGCTGCACGATGCTCTCCAGTTTCACCTTCAGGATTTTCAGCCCCGCCGCGTTGCAGGTGGCGATCTTGCCGCTGTCGTCCAGGG
>QYQC01000157.1 GCA_007280315.1 Betaproteobacteria bacterium | reverse complement strand
GGCCTGGACATTGTGCACGTCCCCTACCCCGGCAGCCCGCAGGTCAACACCGCCATCCTCGCCGGCCAGATTCAGGCCGGCTTCGTTGTGCCCGGCACGGCGATGCCGCTAGTCCAGTCCGGCAGAATCAAGGCGCTTGCCGTTACCAGCAGTGGAAAAAGCCAGGTCTTGCCCGATTTGCCCACGGTGGCCGAGGCCGGCTTCCCCGGATTCGAGTCGAGCGCCTGGATCGGCATGGTCGCACCGGCGAAAACGCCGCCAGCGATTATCGATCGCCTGTCGCGCGAACTCGTGGCAATCATCCACAGCACGGACGTGCGCGAAAAAATGCAGCGCATTTATTTTCAGGCGATCGGTACTTCGCCCGAAGGTTTGTCCGAGCTGATGCGCTCCGAGCGCGACCGCTGGGCCAAGGTGATCAAGCAGACCGGCGCGAGCGTGGATTGACGCAGCCGGTCAGGCGGCGACTGACAAGGCGGGCGAACCCAGTTGCGCCTTAAGCGCGGCAGCGACGCGGACGGCATCCACCTCGGACAGGATCTTCTGAAGGAACTGCCACAGCACTTCGGCATCGCCGAGCGCCCGGTGGCGTGCGCTGCAACGCAGGCCATGACGCGCAATCAGGCTGTCAAGGTTGTGGCGGCGGTGTTCGGGGAAAAGCTTGCGCGACAGCTTGGCCGTGCACAGCACGCGCGGACGGTAGGACATGTCAAGGCGCGCAAACTCGGCCGCAAGGAAACCATAATCGAAGCGCGCATTGTGCGCGATCAGCAGTTTCCCCTCAAGGCGCTCGAACAGTCCGGACGCAAGCTCTTCGAAACACGGCGCGTCCCGCACCATCGCGTCGCTGATGCCGGTGAGCGACTGGATGAAACTTGGTATGCGTTTTTGCGGATTCACCAACTGGCTCCAGCTGCCGACGCGCCTGCCGTCGACGACCTCGACCAGGCCGATCTCGGTGATGCGCTCGTGCGCCGCGCTGATGCCGGTGGTCTCGAGATCGAGAAAAATCAGCGATTGCCGCAGCACCGGTTCTACCGGATTTGCCGCGGCGGGATTGAATTCCGAGTGTGGCGTCAGATTTTGCCCTTGGCCCGTTCGCGCTCGATCAGCACCCGCCGCAGCAGCTTGCCGGTTGCCGATTTCGGCAACTGGTCGGTGAATTCGACCGCACGAACGCGCTTGTGCGGCGCGACGCGCTCGGCCACATAGGCCATCAGTTCCTCCGCGCTGATCTCGCCTTTCAATACGACAAATGCCTTCGGCACCTCGCCTGCCTCTTCGTCGGCGATACCGATGACGCAGGCGTCGGCAATCGCCGCATGCCCGAGGATCACCGCCTCCAGCTCGGCCGGCGCCACCTGCAGCGCCTTGTACTTGATCAGCTCCTTGGTCCGGTCGACGATGAAAAAATCGCCGTCGGCATCGACGTAGCCGATATCACCGGTGCGCAGCCAGCCCTCGGCATCTATCGTCGCCGCAGTGGCGTCGGGTGCGTTGAGGTAGCCCTGCATCACCAGCGGTCCGCGCACCAGGATCTCGCCCTGCGCGCCTGCGCCGAGTTCGGCGCCGCTCGCGGTGTCGAGTATTTTGCACTCCATGTTAGGCATCAGGCGCCCGCCCGAAGCCGGCTTGATTTTGTCCGGCGTGGTCGGACCCAGATGACAGGCGCCGCTGACCTCGGTCATGCCGTAGGCCTGCGACAGGCGAAAGCCGACGCGCTGGTACAGGGCGTCGGCGACGATTCCGGAAAGCGGCGCAGCAGCGGAGAACGCGCCGCGCACTTTGGAAAGATCATAATTTGCGACGATCGGATGCTTGGCCAGCGCCAGTGCGATCGGCGGCACCAGGTGCAGAATGGTCACGCCGTATTTCTGCACCAGCTGCAGGTACTGCTCCAGGTCGAAGCGCGGCATGGTAATCACGGTGACGCCCATGCGCAGGCTCAGGTTGAGGAAAGCGACGATGCCGTAAATGTGGAAGAACGGCAGGAACGCCAGCACCGTGTCCCCGGGCTGGATCAGCGATGCGTCGGTGACGCCCTCGACCGAACACAGTTCCGCCACCAGATTGTGATGGGTGAGCATCACACCCTTGGGCAGGCCGGTGGTGCCGCTGGAATAGGGCAGCGCCACCAGATCGGTGCGCGGATTGATCGCGACCTTGGGCGCGTCCGCCGCGCCCTCGAGCAGCGCCGCGAACGGCGTGGCGCCATCGGCTTCGCCGAACACGTAGATTTCCTCGACCTTGGATTGCGCCGCCGCCTCGCGCGCAACCGGCAGGAACGGCGGCACCGTCAGCAGGAAACGCGCGCCGGAATCGTTCAACTGCTTGGCCAGTTCGCCCGCGGTATAGAGCGGGTTGACTGTCGTCGCTGCACCGCCCAGAGAGGCGATCGCGTGGAACGCGATGGCGTACTCCGGAAGGTTCGGACTGTAGATGGCGAAGCGCTCGCCCTTCTTGAAGCCGCGGCGGGCGAGACCGGCGGCGGCGCGCGCCACCAGGCCGGGCAGCTGGGCGTAGGTTATCGTGCGCCCGCTCGGTCCGTCGATCAACGCCGCTTTGTCGCCGCGCTCGCGCGCCTGCGCCAGAACGTAATCGGTCAACGCGACATCGGGGATTGCGACATCGGGGTAGACGCTGCGAAATGCCATGGGATGTTTCCTCCTGTTCTGCGGTCCGGGCGCCAGGCGCTCAGGAACGATGCTATTGCGGGATAAGAACAAGCGCAGCCGGTATGCCGGTCTTATGGCGCAAGTGTATCCGAGTTTCGCCTGCCGTCGCCGCTGGCGCGCGCCAACCTCAGTTGGTAATCGCTGCTCCGCCCATTTCCAGCAGCATCACCGCCTCTTCGTCCTTGGGCGCAGGTCCGAAGCGATGCCGCAGCGGCCGCCCCGATGCCAGCGGATCGTCCGCGGAGAACAGGACGTCGTCTGCGATGCTGCCTCCCGGAACGCGCAAATCCTTGTTGTCCCAGTCGGCGTGGTAGCAAAAGATCACCAGGGTTTCGCCGTTCGGCAGCGCGGCGCAACGCACCAGGGTCCGGTCCTGCATGATGTCGAGTACGCCGCGAATGTTCTCTTCGGGTTCCGCCGCATAGGCGAACTCGACGTAGGTCGCGCCGCCCTCCGGCGCAGCGGCGATCCAGAATATTTCTCCGTCGTCCGCCACCGTCGGCCGCGACAGGTAGTCGGTTGGAAACGCGATCCAGGCCACGCGCGCGGCGCCGCCGCTGCCGCGCGGGGGTGTAGCGGCGCGACGCCACCTGAACCCGGCCCGGTCGCGCAGCGCCTCGGGTGCCGCGTCGGCGCCGCTGTGCGCGCTGCGGCACATGCCTGATTTATTGAAGCGGTACTCTTCAGTGCCCGCGATCGAACTGGTGGCAAGGTGAAAATCACCGAGGCGTGTGGTCGATGCGCGCCAGATGTCCGACACATAACCGTCGGAGCGTTTGACGCCGAAGCTTAGATCGAGCAGAAAATTGGACATGGCTGTCGGCGAATTATCGTTCCATTCCGTGCGAAGAGGCAAAACCTGGTCTCGTACCCAGCTGCATTGCGACGCCGTTTGCGCCGCGACTATTCCTCGAAATTCAGCACCCCGGGAATGCCGATGGCTGTTTCATTACCGGCCAGACCGTGCACGCCGGCGCCGAGCAGGCGTATCGGCCGGCGCCCGGCTTCGGTACGTTCGAGCAGCGTCAGCGCGCGCGCAGCGATCTCGTCGGCGTTGCGCGTCGGCGTCGCAGTGGTGTGGCTGCGCGTGACCGTGGTGAAGTCGGCGTAGCGAACCTTGATCGTTACGGTGCGCGCGAGCAGCGCCTTGCGCGTTAGCCACGCCGCGCTTTGGCGCGCCATGCGCTCGATTTCGGCGCGTATCGCATCCGTCGCCAGCAGGTCCTCGTCATAGGTGTTCTCGTTGCTCGATGATTTGTAGGGCCGATCCGGCACCACCGGCCGCGGATCGTCGCCGTATGCCAGCCGCCGCAGCGCCTCTGCCAGGCTGCCGACTGCGCGCTGCAGCCGCGCCGGGTCGGCGCTGCGCACCTGGACCAGACGCTCGATGCCGATTTTGCGCAGCTTCCCTGCGGTGACCGGCCCGACGCCCCACAGCGCGTCCACCGGCAATTGCTGCAGAAACGCCTCGACCCGGCCGGGCGAGATTACCGTCAGGCCGTCGGGCTTTTGCCAGCCGGAGGCGATTTTGGCGAGAAACTTGTTCGGCGCCACGCCGGCGGATGCGGTCAGCCCGATTTCGTCGCGAATGCGCCGCTTCAGCCGCTTTGCCACCGCAGTGGCGAGCGGCTCGTTCCAGAGATTTTCACTGACGTCGAGGTAGGCCTCGTCCAGCGACAGTGGCTCGACCAGGGGCGTGCAGGAACGGAAGATTTCCAGTATGCGCTGCGAGGCGGCGCGGTAGCGCGCAAAATCGGGCCGGACGATCAGCAGATCCGGACACAGTCGCACTGCCCGCGCCATGGGCATGGCCGAGCGCACGCCGAAGGCGCGCGCTTCGTAGCTCGATGCCGCCACCACGCCGCGCGAACCGGGCTGGCCGCCAACCGCCACCGGCCTGCCGCGCAGCGCCGGATCGTCGCGCTGCTCCACCGACGCATAGAAGGCGTCCATGTCGACATGGATGATGCGGCGTACGCCGACCGTCACTGGACAGGCCCGGGAAGAATGCAGTGCGGGCATTGTTATATCCCGGCGGGTCGCGGTCAATGCCCCAAGCGAGAACCGCGAAGAAACCTTGCGCGCTACGCGCGCCAACCGTGCTTTCTGTACGGATAAGAACCATCCGTACAGAAAGCACGGTTATGATAAAAAAGCGTGGACAGCCAAGGTTTTTATACGAGATCCTCGATTGCGTGCGGATGTGCTTTTCATCCGCGCGCAATCGAGGATCCGCGCGGACGGATTGTCGTCCGCGCAATTCAGCGAACGGAGCTACAAGAACGGCTCTGCGCGTTTGAGCAGTTCGTCCAGGCCCGCCTCTTTCGGATTGCGCGGCTTGCCCGGGTGGATGATGGACACCTGGCAACTCTCCGCCGCCTCCACCAGCTGCGCGTAGGTGCCGGCGTTGATGTCGGCGATGTACGCCTGCTTGTTGTTGTCGTAGGCGAACATCTTGGCGTTGATGGTGGTGCATTCGTTGCAGGTCGAGCAGCGCGGTGTCTCGATATAAGCCTCGTCGGGCGAGCGCTCCGGCTCTTCCTCTACGGCCGCGCCCGAGGCGGCGCCCGCCGTGACAGTCGCGGCGGCTGCAACCGGCGCGGCCGCGGCGTGGGCTTCGGCCTCCTGATGCATCCGTTCTTCCCAGGCCCTTTTTTCCCGCGCGAGCAGCTTTTCCGCATGGGAATTGTGTACGCCGCCCAGTTCCTGCAGGCTGTGCCACATTTCGCGGCAGCGGCGCGCTTCGCGGATCAGACGCTCGTCGACGATCACCCGCTGCAGCACGTTGTCGGCGTCGACCATCAGCAGGCTGGGCACCTTGTCGGGCAGGCCTTTGCGCTCGCGCGTCAGGGACTCGTCCACCGGAATCATGCTGCCGTTCCACTTTTCGCGCGGCACCCGCGCGAGATGCCTCGCGTAGCGGCGGTCGCTGGCGACGAAATCGACCAGGGTGAAGGCAAGATCCTCCGACACCCGCTGGTGCTCCTCGTTCTCGTAGGTAAAGCCCTGGATCGGCCAGTCCAGATCGACTTGCGAATTGGCTTCGAGCTGAAAACGCGCAGCCCAGTTTGCGCCCGCGGACGGATCGTAGGTATAGGCGGGGAAGGCGCGCGATTCCATCGCCGCGGCCGACATCAGATAGGGCGGCAGGCCGGAGTCCTTGGCACTCGCGCCGGAAAACACGCTGAACAAGGCCGGCCCGCGATAGCCGAGACCGCGCAGCATGCGCTCGCGGAAGCCGAACAGATTGGAACTGGACGATTGCAGCACGTACACTTCGTTGAGCCCGATCGCCATGTTGGCGATCTGCCTGCTGCGCATGCCCGAACTCAGGCCGCCCTCGGCTTTGCCCGAATCCTCCAGGATGTCGTCGATCTGCAGCAGCACCTTGATCGGCAGGCCCGAGGACAGGATTTCCATCAGTTGCGCATGCTCTTCCGCCAGCATCTTCTCGGCGTTGACGCATACCAGATAGTCCGGAAACGCAGCCAGATCCTGCGGGTCCAGACCGTTCGCGCCGAACTGCTCGAACAGGGCGTCGTGTTTCGTTTCGCTGTACTGTCCGTCGATTTCCAATTCGGCGATCGCAATCGCCTTGGCTACCTCGATCAACCTGGGCATGCGCTCGCGGAACGCCCGCAGCGCGTCGGCACAGCTATCGAACAGGAAACAATAGTGCTTCGCCGCGGCACCCTTTTTCGCCGAGGCGGCAGCAGAGGGAAAGAACTGTTGCGCGCCCAATACATCGAGCAGCCCGCGTATGCGCTTGCGCCGGCTCTCTGGAAACGCGTCTTTCGGCAACGCCCTGGCGAGCAGTCGCGACATCGCTTCGAAGTCAAACGCGGCGTCGAACCCGGTACCGACGGATTGTTTCAGCTGCTCTGCGCTGCGGCCGGCCGCGGAACGTTCGAAATCCGCCCTGAGTATGTTCGAAAGACTGAGTACCAGCCGGTCCAGATCCTTGCGGAAATCCACCGTCTTGTGTTTCTGCACCGCGCTCCAGGCATGCTGCAGCAGACGCGCGGGCAGGGCCGCGTCGCAATCGGCCAGTTCGCCGTCAATTTTTATCGCCGCCCGCGTGCGCCGCAGGCTGTCCGCGAGCGATTTGTCGCCGCCCGCTTTTTCCGTACCCCGGGCAAGCCGCGCGGCGGCCTTGTCCCACAGCGCGGACAGGGACCCGCCGGCGCCGCCTGCGACCAGGACGCGGACTTCCTGCTCCAGCCGCAGTGCGTGCTTGCGCATACGCTCGGCGTCGCCGCCGCGCGCGGCAGTAGCAAGCGCCGCGTCGACGAGACCCGACAGCGACTGCACGAACAGCCTGTCGGAGGCCGGAGCGACGAGCACCAGCGGAAAATCGTAGCGCAGCTGCGTGAGATCGCGGTAGCCGGCGAAAAGTGCCGGGCGCAAATCCAGCCCGTCGACCGCATCCAGATGCTCGCTCGGCCGCCTGCCAGTGAGAAAAAACGCTACGTGTGCCTGGGTATCCGCTTCCATTTTATTCAACCTGCCTTGCTGGTGATTTCTGGGTGATCGGTTAAGGCGCCCGTCGTAACTGTCGATGGCGCGCGCCGGCGTATTGCCCTTTCCGTCCTAGGCGGCCCTTTGCTCGGCGCCCTGCGGCCAGACCGTGTACTTGTCCAGTTCCGCATTGAGCCCCGCGCGCGTCAGATCGGCAGTGCGCAGCTTGTCGCTCCGGCGCAGGTCCTCGTAGCAGGGAACGTTCGGATTGTTGTACAGGATGCCGACCGGGATGATGTCGGTGCTGGAGGCGATTTCGCGCGCACGGTCGATGTTCAGCGGGTCGTGCTCCAGCTGGTTCTTGTAGACACGCGCTAGGCCGGCGCTCGACTGCAGGCCGTTCGCATGCGTGAGTAGCTGCACCTTGCTCGGGTCGTGCATCCACGGATCCAGTGCCTTCGGCAGCCACTCGGGGCAGCGCTGGATGATGCGCACGAAGGACAATCCGCGATGGTGATAGGCCGCCTTTACGATGTCGAACAGCACCTCCGGAATCCAGTCGGCCGCCTGCGCGACGAAGGACACGTTCTGCACCCCGAGGGTGACGGTCAGCGGATTCAGGGCCTCGAGGTAGCTTCCGCGCGGCGTGGTGTTGCTTCTGGTGCCGATCGGCGAGGTCGGCGACGCCTGCTTTTTGGTCAGCCCGTAAATCTGGTTGTCGTGCAGGAACACCGTGAGGTTCATGTTGTAGCGTATGGCGTGGATCCAGTGCGCTGCGCCGATGCTGGTGCAGTCGCCGTCGCCGGTATTCACGAACACGGTCAGGTCCGGGCGCGCCATTTTCACGCCCTCGGCGACCGGCAGCGCACGCCCGTGTATGCCGTGGAAGCCGTAGGTCTTCATGTAATGCGGAAACCGGCTGGAACAGCCGATGCCCGAAACGAACACGGTCTTTTCCGGGCGCAGCGCTTCGTCGCGGCACAGCCGCTGCACCGCCGCGAGGATGGCGTTGTCGCCGCAGCCCGTGCACCAGCGCGGCACGCCGCTCTGATAGTCCTCGAGCTCGAAGTGCTCGTCGGTCATCTGCAGCAGGCAGGCGGTGGCGGAGTTCAGGTCGGACATCATGTTCATGGTTTTTACCTTTCGTAACTTTTACTTCTACTCTTTCAGTTTCTCCAACATCACGCGGCGGATGGTGCAGGGCTTGATCGGCTGGCCCTTCACCTCGCTGAAGCAGCCGATACCGATCAGGAACTGCGCGCGAAGCAGGTTGGCCATGGCCTAATCGGGGGGATTCGGCTT
>QYQC01000234.1 GCA_007280315.1 Betaproteobacteria bacterium | reverse complement strand
GATTGATCACCACCTGCCCCAGGCGCAGCGAATCGCCCACGAGGGCCGTGGGCACGTCCGTCCCCACATCGAACAACAGCTCCAGCCCCTTGTCCTGCGCCTTGATCACCGACAGATCCGCCAGATGCTCCATCACGTCCTCAAGATAGAAGTCGGCTCGCTCGAACTGCATCTTGCCCGCTTCGCTCTTGGAGCAGTCCAGTATGTCGTTGATGATCCCCAGCAGGTTCTTCGCCGCCGAATCCACCTTCTGAATGTAATTGCGCTGCTTCGCATCCAGGTCCGTCTGCAGCGCCAGGTGCGACATGCCGATGATCGCGTTCATCGGCGTGCGGATCTCATGACTCATGTTCGCCAGAAAATCACTCTTCGCCTTCGTCGCGTCTTCGGCAAGTTCCTTGGCCAGCCGCAGTTCCGTCACATCGAAGAACCAACCGAGTACGCAAGGCCCACCTTCGTAATTTACGTGGATGTAGGAGGCCAGAGCCCAGATATCTTCTCCTTTTCCGTTACGCAGTCCGACCGGGAGATTGATAATGTTCTCCCCCTTGTTGAGGCGTTCCGTGATCGAGTCGAAGTCGCGTTCGTCCTGATAATTGCGGCGGGGATCCAGACCCACCGCCTGCTCGTTCGAGGCGACGTACATGTCGGCATAGGCCTTGTTTGCGAAAACCACCCGACGCGTCTCCTTGTTCGAGATGCGCACCGCTACGGGCGCGGATTCCAGCATGAAGCGCACCTGGCGCTCGCTTTCCCGGATACGGTCCTCTGCCTGCTTGGCCTCCGTGATGTCCATGGTCACGCCGTACATGTCGGTAGGCGTACCGGCGGCGTCTCGAACCACGTGTCCCATGGCGTGTATCCACACCACGCGGCTGTCCAGCGGACGCTTATAGGCATAGGTTGCGTCATAGCGCGGTACCGTTCCGGCCACTGCAGCGCCAAAGTTCTCGAACGCCTGCGCAGCAGCCTCCTTGTCGCCCGCCTCGACATTGGCAAACCACTCGTTCATCAGGTGATAGCGCCAATCCGCCCGCGGCGGATCGCCGAAGATTTTGGCGGCGCGCTCCGAAGAGTTGTAGAACTCATCGCCGGTGTTGAGCGGGATGTGCCAGTAGCCGGCCCTGCTCAAGTCCAACGCCTGGTCGCTGAGGAAATTAGCCAGGCGCAGTTTCTCCGCGGCCTCTTTGCGCTCGGTGATATCGCGAAACACGATGACCGAGCCGACGATCTGCCCGTCTTTCTTCACCGGCGTCGTGGCGTATTCAACGGGAATCGACGTACCGTCCTTGCGCCACAGCACTTCGTTATCCACTTTGCGCGGCTGTCCGTCCACGGATGTCTGGAACATTGCGCATTCCGTGCGCGGGAAGTCGCGGCCGTCCGGGTACTTCTGATGCACCAGGGGGTGCATGCGCTCACCGATCAGTTCTTCCTCGGTGTAGCCCAGCATGGCGGGAACGGCAGGATTGACAAAGCTCATCCTGCCGTCGTTGTCCATACCGACGATGCCGTCGCCTACGGCGGTCAGAATCAGACGCGTGCGCTCTTCAGTTTGCGCCAGGACCGCCTGGTTCGCTTCCAGTTCCTGCGCCTGTGTCTGCGTCTGCGCGAGCAACTGGCGCGTCTCGACATTGGCGGCAAGGATCTGCAGCTTGACCGCGACCATTGGCAGCAGCGCGTCGACAAACGCCGTTTTGGTTTTGTCGAAGGGAACCTGCGCCCCTAATTCGAGCACTGCCAGCAGCTTGTCCTGATCCACAACGGGGGAAATCAACACGGCACGCACTATCAGCTTGCCCAGTCCCATGGTGACGCCAACGAAATCTTCCTCTGGCAAGGACAATACGATCTGCCTGCGGTCCAGCGCGACCTGCCCCACCAGGCCCTGACCCCGCGCAAACCGGCGCGCATGAATGGCATCGTCGCAGCCATAGCCGCCGATCCGCCTCAGGCTGGAGTCGGCGGCGTCGGCGACATACAGCGCGCCATAGACCAGCCCCAGGGACCGTGCCAGCCGGCCGCACAATACATCGCCGAATTCTTCGAACGACGCGGTCGCTTGCAATGCCTGATCGATTTCCGCGAGTCCCTGGTTGACCCGGCGTTGGCGTTCCAGAGCCTGCGCACCCTGCTGCAACACCAGTACGGATTTTGCTATGAGGCCGGTTTCGTTGCCGTAGTCGGCGTGCGGCACGATGACTTCCAACCGGCCCGCGGCAATTTCCTCGATGCTGGCGCGCAGATTGTCCAGTGGCCGGCGGATCGAGATGCTGGCGAGCCACGCGAACAGGCCGCCACCCGCCAGACCGCCCAGGAGCAGGAGAACAGACAGGCGCCTGGCTTGTTCATACCCGGCGGTTGCCGCTTGCACGGATCGCAGGGCGCTGGCTTCTTTGGCGCTGGCGATCTGCACGAGTTTCGTTTCGGCTATGTCGCCTGAAGCAACCAGTTCGGGGCCCAGATCAACCTTGGCTGCCTGGCCACTGCGGGAGCGTTCCGCGGCGTCGGCCTGCCTGATCACGGCATCGACGTTGCGCAGGTATTGAGAGTACGACTGTTCGAACTCCGCCAGCAGCTTCTTGTTTTCCTCACGGAAGGTCCGCGCGCGGACCTCATCCAACTCCTTGAGCATGGTCGCGCGGGCATCGTCTATCCGCCGCTTCGCCTTTTCGCGCTCTACCGGGTCGCTGGCCAGTACCATCTGGCGCAGGCTGCGTCCAATGTAGACCAGATTGATATTTGCTTCCTTGGCGTGGGCAATTCCAATCAAGTCCTTTTCGTAGAGCCGCTGCGTCGCTTCGTCGAGCTCTCCGAGCGCGTATAGACTGCGAACTCCTACCAACAGCGCGACCAGCAGAACGAAGCCAAAGCCGAGAGTCAGCTTGGCGCCGATTCGCAGACGCTCCATGAAAACGGCGATTCTCTGCATGGAATTACCCTTTCGGCCGCATGCGACGGCCACTGCAATTCAGATGCGTGTATCGCTGGGTTTGTCGCGCGAACGTGACAAATCCGCCGCGCTGAGCGCGATTCAAGCTTTCCGATGGCCGCCCCTTAAGCATGCGGGCGATCTTGCAAGACACGCGCTTGATCCTGGCGCAGCTAGACCGTCGGGCGGGATTCGCCCTGAATCTGCGCCAGCTGCTTCGCCTTCGCCGCCATGTCCTCGTCGCTGTCGCCATAGCGCGCCGCGATCGCGCGAAACTCGTCCTGCAGCTCGACGAAGGCATCGACGATGTCCGGGTCGAAATGCGTGCCCTTGCTTTCGACAATGATTGCCACCGCCTTTTCGTGCGGCATACCGTCCTTGTATACGCGGCGGCTGATCAAGGCGTCATAGACGTCCGCCACTGCCATCAGCCGCGCCGAAATCGGAATCTCGTCGCCGCTGATGCCTGTCGGATAGCCGCTGCCGTCCCATTTTTCCTGATGGTAGTAGGCAATCTCCTTGGCCAGCGTAAGAAACTCCACCTGCATGCCCAATTGCCTCTCGGCGTGTTCGATGGCATCGCGTCCGAGCGCTGTGTGGGTCTTCATCAGTTCGAATTCGTCAGGCGTGAACCGGCCCGGCTTCAGCAGAATCCGATCCGGTATGCCTACCTTGCCGATGTCGTGCAGGGGCGCCGACTTGAACAACATGTGTACCGTTTTTTCGGACAGAAAAAAGCCGAAGCGAGGATGGGTCTTGAGCTTATCTGCCAGCACCTTTACGTAATGCTGCGTGCGCCGGATATGATTGCCGGTGTCCGAATCGCGCGTTTCCGCGAGCGAGGCCATGGCTAGAATGGTCACATCCTGGATCGCGGAAATCTCCGCGGTGCGCTTCAACACCTCGGTTTCGAGGTAGACGTTCTGATCGCGCAGGAAATCGGCCGCCGCCTTGTTTTCCAGCTGCGTCTTCACCCGCGCCATGACGATCGGCGGCGAAATCGGCTTGGTGATGTAGTCTGCCGCGCCCATCTCCAGGCCCTTCTTCTCGTCTTCCGCTTCGCTCAGAGCGGTGAGAAAAATCACCGGAATATTGCGCGTCGGCGGGTTGGCCTTGAGTTCGCGGATGACGTCGTATCCCGACAGCCCCGGCATCATGATGTCGAGCAGAATCAGGTCCGGTTTGCCCTCGCCCTGTACCTGCTTGAGCGCCTTCTCGCCGCTGTTGGCGACCTTGACCTTGTAGTTGTCCTTGAGCAGACCGGACATCAGCGACAGGTTGTCCGGCGTGTCGTCGACGACCAGAATTGTAGGCCTGCGGGTGAAATCGAGCGCTTCCGGCATTTGCTTTTCTCCCTTTTCGTCGCGTTTGGCGGCGTGATGAAATTCCAGACGTGGTGCTGATGGTGAGCGTAAGTCGATTCGTTATTTTTGGCTGGCCATTACTGTTTGGCGCGTAAAGAAAGATAGAAACATGACACGCCCGCAACGGCTTGATCTAAATCAGAACAAATCATGATTTTCCGTCCTTATCTTACCCGCAATATGCGGAGTCAGGCTATCGCACGCCAGTTCGCCATGGCATAATTTCGACGCAGCGACGACAAAGGTGATGCAAATGGCAGACGCCCTGGATTTTACCGATCGTGCCACCATCCTGGTGGTGGACGACACGCCCGATAATCTGCAGCTGATGAGCGGTCTGCTGAAGGACCTGTACAAGGTGCAGGTGGCAAACAGCGGGGAGCGCGCGCTCAAGATCGTCAAAGGCGAGCATCCGCCCGATCTGGTGCTGCTCGACATCATGATGCCGGGCATGGATGGCTACGAGGTCTGCCGGCGGCTGATCGCGGACCCTAAGACGCGCGACATCCCGATTATTTTCCTGACTGCAAAAGCCACAGTTGCGGACGAGGAGATGGGATTCGAACTCGGCGCCTCCGACTACATCACCAAGCCGGTCAGTCCACCAATTACCCTGGCCCGGATCAAGGCGCAGCTCATGATCAAGGCGTCGCGGGATTTTCTCAAGGATCAAAGCGCATTTCTCGAGTCGGAGGTGGCGCGGCGAACGGCGGAGAGCGGTGCAATACAGGAGTTCACGATTCAAGTGCTCGCCTCGCTCGCGGAGGCGCGCGACAAGGCCTCGAGCAATCACATTCAACGCACACAGCGCTACGTCAGGGCGTTGGCTGAACGCCTGGCCGACGTTGCCCGCTTTGCCGGGGCGCTCGCCGGAGAGCAGATCGAACTCATCTGCAAATGTGCGCCCTTATACGACGTCGGCAAGATCGGCATCCCCGACCGGATCCTGCTGAAGCGGGAGCCGCTCACGCCGGAGGAGTTCGATATCCTGAAAACCCACACCACGCTCGGCCGCGACGCCATCGAGAAGGCGGAGCGCAACGTCGGCGTGCCGGTGGCGTTTCTCAAATGCGCCAAGGAAATCACCTTGTCGCACGAGGAGCGTTGGGACGGCTCCGGTTACCCTCAGGGACTTTCGGGTGACGACATTCCCGTCGCGGCGCGCCTGATGGCCGTCGCCGACGTATACGATGCGCTTATCGGCGAAGGCACCACGCACGAGCAGGCGGTTAAGACCATTGCCGAAGGCAAGGGCATGCTGTTCGATCCTGACGTGGCCGACGCATTCGTGGCGGTGGCTGCCCAAATTGCCGAGATCGTGGCCAAATATCCCGACACGGGCGGCGCAACAGCTGTCTGAACCGGTTCTGCCGCTGTGCGGAGGAGCTTGATCGTGAAGTGGGTCGTCGCAGCACCGCTGCTGGCCGCAGCGATTGCGTCGGCCCAGGCCATAGTGGACCTCGGATTCACCACAAAAGCGGGCGCCGGGCTCACGGCGCTGTACACGCGCAAGTTCGGCCCGGCCGTTGCCCAGCGATTCCAGCCGTGGGCGGCGTTCGCCAGTGACCAAAAGGCGGTTCCGTTCTCGAAAAAGCTCGAATCGGCCCAGGGTCACGAGGCGGATGCGCTGCAGATCGTCAATGACAGCATCAACAGCCAGATAAAGTGGGTCGAAGACAAGGTGCATTGGGGCGTGGACGATTACTGGGCCACGCCGGCCGAATCGATTGCCAGCGCCGGCGGAGACTGCGAGGACTTCTCCATCGCCAAGTACTACATGCTGAAGGAGCTCGGCGTGCCGCTCGCGCGGCTGCGCATCACCTATGTGCGCGCGCTGAAGCTCAGTGGCCAGGCGCATATGGTCCTCGCCTATTATTCGAAACCCGACGCCGAGCCGCTGATTCTTGACAATATCGATGGCCGGGTGAAACCGGCTTCGCAGCGCACCGATCTCGAGCCGATATACAGTTTCAACGACGACGAAGTGCAAATGGTCAAGAGCGGCCAACGCGGCAAGCCGTCCCAGCTGCGCACCTGGTTGCAGGTGCAGGAGCACCTGGTGGCGGAAAGCCGGACCTGAACGAAAGAGGAGCTAACCCTGCAATGACACTCGCCTGCCAGTTGCTTATCGGAATAACCGTGGCCTTCATCGCATTGCTGTTCGGCATCGAGGCCATTTACGTTTCCACCGCGCGAAGTTCTCTCGAGGAACAACTCGACGCGCACGCGAACGAAACGGCGACCTCGCTCGCGCTGTCGCTCGGCACGCGCGCCGGCGCGCTCGATGCGTCGGTAGTCAACATCATGGTCAATCCGGTGTTTGACCGCGGGCACTTTGAATCGATCGAGGTGCGCTCGCCTGGAGGCGAGCGCATATTCGGCCGGTCGCTTGAGCGCACGGAGATCGATGTACCCGGATGGTTCGTGAAGCTGATTCCGCTCGCGGGTCCCACCGGAGAGGCGCTGATCGCATCCGGCTGGAAGCAACTGGGCAAGGTCGTGGTGCGGGTGCATCCGGGATACGCGTATGAGCAGCTGTTCAAGACGGCGCGCGCCACGCTGATCTGGCTCGCCGCGCTGTTCGCGCTGGCGCTGGTCGGAGTGCGCTACTACCTCGCGGGCATCCTCAAACCGCTGAAACTGATCGAGCGCACGGCGCTCGCCATCAGCGAACGCAACTTCATTTCCATCGACATCGAGCCCGGAACGCGGGAGCTGCAGAGCGTGACCGCCGCGATCAACAGCCTTTCGGCCAAGATCCGCGATGCGATCGCGCAGGAAGCCGAACGCGCCGAACGGCTGCGCATGGAGGCGTTCGAAGATCCGCTGACCGGGCAGCTGAACCGGCGCGGATTCGATCAAACCGTCAGCGCAACGCTGGATGATCGCGGTGATGTCTATTCAGGCGCACTTGCACTTTTCTTCGTTACCGACCTGGATGAAGTCAACCGCGTATTTGGACAGACCCGCGGGACAGAAATTCTAAAAACACTTGCCGCAACCCTGGCAACGCCGGGTGCCCAGGGCAGCGCCACTGTCGGTCGCTGGCAGGGCCCGACGCTGGTGGCGTTCGTGCCGAACATCGATGCGAAGCCAGCCCTGGCCTGGGCCGATGAACTGTGCAGAAGCTTTTCCGCGCAGCTGCGTGCGGACGGATTGTCTGAAAGCGCGGCCCTCGCCAGCGGCCTCACCCATTTCAGCGACGAGACCGTTACGCTCGCCGGGTTGGCGCAGGCGGCGGAGGGTGCGCTCGCGGAAGCGGTGAAGAAGGGCGGTGCGGTTCTGGCCAGTCCCGAAGGTGGGACGCAGGGTACGCATGTGGATATGAAGCAGGAAATCGAATCGGCGATGGAGGCGGATCGCATCACTCTCCTTGGCCAGAAGGTGATCTCGTTTTCCGACCAGGATGTGATGCAGATCGAATTGCTCTGCAGCCTGTCCGGCAGCGACGGCAACGCGATCCCTGCCGGCACCTTTGTGCCGGTAGCAAGCCAGCACGGCCTGCTGCCCACGCTCGACCGCAAAGTCATCGAGCAGACTCTGGATGCGCTCGAGCGCGTTGAATCGTTGCCCTGGGTCGTCAGCGTGAACGTGTCGATGCAAAGCATAGGCGACAAGGCTTTCCGCGCCGTCCTGAAGGAACTTATTGTCAGGAAGAAACAGGTCTCCCGGCGCCTGGTCCTCGAAATAACCGGCTACGCCGCCAGCCGTTCGCCCGATCTGACCAAGGAATTCGCGGCAGAGGTGCACCGGCTCGGGGTGCGCGTCGCGCTCGACAATTTCGACCTCGATCGCAACTCCATGGCGATCGTGCATGAGCTGTTGCCCGCCTACATCAAGCTTGCGCCGGCCTTCACCCAGCAGATCACTACGCGCGACGACCTGCGCTTCATCGTCGAGGCGATGGTGAGAATGCTGCGCCCGCTCGAGATTCCCCTGTTCGCACAGGGGGTGGAGGACCAGGCTCAGATCGCCATCCTGACCGAGATCGGACTTACCGCCTATCAAGGCTTTGCGGGAGGACGACCGGAGCCGCTGCCGCCGGCGTGAACCAGGCGCGAATAGGCGGGTGCCGGTTGAAGTAACAAGCGAATGAGACTGACACCGGTCTCATTCATGGAACGCGCCCCAGACTAGAACGCCGAGATCCCCGTCTGCGCCCGCCCCAGCACCAGCGCATGAATGTCGTGCGTGCCTTCGAGCGTGTTCACCGTCTCCAGGTTCATCAGGTGGCGGATCACACCGTACTCGTCGGAGATGCCATTGCCGCCGTGCATGTCGCGCGCGAGGCGCGCGATGTCCAGCGCCTTGCCGGCGGAATTGCGCTTCAGCAGAGACACCATTTCCGAAGTGGCGAGATTGCGGTCGCGCAGCCGGCTGACGTGCAGGCAGGCGAGCAGGCCGATGGCAATCTCGGTCTGCATGTCGGCAAGTTTCTTTTGTATTAGCTGGTTCGCCGCGAGCGGCCGCCCGAACTGCTTGCGGTCGATCGAGTACTGGCGCGCCGCATGCCAGCAGAACTCGGCCGCGCCGAGCGCACCCCAGCAGATGCCGAAGCGCGCGTTGTTGAGGCAGCCGAACGGCCCCTTGAGGCCGGACACGTTGGGCAGCAGGTTCTCCTCCGGCACGAACACTTCGTCCATGACGATTTCGCCGGTGGGCGACGCGCGCACCGAAAACTTGCCTTCGATCTTGGGCGTGGACAGTCCCTGCATGCCGCGTTCGAGAATGAAGCCGCGCACGGTTCCGGCATCGTCCTTGGCCCAGACGATCATCAGGTCGGCAATCGGCGCATGCGTAATCCAGGTCTTGTTGCCGGAGAGGCTCCAGCCGCCTGCAACCTGGCGCGCACGGCTTTTCATGCTGCCCGGATCGGAGCCGTGATCGGGTTCGGTGAGGCCGAAACAACCGAGCAGTTCGCCCGTCGCCATCCGCGGCAGGTATTTCTGCCGCTGCGCCTCGCTGCCATAGGCGTAGATCGGGGTCATCGCCAGCGCGGTCTGCACGCCCATGGCGGAGCGATAGGCGGTGTCGACGCGCTCCATTTCGCGCGCGACCAGGCCGTAAGAAACGTAACCAATGCCGGCGCAGCCGTAGCCCTCGATGGTGGCGCCGAGATAGCCGAGCGCGCCCATCTCGCGCATCACCGCCACATCGAAGGTCTCGTTACGGTTGGCGAGCAGGATGCGCGGCGCGAGCTTCTCCTGCGCGTAGTCGCGTGCGCTGTCGCGGATCAGGCGCTCTTCTTCAGTCAGTTCCTGCTCCAGCAACAGCGGGTCGTCCCACTGGAAATTGCCCCCGGTCAGGGTGACGCGACTGAGATCCACGCTTTAAGATCGCCGCGCGTGTCAGACGCGCTCGAGCACCACCGCCATGCCCTGGCCGCCGCCGATGCACAGGCTCACCAGCGCGTAGCGCCCGCCTGAGCGCTGTAGCTGGCGCGCGGCAGTGAGCGCGAGGCGCGAGCCCGATGCGCCCAGCGGATGGCCGACGGCGATGGCGCCGCCGTTCGGATTGACGCGGCTGTCGTCGAAAGCAACGCCCAGGCCCTTCAGGCAGGACAGCACCTGCACCGCGAACGCTTCGTTGATTTCGATCAGGTCCATATCCTTGATGGTGAGGCCGACGCGCGCCATCGCCTTTTGCGACGCGGGCACCGGGCCGATGCCCATGATGCGCGGCAGCACACCGGCCGAGGCGCTGGCGATCACCCGCACCATCGGCTTGACGCCGGCTTTCTCGCCGACGGCAAGCGAACCCACCACCAGCGCCGCGGCGCCGTCGTTCACGCCCGACGCATTGCCGGCGGTAACCACGCCACCCTCGTACAGCGTTTTCATTGCGGCGAGCGTGGCGACGTCGCTCTTCGGACGCGGGTGCTCGTCTTCACTCACCACCAGCGGATCGCCTTTTTTCTGCGCGATGCTGTAAGGCGTGATTTCGCCGTCGAAGAACTTGTCGCGCTTGGCCGCGGCGTACTTGCTCTGCGACGCAGCCGAGAAGCGGTCGGCCTCCTCGCGCGTGATGCCGTATTCCTTCGCCAGATTGTCGGCGGTCTGCGGCATCTGGTCATCGCCGTACTGCTTCACCAGCTTCGGATTGGAAAAACGCGGGCCGATGGTGCTGTCGAACAGGCGCACGTTGCGGGCAAATGGATCGTCCACCTTGTTGAACACGAACGGCGCGCGGCTCATGCTCTCCACGCCGCCGGCGATGAATACGTCGCCCTCGCCTGCTGATATGGAGTGCGCCGCATGCGCCACCGCGCCCAGACCGCTGGCACAATTGCGTTGCAGCACCGTGCCCGGAATTTCCAGCGGCAGCCCGGCCGAGAGGCCGGCGTGGCGCGCGACGCAGCGCGAATCCTCGCCGCCCTGGTTGGCGCAGCCGATGACGATGTCCTCGATGGTCTCGGGCTTGAACGCACTGCGTGCCATCAGCGCGCGCATCACCGCGCCCAGCATGTCGTCCGGACGCACCTTGGCCAGCGCGCCGCCGTAGCGGCCGAAGGGTGAGCGAAGGCCGTCGTAAATATATGCATTCAACATGTCGATTTTCCTTGTGGTTGCAGTTGGTTCAAAGTTCCGGAGTAAACAACGACACGCCCAGTTTGGCGCGGCGCGTGAGCCAGATATTCGGACGATAGCGCGGGTCGCCGTAGATGCGCTGCATCGCCGTGAGGATGGCGAAAATCTTGTTCACCCCCAGCGTGTCGGCAAACGCGAACGGCCCCTGCGGATAATTCAGGCCGAGGGTCACCGCCTTGTCGACGTCGGCCGGCGCGGCGGTGCGGCTTTGCGCGATCGAGCAGCCGATGTTGACGATCATTGCGACGATGCGCTGCGCGATGAAACCGGGGCTGTCGCGGCATACCGTCACCGGCACGCCGTCGCTTGCGAGCAAGCCATGTGCCGCTTCGCGCTGCGCCGGATCGGTTACGGGCGTGCCCATGATGGTGCGCCGCTTGACCATCGGAAACAGCGTGTCCACGGCGACGGTGCGCTTCGGATCCAGGCCCTGCTCCACCGCGCAGGTGGTGGTATCTTCGCCCAGCGGCGTCACCAGAATCAACGCCGTTGCGCTCGGCTTTGCTCCAGTTTCCAATTTCGCACCGAGTTTCTTCAGCAGCTCGGTGAGCGCGGCATGGCCGGAGGGTTCGGCCGGGCTGACCCATACGCTGGACGGGCGCGACGCGGGTGCCGCCGGCTCGGGCGCCACGATGGGCTTCATTTCGGTGTCGTATTCGTAGAAACCTTTCTTGGTCTTGCGCCCGAGCACACCGGCGTCGTAGCGGCTGCGCATGATCAGGTTGGGCCGGTAGCGCGGCTCGTGAAAGAACTGCGTATACACCGCCTCCGACGCGGGATGCGTCACATCCAGCCCGGTAAGCTCCATCAGTTCGAACGGTCCCATGCGAAAACCGCCGACGTCGCGCATCACCCGGTCCACATCGGGAAACGTAGACACGCCTTCGTACACCAGGTGTGATGCTTCCAGGGTGAAGCCGCGGCCGACCTGATTCACCAGGAACCCGGGCGCATCGGTGAGGCGCACCGGTTCGCGCGTCATGCGCCTGCCGATCGCCATCAGCGCATCGCACACCCAGTCCTCGGTGCGCAGGCCGGCGATGACTTCCACCAGCTTCATCAGCGGCACCGGGTTGAAAAAATGCATTCCGGCGAAACGCTGCGGCGTCTTCAGCTTTGCGGCGATGGTGGTTATGGACAGGGACGAGGTGTTGCTGGCGAGGATGCAATCGGCCGCGACCACGCCCTCCAGTTCAGCGAACAGCGCCCGTTTCACTTCGAGATTTTCGACGATCGCCTCGATCACCAGATGGCAGGGCTTGAACTCCGCCATGCCGGAGACCACCTTGATGCGCGCGGTCGCGGCGGCGGCGGCCTCTTTCGTCATGCTGCCCTTTTCCGCCGCGCGCAAGAACAGTTTTTCCACGAAATCGCGCGCTTCCTGCGCCGCGCCCTCGCGGCTGTCGGTGATCAGCACCTGCATGCCGCCGGCTGCCGCCACTTGCGCGATACCGCGCCCCATGGCGCCGGCGCCGATGACGCCGACGGTCAAATCACTGCGTGTCGCATCGAACTGCATTTTCGCTCCCGGTAAGAAAGAAAAGCTGTGGCGAGCCGCGCCGATGCCGACATTCTACCG
>QYQC01000104.1 GCA_007280315.1 Betaproteobacteria bacterium | reverse complement strand
ATCCGATGGCGATCATCACCGACATCCTCGAAGGGGTGATGGCCGAGGCGAAAACCGGGCAGGTGCCGCTGGTGATTGCCGACCGGCGCGACGCGATAAACGCGGCGATCGCGGCGGCGGCGGCGGGCGACGTGGTGCTGGTTGCCGGCAAGGGTCATGAGCAGTACCAGGAGAGCGCCGGTCAGCGCACTCCGTTTTCGGACGCCGACGTGGTGGCGCGGGCGCTGACGGTATGGAAGCGATGATGGATATGCGCGAGGCGGCACAGGGCACAGGCGGCAGCGCCCGCGGCGCCAACGCGCGCTTCGCCTCGGTGTCGAGCGACACGCGCAGCATCGGCGAAGGTGCATTGTTCGTCGCATTGCGCGGCGAGCGCTTCGACGGTCACGAATATCTCGCGGCGGCGCGCGCACGCGGCGCGGTTGCGGCGATGGTCGATCGGCGCGCATCCGGCGCCGGCGGCGAAGCACCGCTGCCGCTGCTGGTGGTCGACGATACGCGGCAGGGTCTGGGGCGGCTGGCCGCGTACTGGCGTCGGAAATTCACGCTGCCGCTGATCGCCGTGACCGGTTCGAACGGCAAGACCACGGTGAAAGAAATGATCGCGGCCATTCTCGCCGAACACGCGGGCGCCGGGCGCGCCCATGCGACGCCGGGCAATTTCAACAACGACATCGGATTGCCGCTGACGCTGCTCGGCCTGCGCGCGGCGCACAGCTGTGCGGTAGTGGAACTGGGGATGAACCACGCCGGCGAAACGGCCTACCTCGCCGGCATCGCCGCGCCGACCGTGGCGCTGGTGAACAACGCGCAGCGCGAGCATCAGGAATTCATGCAAAGCGTGGAGGACGTGGCGCAGGAGCACGGCGCGGTGTTCGCCGCCCTGCAGGCGGATGGCGTGGCTGTGATCAACGCGGACGACCGCTACGCCGACTACTGGCGCGGCGTATGCGCGCCGCGACGGGTGCTGGATTTCGGCGTCGACCGGCCCGCCGCAGTGGGCGGCCGCTACGAATTGCGCGACTTCGGCAGCGACATCGTATTGCATTCGCCCGCAGGGGAGGTGAGCATCAGTCTGCAGGCAGCCGGGCTGCACAACGTGCGCAACGCCCTGGCGGCGTCGGCCGCCGCCACAGCCGCCGGCGTCGGCCTCGCCGCGATCGCGCGCGGGTTGGCCGGTTTTCATCCGGTGCAGGGGCGGCTGCAAAGACGGCAGGGCAAGCAGGGCAGCATCGTCCTCGACGACAGCTACAACGCGAATCCGGATTCGGTGATTGCCGCGATCGACGTGCTCGCGCGCGCCATCGGACGAAAAATTCTGGTGCTGGGCGATATGGGCGAAGTCGGCGCGCACAGCGCCGCCTTCCACGCCGAAATCGGGCGTCACGCGCACGCGCGCGGCATCGACCGTCTGTTGGTCATCGGCGACGCCTGCACGCATACGGCAACGGCGTTCGGGGAGGGCGCGCGCCACTACGCCGAGATCGATGCGCTGCTGACCGAACTGGAGCCGTGTCTGGCAGAGGGCGCGACCGTGCTCGTCAAGGGTTCGCGCTTCATGCGCATGGAGCGCGTGGTACAGGCGCTTTGCGGCGCTCCGGCGGGAGGGCACTGATGCTGCTCGAACTCGCCCAGCATTTGGCCAAAGACATCCGCGCGTTCAATGTGCTCAACTACATCACGCTGCGCGCGGTGCTGGCCTGTCTCACCGCTTTGGCGATTTCGTTCATCACCGGGCCCTTGGTGATCCGCAAGCTCACCGCGTACAAGATCGGTCAATCGGTGCGCGACGATGGCCCGAAGTCGCATCTGACCAAGGCCGGCACGCCCACCATGGGCGGGGCCTTGATCCTGGTTTCGATCGGCCTTACCACGCTGCTCTGGGGCGACCTGTCCAATCGATTTCTCTGGGCGGTGCTGGTGGTGACGCTGGGCTTTGGTACGGTCGGCTGGGTCGACGACTATCGCAAGGTGGTCGAGGGAAATCCCAAAGGCCTGCCGGCGCGGACCAAGTTCTTCTGGCAGTCGGTGATCGGTCTTGCCACCGCAATCTACCTCGCCTTCGCCGTGTCTTCGCCGAGCAACGCCCGGATATTCGATCTGTTCACCGCCTGGGTCGGCAGCGGCTTTTCCATGGCGTTGCCACCCAAGGCCGACTTGATCCTGCCGTTCTTCAAAAACATCGCCTATCCGCTGGGTGTGTGGGGATTCATCGTGCTCACCTATTTCGTCATCGTCGGCACCAGCAATGCTGTCAACCTTACCGACGGACTGGATGGCCTGGCGATCATGCCGGCGGTGATGATTGCCGGTGCGCTCGGCATTTTCGCCTATGTCGCCGGCAACACGGTGTACTCGAAATACCTGCTCCTGCCCTATATCCCGGGGGCGGGCGAGTTGACGGTGTTTTGCGGCGCGCTTGCGGGAGCGGGTCTGGGCTTTCTCTGGTTCAACGCCTATCCGGCCGAAGTGTTCATGGGCGCCGTGGGCGCGCTTGCGATTGGCGCCGCGCTGGGTACGGTGGCGGTGATCGTGCGCCAGGAAATCGTGCTGTTCATCATGGGCGGCGTGTTCGTCGCCGAAACCCTGTCGGTGATGCTGCAGGTGCTGTACTTCAAGTGGAGTGGCGGCAAGCGCATCTTCCGCATGGCGCCGCTGCATCATCACTATGAACTCTCCGGGTGGAAAGAATCCCAGGTCGTCGTGCGCTTTTGGATTATCACGATGATGCTCGTGTTGTTTGGCTTGTCGACGCTGAAACTGAGATGAATCTGGCCGGAAAAAACGCATTGGTTCTGGGCCTGGGCGAAACCGGTCTGTCGATGGCGCGGTTTCTCATGCGGCGCGGCGCACGCGTTCGCGTCGCGGATACGCGCGAGGCGCCGCCGGGGCTGGTGGCGCTGGGTAAGGAGGTGCCGCAGGCAGCGCTCGATCTCGGCGCCTATCGCGACGCGTCGTTTGCCGGCATCGATCTCCTCGCCATCAGTCCGGGCGTGCCGCTGGCCACGCCGCAGGTGCGCGCCGCCGCTGCGCGCGGCGTGCCGGTGCTCGGCGATGTGGAACTCTTCGCGCAGGCACTGCGCGATCGAAATGGTCGTGCGCAGCCACTGCGTAACACTCTCGGCGCTGCACCGGCGAAAGGCGCAGGCCCGCAACTGCTGGCCGTTACCGGCACCAATGGCAAGACCACGGTGAGCGCTCTTGCCGGCGCCATGTGCAGGCGCGGCGGTCTGGCGACAGAAGTGGCGGGCAATATCAGTCCGGCGGTGCTCGATGCACTGATGCATTGCGAGGATCTGCGGCATCAGCCGGAAGTGTGGGTGCTGGAACTCTCCAGTTTCCAGCTCGAAACCACGCTCACGCTCAATCCGACTGCGGCGACGGTGCTCAACATCAGCGAAGACCATCTCGATCGTTACGAGGACATGGACGCGTACGCGCGCGCCAAGGCGCGCATCTTCATGGGCGAGAGCATCCGGGTGCTCAATCGCGACGACGCGCGCAGCATGGGCATGGCCGTAGCCGGCCGCGAGCAGGTGAGTTTCGGCCTGGATGCGCCGGTCCGCGCCGGCGATTTCGGCCTGCTGCGGGTCGACGGCGAATTGTGGCTGGCGCAAGGTACGACGCCGCTGTTGGCGCTGAAGGAATTGCCGCTCACCGGATTGCATAACGCCGCCAATGCGCTCGCCGCGCTGGCGCTGACGCGCGCGCTGGATCTGTCCTACACGCCGCTCCTGGCGGCGCTGCGCGAATTCAACGGGCTGCCGCACCGGCTGGAAAAGGTGGCCGAGCTCGACGGCGTCGCCTACTACAACGATTCCAAGGGTACCAATGTCGGCGCGACGGTTGCGGCACTGAACGGCTTCGCCGAGCTCGTCGCGCGCGGTGGGCGTGTGGTGCTGATCGCCGGCGGCGAGGGCAAGGGGCAGGATTTTTCTCCGCTGGCGCCGGCGGTTTCGCGCCATGCGCGCGCGGCGATCCTGATCGGGCGCGATGCCGAGCTTATCGCCCGCGCCCTCGTCGCCAGCGGCGCCGCGATGGTGCGCGCCGGCAGCATGGAACAGGCGGTGACGCAGGCGCGCGCCCAGGCGCAGCCAGGCGACGTGGTGCTGCTCTCGCCCGCCTGCGCCAGTTTCGACATGTTCCGCAACTACCCGCATCGCGGCGAAGTGTTCGCCGAATGCGCAAGGAAAATGGCCCATGCTCAGCTACATTAAGGCCGAGCGCAGATCGCCGGCGGAGTTTGACCAGGCGCTGGTTTGGACGGTGCTGGTCCTGCTGCTGCTGGGAATGGTGATGGTGTATTCGGCCTCGATCGCCATCGCCGAGGCGAGCCGCTTCACCGGCAATCAGCCGGCGTATTTCCTGGCGCGCCAGGCGGCATTTCTCGGCGTGAGTCTGATTGTCGCGCTCACCGCATTCCAGGTGCCGGTGGGCACCTGGCAACGATTTGCGCCCTGGCTGTTCATGTTCGGTATCGCGCTGCTGGTGTTGGTGCTGATCCCGGGCGTGGGACGCGAGGTGAACGGCGCAAAGCGCTGGCTCAACCTCGGCGTGGCCAACCTGCAGCCTTCCGAGTTCATGAAGCTCGCCGCGGTGCTCTACGCCGCCGACTACACCGCGCGCAAGTCGGCGCTGATGCACAGTTTCCGCAAAGGACTGCTGCCGATGCTGACAGTGATGCTGGTGGTCGGCTGGCTGCTGCTGCGCGAGCCGGATTTCGGCGCCTTCGTGGTGATCGCATCCATCGCCATGGCCATTCTGTTTCTCGGCGGTATGAACGGCAAGTGGTTCGCCGGACTGTTCATGCTCGCGCTGGGCGGCTTCCTCGTGCTCATTCTCAGTTCGCCCTACCGCATGCAGCGCATTTTCGGTTTCATGGACCCCTGGTCCGACGCCTACGGCAAGGGTTACCAGCTGTCGCATGCGCTGATCGCTTTCGGCCGCGGCGAGTGGCTGGGCGTAGGTCTGGGTGCGAGCGTGGAAAAATTGTTTTACCTGCCCGAAGCGCACACCGACTTCCTGCTTGCCGTGATCGGCGAGGAGTTGGGGTTGGCCGGCGTGGTGACGGTGGTTGCGCTTTTCACCTGGATCGTGCTGCGCGCCTTCGCCATCGGCCGCCAGGCGGCGGCATCGGAGCGCTATTACGCGGCGCTGGTGGCGCAGGGCATCGCGATCTGGCTCGGGGTGCAGACGCTGATCAACATGGGCGTGAACATGGGCGTGCTGCCGACCAAGGGCCTCACCCTGCCGCTGATGAGCTTCGGCGGCAGCGGCATCCTCGCCAATTGTCTGGCGCTGGTGATACTGCTGCGCATCGATTACGAAAATCGAGCGCTCATGCGGGGGCAACCCGCATGAGCGCGATTACAAAAGTATGGCACGCACAATCATGATCATGGCCGGCGGAACCGGCGGACACGTGTTTCCGGCGCTGGCGGTGGCCGAATATTTAAGCGGGCAGGGGTGGCGCGTGATTTGGATGGGAGCGAAGACCGGAATGGAAGCGACCCTGGTACCCGGGCATGGGTACGACATCGCCTGGGTGCGCTTCACCGGGCTGCGCGGCAAGGGTTTGGTGCGCGCGGTGCTGCTGCCGCTGAACCTGCTCATCGCCTTCTGGCAGAGTGCGCGCGCGATTCTCGCCCGGCGCCCGGACGTGGTGCTCGGCATGGGCGGGTACATCAGCTTTCCCGGCGGCATGATGGCGTCGCTGTTCAATCGGCCTCTGGCAATCCACGAGCAGAACTCGGTCGCAGGACTGAGCAATAAAGTGCTCGCGCGCGTGGCCGATCGCGTATTGCAGGCGTTTCCCGACGCGCTCCCCGGCGCGCAGTTGAGCGGCAATCCGGTGCGCAGGGAAATCGCCGCGCTGCCGGAACCGCGTGCGCGCTATGACGCGCGCGAGGGCAGGCTCAGATTGCTGGTGCTGGGCGGCAGCCTCGGAGCACGCGCGCTGAACCAGACGGTGCCGCAGGCGCTGGCGCTGCTGCCCGAGGACACGCGGCCCGAGGTCACGCACCAGGCCGGGGCGCGGCATATCGACGCGGTGCGTGCCGGCTACGCCGCCGCCGGCGTGCGTGTCGACGCCTCGGCCTTCATCGACGACATGGCCGGCTGCTATGGCGAATCCGATCTGGTCATTTGCCGCGCTGGCGCGCTTACCGTGGCCGAACTCGCGTGCGCCGGTGTGGCCAGCATCCTCGTGCCGTTTCCGCAGGCGGTGGACGATCACCAGACCGCGAACGCGAAATTCCTGTCACAGCGCGGCGCAGCGCTGCTGCTGCCGCAGGCCGAGTTGTCGGCGCAGCGACTGGCCGGATTGTTGCGCGGGCTCACGCGCGAGCGGCTGCTCGATATGGCCGAGAAGGCGCGGGCGCTGGGCAAGCCGGATGCGACCGAAGCGGTGGCGCGCGCCTGCATGGAGCTGGTGCAATGAAACACAAAGTAAAACGCATCCACTTCGTCGGCATAGGTGAACCGGTTTTTTCGAACCGCCGCTTCCGACTGGACCGAGAATGAAACACAAAGTTAAGCGTATTCATTTCGTCGGTATCGGCGAACCGGTTTTTTCGAACCGCCGCTGCCGACTGGACCGGAAATGAAACACAAAGTTAAACGCATTCATTTCGTCGGCATCGGCGGTAGCGGCATGAGCGGCATCGCCGAGGTGCTGCTCAATCTGGGCTATCAGATCACCGGATCCGATCTCGCCGCCAACGCCGCGACGCAGCGCCTGGTCGAACTCGGCGCCATCTTGAATATCGGTCACGCGGCCGAGCACGTGGCCCAGGCCGACGTGGTGGTCGTGTCTACCGCGGTCGGCAACAGCAATCCGGAAGTGGTCGCCGCGCGTGCGCGGCGCATCGCGGTAGTGCCGCGCGCGCTGATGCTGGCCGAACTGATGCGCCTGAAGCAGGGCATCGCCATTGCCGGCACGCATGGCAAGACCACCACCACCAGCCTGGTGGCGAGCGTGCTCGCCCAGGCAGGGCTCGATCCTACGTTTGTCATCGGCGGCCGGCTCACCAGCGCCGCCACGAACGCGCGCCTGGGCGCGGGCGAATTCATCGTGGTCGAGGCCGACGAGTCGGACGCTTCGTTCCTGCATCTGCAGCCGGTGATCGCGGTAGTCACCAACATCGACGCCGACCACATGGAAACCTACCAGCACGATTTCGCGCGGCTGAAGCAGGCCTTCGTGGCGTTCCTGCAGAACCTGCCGTTCTATGGCGCGGCGGTGCTGTGCACCGACGACAAGCATGTGCGCGAGATCCTGCCGTTCGTATCCAAACCCATCCTCAGCTACGGTTTCGGCGCCGACGCAATGGTGCGCGCCGAGAACGTCAGTCACTCGGGCGGCAGAATGCGCTTTCATGCAGTGCGCGAAGGCAGGTCGCGCGTGCTCGACGTGACGCTCAACCTGCCGGGCAGACATAACGTACTGAACGCGCTCGCCGCGATTGCGGTCGCCACCGAGCTCGGTCTGGAGGATGCGGCGATCGTCAAGGCGCTGTCCGAATTTCGCGGCGTCGCCCGGCGCTTTCAGAGTTACAACGCAATTGCAGCTAACGGCGGCGGCAGCTTCACCCTGATCGACGACTACGGCCACCACCCGGCGGAAATGCAGGCGACGCTGGATGCGGCGCGGGGCGCGTTCCCGGGTCGCCGCATCGTGCTTGCGTTCCAGCCGCACCGGTATACGCGCACGCGCGATCTGTTCGAAGATTTCGTCAAAGTGCTGTCGGGTGCGGACGCGCTGCTGCTGGCCGATGTCTATGCAGCGGGCGAATCGCCCATCGTGGCTGCGGACGGCAGGACGCTGGCTCGCGCGGTGCGCGTCGCCGGCCGCGTCGAGCCGGTGTTCGTCGAAAACATCGCCGACATGCCGGCAGCAATCCGTGCGGCCGCCAGGGACGGCGACGTGGTGGTCACCATGGGCGCCGGTTCGATCGGCAGCGTGCCGGCTGCACTCGCCCCGACGCTGCCGACCCCGACCTTGCCCACCAGGGTTGCGGAGTGAGAGATGCACATGGCTGAGAAAATACATCTACCTCACCCGACGCTGCGCGGCCGGCTGCTTGCGAACGAGCCGATGCGCAAGCACACCAGCTGGCGCACCGGCGGCAGCGCGGACCGGGCCTATATTCCTGCCGATCTCGATGATGCGGCGCAGTTCCTGCGCACGCTTGCGCCGGGCGAGCCGCTGTATTTCGTCGGCCTGGGCAGCAACCTGCTGGTGCGCGACGGCGGCATCCGCGGCACCGTCATGCTGATGCACACGAGCCGTGCGCTGATGCACATGGACGGCGAGTTCGTTTACGCCGAAGCGGGCGCCGCGAGTCCCAAGGTGGCGCGGTTCGCCGCGACCCGCGGCCACGCCGGCGCGGAGTTTCTCGCCGGCATTCCGGGAACCGTGGGCGGCGCTCTGGCGATGAACGCCGGTTGCTACGGCAGCCAGACCTGGGACCGGGTCGAACGCGTGCTCATGCTTCGCCGCGACGGCGAACTGCGCCAGCGCGGCCCCGAGGAATTCGACGTCGCCTACCGCCATGTCGTGCTCAGGCATGTTGCGCTTGGCACCGACGAGTGGTTCGCCGCCGCCTGGTTCCGTTTCGAGCGCGGCGAGCGCGCAGTCGCGCTCGGCCGGATCAAGGAGTTGCTGCAGCGGCGCATCGACGCGCAGCCGCTGGCGCTGCCCAATGCGGGCTCCGTGTTCCGCAATCCGCCGGGCGATTACGCCGCGCGCCTGATCGAGGCCTGCGGCCTGAAGGGCTACGCCGTCGGTGGCGCGTGCGTGTCGGAAAAGCACGCCAACTTCATCGTCAATGCCGGCGGCCGGGGAAGTGCGGCGGACATCGAATACCTGATCGCTCATGTGCGTGAAACCGTGCTGGCGCGGCACGGCGTCGAACTCATTACCGAAGTGCGCATCGTGGGCGAAAAAAAATGAACGTCAGGGACTTTGGCAAGGTCGCGGTTTTGCTCGGCGGGCGCTCGGCCGAGCGCGCGGTGTCGCTCAGGAGCGGCGCCATGGTGCTGAACGCTTTGCGCAACGCCGGCGTCGATGCCCATCCGTTCGATCCGAAGCAGCGCGACCTGGCGGCGCTGATCGCGGAAAAATTCGACCGCGTGTTCATCGCGCTGCACGGCCGCTACGGCGAGGACGGCACCATCCAGGGGGTGCTGGAGTTGCTCGGCATTCCCTACACCGGTTCGGGCGTGCTGGCGAGTGCGCTTGCCATGGACAAGTGGCGTGCCAAACTGGTGTGGCAGGCAGCAGGCATCCCCACCCCGCGCTACGAGCTGCTTACCGCATCGAGCGATTTCGCCGCGGTGGTATCGCGTCTCGCGCTGCCGCTGATGATCAAACCCGCCAACGAGGGTTCGAGCATCGGCATGAGCAAGGTGCGCGCGGCGGGCGACCTGGAGGAGGCCTATACCCTGGCGGCCAACTACGACAGCGTGGTGCTGGCCGAGCAGTTCATCGACGGTATCGAGCTCACCGCCGCGGTGCTCGGAAGCGATGCGCTGCCGCTGATCAAACTGGAGACGCCGCGCGAATTCTACGACTATGCGGCCAAATACGAAGCGAGCGACACGCGCTACATCATTCCCTGCGGCCTCGCCGCGGGCGCGGAGGCGGTTCTGCGGCAGCAGGTGCTGGCCGCGTTCGCAACGCTTGGCTGCAGCGGCTGGGGGCGCGTCGATCTGATGCTGGATTCGGCCGGAACTCCCTGGTTCATCGAGGCCAATACGTCGCCCGGCATGACCGACCATTCGCTGGTGCCGATGGCGGCGCGCCACGCCGGCCTGTCATTCGAAGATCTGGTGCTGCGCATTCTGGAGCTGTCGCATGTGGGATGACGCCGACATGCTCAACGGCTGCGCCAACGCGCTCTACGCGCTTGTTGCCGCCGCCGTGATCTATGCCGGGGGGTACACGCTGATGCATTCGCAGCTGCTGCCGCTGCGCCATCTCGCGCTGCAAGGCGACGT
Source organism: Betaproteobacteria bacterium (assembly GCA_007280315.1). Lineage (GTDB taxonomy): Bacteria > Pseudomonadota > Gammaproteobacteria > Burkholderiales > SG8-39 > 2-12-FULL-64-23. The sequence goes on along the minus strand of QYQC01000104.1, from coordinate 1,613 downwards.
CACGCACGTTACGCGCGAACAGGCGCAGGGCGCGGCAAACGCATCTGCAGCAGGCACGTTTATCAGCGTCGATCTGGATGCGGTGCGGCGCGCTTTCGAGTCCCTGCCCTGGGTGCGCAAAGTCGAGGTGCGACGCCAGTGGCCCGATCGCATCCAGGTGTCGATCGAGGAGCACGTTGCACTGGCGCGCTGGGGCGTCGATGCGCCGGCAAGGCGCCTGGTCAACACCCATGGCGAGGTGTTCGCGGGGGAACTCGCCGACGCCTCTCAACTGCCGCTGTTCGCCGGCCCAAGCGGCAGCGCCGCGGAAGTGACGCGTCGCTACGCGGCATTTCGCCAGACCCTGGCGCCGCTGCAATTTGAGCCGAAGCAGGTGCTGCTGTCGCCGCGCTATGCCTGGCAACTGCGGCTTTCGAACGGGCTCACGCTGGACCTGGGCAGCGATCAGCTGAAGGAACCCGTAGCGCAGCGGCTTGCACGTTTTGTCTCCCACTACGCGCAAACGCTCGGGACGCTCAAGCGCAGGCTCGAATACGTCGATCTGCGCTATCCCAGCGGCTTTGCGCTGCGCGTGCCGGAGATACTGCATCCGGGCGCGGCGCCAGATACCAGCAAACGCAAGGTCGGCAGCAGGGAGAAGGCATGAGTAAGGAAAGCAAGAACCTCGTCGTCGGCCTGGATATCGGCACTTCCAAGGTGGTGGCGATCGTAGCCGAACTGCTGCCGGATAACCGGCTGAACATCATCGGCATGGGCGGTCACGAATCCAGGGGCCTGAAAAAAGGCGTGGTGGTCAACATCGAAGCCACGGTCAGCGCGATCCAGCGCGCGCTGGAGGAAGCCGAGCTGATGGCCGATTGCAAGATCAGCCGCGTGTTCACCGGCATCGCCGGCAGCCACATCAAGAGCTTCAATTCCCGCGGCATGGTCGCGATCAAGGATAAGGAGGTGTCGGCGCTCGACGTGCAGCGCGTGATCGAGACCGCGCGCGCTTTGCCGATTCCAACGGACCAGCAGATTCTGCACATTCTCACGCAGCAGTTCATCGTCGACGGTCAGGACGGCGTGCGCGAGCCGCTGGGCATGAGCGGCGTGCGCCTGGAAGTGGAGGTGCACATCGTCACCGGCGCGGTGTCGGCGGCGCAGAACATCGTCAAGTGCGTGCGCCGCTGCGGCCTGGAAGTGAACGATCTGATCCTGCAGCCGCTGGCGTCATCGATCGCGGTCCTCACCGAGGACGAGAAGGAACTGGGCGTGTGCCTGGTGGATATCGGCGGCGGCACTACCGACATCGCCATTTTTCGCGAAGGCGCGATCCGGCATACCGCCGTAATCCCGATCGCCGGCGACCAAATTACCAACGATATCGCGATGGCGTTGCGCACGCCCACCGCCGAGGCCGAGGAAATAAAAATTCGCAGCGGCTGCGCGCTGCGCCAGCTCGCCGACCCGGCGGAAACGGTGGAGGTGCCCGGTATCGGCGATCGCGGGTCGCGCCAGCTTTCGCGCCAGACGCTGGCCGAAGTGATCGAGCCGCGGGTGGAGGAGTTGTATTCGCTGATCCAGAAAGTGCTGCGCGAATCGGGCTACGAGGAACTGCTCTCCTCCGGCGT
>QYQC01000196.1 GCA_007280315.1 Betaproteobacteria bacterium | reverse complement strand
CGGTTCCGCCGAGTTCGGTAATTACAATATCAAAATTTCCTGTGTCACCCAATTCAAAAACGCGGCGTTTAATTTCGTCGGTGATGTGCGGAATTACCTGCACCGTCCGGCCCAGATATTCGCCGCGGCGCTCCTTCTTGATCACCGACTCGTAGATCTGGCCGGTGGTAAAGTTGTTGCTCTTCCTCATCCGCGTCGAACTAAAACGCTCGTAATGCCCCAGATCGAGGTCGGTTTCGGCGCCGTCCTCGGTGACAAATACCTCGCCATGCTGGAACGGACTCATCGTCCCCGGATCGACGTTGATGTACGGATCCAGCTTGATGTTGGTGACTTTGATGCCGCGCGATTCGAGGATGGCGGCGAGGGAGGCGGCGGCTATCCCCTTCCCAAGAGAGGAAACTACACCGCCGGTAACGAACACATATTTGGTCATCTCAGATTCGAGAGATGGGATAACGGATGTTACAGCAAAACCGGGCGGCACTCAATGTAATTGCGCGAAAGCATACTGCGCTACTGATCGAAGCAGAGAAAAAAGGGCGCGCTATCGACGCTGGTCTCGTCACTCTCCGAGACACCGCTAGGATAAGCGGCCGCGCTTAGCCTCGCGCTATTTCGCGCCGCCGTCGTAGGCCTGAATCCGGTCCAGGTTGTCTTGAAGTTCCTGATCCATCGCGCGCAGGCGCAGCATGGCGAAGGTCCTGGCGGTGTCGAGGAACTGGAAGCAGTAGGTGCCGTAATAGCCCTCGCCGGCCGCCTTCAGTTTCTGGTGGCGCTCGATGGCGTCGCGCTGGCGCAGGATGATGCCTTTGGCGGCTTTGCTGTAGCCGGCGCGTCCGGGCTCTATTTTGTGCAATGCGACGCCCTTGGCATCGATGGTAACGGTGAATATCGGGGCATTGTCAGTCACGGTGATTGCCTCCTGATAAGCCTAATAAATCTCGGGGACGAAGTTCTGGATTTCCAGCGGCGGGCGCGCATAGCCTTCGCGCAATTCGGGCTTGCGCTTGGGCAGTTTCATTTTCTTCGGCACCACGTCCTTATACGGCAAGAGACTCAACAAGTGAGCAATGGTGTTGAGGTGGGCGCGCTTCTTGTCGTCCGAATTGACCACGTACCACCTTGCCTGATCGATATCGGTGTGGACCAGCATGTCGTCCTTGGCACGCGAGTAGGCCTGCCAGCGGTTGCGTGATTCCATGTCCATCGGCGACAGCTTCCAGCGCTTGGTCGGATCCTCGACCCTGGATTTGAAACGGACTTCCTGTTCCTTGTCGCTGACCGAAAACCAGTATTTCACCAGGGTGACCCCGGAGCGCACCAGCATGCGCTCGAACGCCGGACAGGAGCGCACGAACTCCCAATATTCGGCTTCCGTGCAGAATCCCATTACGCGCTCGACACCGGCACGGTTGTACCAGGAGCGGTCGAACAGCGTCATCTCGCCTGCCGCCGGCAGTTCCGCGGTGTAGCGTTGAAAATACCATTGCGTTTTCTGCCGCTCGGTCGGCGTGCCGAGGGCGACCACGCGGCAGGCGCGGGGATTGAGCGGTTCGACGATGCGCTTGATCACGCCGCCCTTGCCCGCGGCGTCGCGGCCCTCGAACAGCAGCACCACCTTGCGCCCCTCGTGTTTGACCCACTCCTGCAGTTTTACCAGTTCGATATGCAGGCGGCGCAGCTCGCGCTCGTAGAATTTATTGCGGTCCTTCTTCTTTGCCTTGGGATCGGCGAGCGGACTCGGCACGATCATCTCGGGCACCTCTGTGCCCAGCTTCAGCTTAGCCGCCTTTTTTTTATTCCCGCCTGCGGGTTTCTCGGTTTTGGCCTTCTTATGTTTGCCCATGGCATTTCATCCTGAGTTAACGCTAAGGTCCTGGCCGGCCCCGGTTTTGCGGGCCACTGCCCCTCAAACGCGAAACACACTGCATAAAAGTGTATTCCAATAAAGCCCGGACTGGAAGACCTTTCCGTTCTGGGGCAGCGCGCGGCGCCGATGCGGCCTGGTTACGAGGTAACGAACCGCTCAGGCCGGGGGGCCGTCAACGGGTCAGTCAAGCAACTCCGCCCGGTTGGCAACGTGGTTCAACGCCTCGGGGTTGGCCAGGGCTTCCGCGTTGATTGCCGCCCGGCCGTGCACTGTAGATTGCCGACGTATAACCGAAGGCTGTACCATTGACGTGACGCTTGTACGGATCGTACGCCTTGAAGATCGATCTGATTCCAGAATGGAGACGCTAGTGAATCGCTCACGCGCCCTTGAACTACTTGCCCAGAGCAAACCCATTGTTGCGGCCCGTTACGGAGTAACGCGTCTAGCCCTGTTCGGATCCACCGCGCGCGACGCCGCGCGCAGCGACAGTGACCTCGACATCTTGATCGCCTTCGACGGCCCGGCTACCTCCGATCGGTACTTCGGCGTCCAGTTTTATCTCGAAGATCTGTTCGGCTGCGCAATAGATTTGGTGACTGAAAAAGCCCTGCGCGCGGAATTGCGCCCATTCGTCGAAAAAGAAGCGGTTCATGTCTGATTCCACTCAGCGAGAATGGCGGTTTTACGTTGACGACATGATCGGCTTCGCGGAGAAGGTTGTCGCCTATACCGACGGACTCGATCAGCCGGCTTTTGTTGCAAGCGGTCTTAACTACGACGCCACTCTACGCAACCTGGAATTGATCGGCGAGGCGGCCGCCCATGTTCCGGGTGCCGTGCGCGCTGCGAATACCGGGATTCCGTGGCGACTCGTCATCGCCACGCGCAACCGGCTGATCCACGGTTATCTTGGCATCGACAACGACACGCTGTGGAGCATCATCCGCAGCGATATGCCCGCACTGCTTCCGAACCTGCGCGCGCTCAAGGCCAAATCGGCCTGACCGCGGCCCTGCGCAGGGCATGACTACCGTCTTATCGCAAAGCGCCGGCCAGCTATTGCGGAACCGGACGCTCAAATCGAAGTCGCCCCGCGGTCAGCTCTGTAGCTCGACCCGATTGGCGTAGTGCGCCAGCGCTTCCGGGTTGGCCAGGGCTTCCGCGTTGTTTACGGGCTTACCGTGCACCACGCTACGCACCGCCAGCTCGACAATTTTGCCGCTTTTGGTGCGCGGGATGTCCGCCACCTGCAGCACCTTGTCAGGCACGTGGCGCGGCGTGGTATTGGCGCGGATCCGGTTTTTGATTTTATCGATCAGCGCGTCGTGCAGCGCCAGCCCCTCGCGTAGCTTGACGAACAGGACCACGCGTACATCCTTGTTCCAGTCCTGGCCGATCACCAGCGACTCCAGCACTTCCTCCAATTGCTCCACCTGGCGGTAGATCTCGGCCGTACCGATGCGCACGCCGCCCGGATTGAGCACCGCGTCGGAGCGGCCGTAAATGATCATACCGCCGCGCGCGGTCAGTTCGACGTAATCGCCATGGCACCAGACGCCTGGGTATTTGGCAAAGTACGCATCGTGGTAGCGCGCGCCGTCCGCATCGTTCCAGAATCCGATCGGCATCGCCGGAAACGGCCGGGTGCAAACGAGTTCGCCCTTCTTCCCCGCTACCGGTCTGCCCGCCTCGTCATACACCTCGACCTTCATCCCCAGGCCGCGGCACTGGATTTCACCGCGATAGACTGGCAGCACCGGACTGCCCAGCACGAAGCACGACACGATATCGGTACCGCCGGAAATCGACGACAGGCAAACGTCGGTCTTGATCTCGCGGTAGACGTAATCGAAGCTCTCCGGAGCGAGCGGCGAGCCGGTGGACAGGATGGCACGCAGTTTCGCCAGGTCATGGGTCGCGCGCGGCTTGAGCTTGATCTTGGCGATGGCGTCGATGAATTTGGCCGAGGTGCCGAAGTGGGTCATGCCCTCGGCTTCTGCAAAATCGAACAGAATCGCGCCGCGCCGGATGAAGGGTGAGCCGTCGTACAACAGCAGCGCGGCGCCGGAGGCCAGTCCCGATGCGAGCCAGTTCCACATCATCCAGCCGCAGGTGGTGAAGTAGAACAGCCGGTCCCCGGGTTTGACGTCGACATGCAGCTGATGCTCCTTCAGGTGCTGCAGCAATGTGCCGCCGGCGCCGTGCACGATGCACTTGGGCACGCCGGTGGTGCCGGATGAATACATGATGTACAGCGGGTGGTCGAACGGCAGCTGTGCAAAATCGATTTCGCGCGACGTGTAGGGCGCGACAAAATCGGCCATGCGCTCGGCGTTCGGTATGCCGGACAGGTCGGCGTGATCGGCGAGATAATGCACCACCACCACCCGCGTCAGCGTGTGCAGCTGACGCGCGATCTCCTCCACCTTGGCACGCGAGTCGATCGCCTTGCCGTTGTACCAGTAGCCGTCCGCCGCGAACAGCACCTTGGGTTCGATCTGGCCGAAGCGGTCGAGCACGCCCTGCACGCCGAAATCGGGGGAGCAGGACGACCAGATGGCGCCGATGCTGGCGCTGGCCAGCATCGCCATCGCCGTCTCGGGCAGGTTTGGCAGGTAGCCGGCGACGCGGTCTCCGGCCTGCACGCCGGCCGCGCGCAGCGCCTGCGCCAGGCGCGATACGCTGGCATGCAGCTGTCCGTGCGATAAACGGCGCTGCACCTTGTCTTCGCCCCAAAACACCATCGCATCCGCCTGGTCGCGCCGGCGCAGCAGGTTTTCGGCGAAATTGAGACGGGCGTCGGGAAACCATTTCGCTCCGGGCATGCGATCGCCGTGCAGCAATACGCGCTTACCGCGCGTACTGGCCTTAACCCCGGCGTACTGCCACAGCGACTGCCAGAATTGCTCGGGCTGATCCACCGACCACCGGTAGAACTCCGGATAGGTATTCAACCCCAATCCCCATTCGCGGATCGCCGCGCGCGCGAACGCGGTGACATTGGCGCCGACGATGCGCGCCTGGCTCGGCTCCCACAGCGGCTGTTCAACCTTCATGGTTCAGTGTTCGATCAGGTGGCGGATGGCATCGGGCAACGGCACCGATTTTTCCTTTGCGTAATCCACCCACACCACCTTGGCCGCGCCTTCGGCGTAGATTTTGGCGGCATCGTAGCTCGGTCGCAGCTCCAGATAGGTCTCCAGGCTGCTGCGTCCGATGGTACCGACATAGGTCTTGATTTCGACCTCGCCCGGATAGACCAGCTGCTTGATGAAAGTGCAGCTGGCATTGACGATTACCGGCCCCTGCCCTTTGACCGCGGAGCGCGCGCCGATGGCCTCGAACCAGGAGATGCGCGCCTGCTCCATGTAGCGGAAATAGATCGTGTTGTTGACGTGACCCATGGCGTCCATGTCACCCCAGCGGATCGACATGACTTCGGTATGCACCAGCTTGCGCTTCACTATGGTCATCGCAGGAGTGTCGGAGGAGGAAGAGTCGCATTATAATTCTCCTGCGTTCGAATGGGCACATTCGACCGCTCTTGTTGCAGCGGAGGCGGCGTCGCCGTTCCGCTGAACGCGCAGCAGCGCGGCCGATAATCTTGGGGGTCAATATGCAACGCGAATCGATGGAATACGATGTGGTGATCGTGGGCGGCGGGCCCTCGGGTCTGGCCGCCGCCATACGCCTGAAGCAGCTCGCGGCGGAAAAAGGCCGCGAGATCACGGTCTGTCTGATCGAGAAAGGCTCGGAGATCGGCGCCCACATCCTCTCGGGCGCGGTGCTCGAACCGCGCGCGCTCGACGAGCTCCTGCCCGACTGGAAAGCGCTCGGCGCCCCGCTCAACACACCGGCTGGCGATGATCGCTTCCTGTTCCTGACCGAAACGCGGGCGATCAGACTGCCCACGCCGCCGCAGATGAACAACCACGGCAATTACATCATCAGCCTGGGCAATCTGTGCCGCTGGCTGGGACAACAGGCCGAAGGCCTTGGCGTCGAGATCTACCCCGGCTTCGCCGCGGCCGAGGTGCTCTACCACGAAGACGGTTCGGTCAAGGGCGTGGCCACGGGGGACCTCGGCGTAGGCAAGGACGGCAAACATACCGAGAACTACCAGCTCGGCATGGAACTGCACGCGAAGCAGACGATTTTCGCCGAAGGCTGCCGCGGGTCGCTCACCAAGGCGCTGATGCAGAAATTCAAGCTGCGCGAAGGCGTCGATCCGCAGGCCTACGGCATCGGCATCAAGGAACTGTGGGAGGTAAAGCCCGAGCGCCATCAGGCGGGGCTGGTCATCCATACCACCGGCTGGCCGGTCGACCGGCAGACCTATGGCGGGTCGTTTCTCTACCATCTGGAAAATAATCAGGTCGCGGTGGGCTTCGTCGTCGGCCTCGATTATCAGAATCCGTGGATGAGCCCCTATGACGAATTCCAGCGCTTCAAGACGCACCCGGCGATTCGCGGCTTTTTCGAAGACGGACGGCGCATCGCCTACGGCGCGCGGGCAATCAGCGAAGGCGGTTTTCAGTCGCTGCCCAAACTTACCTTCCCCGGCGGGATGCTGGTCGGCGATACCGCCGGATTTCTCAACAACGCCAAGATCAAGGGTATACACACCTCGATGAAATCGGGCATGACCGCGGCCGAGGCCGTCTACGACGCGCTTGGACAGGAAGCGGTGAAGGAAGTCACAAGCTACCCGGAGAAAATACGCAGTTCCTGGATCTGGGACGAGCTATACCGGGTGCGCAACATCCGCCCATCGTTCCGCTGGGGATTCTGGGGCGGCCTGATGTACTCGGCGCTCGATACCTTCATATTCCTCGGCAAGGCGCCGTGGACGCTGCATAACCACGACGACCACAGCGCGCTGAAGAAGGCTGCGGACTGCCAGCCGATCGCCTATCCCAAGCCTGACGGCAAGCTTACGTTCGACAAGCTGGATTCGTTATCGCTTTCGAACGTGAATCACGAGGAAAACCAGCTCTGCCACCTGACGCTGCAGGACGCCGCGGTTCCGGTAAACGTCAATCTGGCGCTCTACGCCGGGCCGGAACAACGCTTCTGCCCTGCAGGCGTATACGAATTCCTGAAAAATGAGGACGGCAGCGACCGCTTGCAGATCAACGCCGCGAACTGCGTGCACTGCAAAACCTGCGACATCAAGGACCCGACGCAGAATATCAATTGGGTCGTGCCCGAGGGTGGTGGTGGCCCGAATTATCCGAATATGTGAGTTTTATCCGACGACCCGTCAGAACGCCCACTCCAGCACCAGGCGGCCGAATTTATCGCTGCGCGGATTCCACAGGCGCAGTACATCGGTGTAGTTGCGCCGAATGATGCTGACACTCAGCGAGAAATCGCTGTGATGTAAAGCGATGCCGCTCTCGCCCTCGACGATGAACGGCCGCGCCTGCCCGATGTAGGGGCTGGAACGATTGAACATCCCGCCTTGCTGCAGCGCGTTATAGGCCACCGCGTCGCCGTGCAACCGCACGAACCAGTACAGATCGTATTCGTCCCTGCGCTGCCAGAACTGCCAGCCGGCATCCGATTTCACGCCCTCCGCCGCCGCCAGCGCCTCCAGCGGGTGATTGCTGTGCCATTGCGTGAGGTAGTTGCTGCGAAATTTACCCAGGCGCATGGTGGCGCCGGTCCCGGCGTAGACCTGGAGATTACCGGCGCCAAATTGAAAATGCGGCGTCACCTCGAGATAAGGCAGAAGTTTCCAGGAACCGGGCACATATTCGTAGCGAAATACCACGCCGGGTTCGTTGCGTATCTGGGCACTCCACCCCTGCGGGATGGGTGAATGGGTGACGTTGCGGTGGATGAAGGTCTGCAACTGCTCGCCCTGAGCGCAGGGCCCGATGCAACCCAGGTCCAGGCCGTAGCGCCAGTAGCGGCCGTCGCTGGCGAACAATTCCCGATAGAAACCGAAATACGCCCAGGCCGCGTAGGGCCGGTCGCCCGGCGGAATCTGCTCCGGAGGCAGCCTGATGTTGCTCGGCGTGTACATGCTGTGACCGAAGTAGAACGTGTAACTCTTGTAGTAGCACAATGTTCCGTCCGCGCACTCCTGCGAACTCACCGGATCGAGGTTGAACCCTGGCAGGAAACCTTCGGCCGCGTCCGGATTCTTGCGGTACTGCCTCAGCCCGAGGTATTTGAAGCCGTAGCGCACACCGTCGGTATAGTTCCGGTCCGTGTTAAAGATTACGTCGTTTTCGTATTCGAAGCGCTGCCTACGCTGGCTTAGCGCTTTCACCTCGTTGAAATCATCCAGAAGCTTGCCCAGGTAGCCCTGGGCGTTCGCGTCGGCACTTAAACCAAGCGCAAGGCACGCGAGCGCGAACCTAGCTATCCTACCAATCGTCAATGTCTTCACTGTGGAACCAGCTTTCGATTGGAGAGTCAACAGTACCGCGAAACCAGCAGGCTCGCGCGCTATCGCACCGGGCCCTGATCCAGCAGCGTGAGCGTGTGCCGCACCGGATCGATTTCCACTTCGGCGCCATTGGGAATCGCGGCCGTGATGTTTTCGTCAAACCCCGCGAGCATGGGAACGTCGCCCAGCGCGGCGCCCTGCGCCAGTATCGGGTTCACCGAATTGAACACCAGCGCCAGCGGCACCACGCCCCGCGCCTTCATCTCGTGCAGCATCCATGCCGTGGCCACGCCGCCTTTCGCGGTATCGAGCACCAGTATCCTGCCCACGTACGACTGACCGGCCAGTTTGTGTGCGGGCCGCGAGAATATTCCGGCGATGCGGTCGAGGTCATAGCGCGCCGAAAAGCCGTCGTGCGCCACCAGCGCTAGACCACGCACGCTGCGTCCCATTGCCTGGCGTGACCGATAGACCCTGGCATCCGAACTCATGCCAGTCTCCCGCTCACTGCGGCATCGACGCAACCTTCCATCGAAGCCAACATGGGTTGATAGCCGTAGCCGCCCAGTATGTTGACCAGCTTGGCGCTGTTGGTCGCCAGGCGCTTCCAGCCTTTGGCCTCCGCGATTTCCCTCGCGTAGGATTGATAAAAGCACATACCCGACAATACGGTCCCGCCGGCATCCTCGATGCTTGCGGTGTAGCCCATGCGATCACAGTCCGGCTTGACCTGCGGGCTGGTCACTGCCAGCAGCGGCACCGCAAAACGCCGCCCGGCGCAGAGTCCAGCCAGTTCGCGCAGTTCGAACAGGCTCAGCTGCGGCGCCGAAAAGACGACGACATCGACCCTGTCATCCTTGCGATAGGACTGCTGCAACGCATCGATGTCGGCGCGTGCAATCCGCCGGCTGATCAAGCCGGCAGGCGCAACGTTAGTGAGCTTGCCGGCTTCCGGCGTGTGGCCGACCAGGTGAAACAGCGCGATCGAGCCGAAACTCGCCATCGCCGCACCGAAATGCTTGAATTGATCCGATCCGGGCGGCGCTTCGATGCCTTCGATCACCGGCACCGCCCAGTAATTCCCCGCAATGCGTCCGATGACCCCGCCCAGAGCGCCCCACTCGTTGAGCGAGCGGGGTGTGAAATCCACGCGCAGGCGCAGCGTTGCCCGGCGTTGTTCGGGAAGGTGAAAACCATAGCGCGGTGTGCGTCCGGTCAGACCGGCTGCCAGAGCCGACGGCCCGCCCTCGAAATTCGAGCGTGCGCCGCAAACGCTGTTGGAATAGATGACCACGCCGGTGTCGCCGAAAGCGACGTGCTCGTTGCGCGTGGGCGCCTGTATCGTCTGGTAGTTGATGCAGGTATCGGTCATCACCACGCCGAGTTTTACGAACGCGGCAATGGCGCGCCGTTCCAGATCGATCATCGCAGCGGTCTGCCCCAGAAATTCCGCCTTGGAAAAATCGGTGCCGCGCGGATCGGTAATCGTGGGAATGCGCACCCGCCGTTGCCCCTCGGCGGTTGCGGCCAGGCCCTCCAGCCAGCCCACGCCGGCCTCGCCCAGGCTTTCGGTGTCGGCCATGATGTGCGCCTGAGTCACCGCGACGAAATCCTCGGCGCCGAAAAAATCGCCTACCAGCATCTGGTGCTTCAGCGCCTGCTGCGGAACCGGGCCGGACTTGCCGGCCAGGATCATCTGTTCTTCTTCGTTGAGTCGCATCGCCTGGCAACCGCGTCAGTCGACGAAGAAATCCGGAATGAAATGCTTGGTTCCCGGCTTGACCGAATATTGATCGAGGTCCGTGACCCCGTGCGATGCCAGCAGTTCGTCGTCGATGTAGAAATTGCCGCTGTTCGAACTCGGCGAGGTGAGGATGAAATACGCCGCATCCGCAAGGATCTCCGGCTTGCGGCACAGGTCCAGATTCACCCCTGGGATCATCTGCAGCGCGGCAGTTGCGATGGCGGTGCGCGGCCACAGGCTGTTCACGCCTATGCCGTATTTCTTGAACTCCGCCGATTGGCCGAGCGTGCACATGCTCATGCCGTACTTGGCCATGGTGTAGGCCGTGTGTGCCGCGAACCAGTGCTGCTTCATCGACAGCGGCGGCGACATGTT
>QYQC01000024.1 GCA_007280315.1 Betaproteobacteria bacterium | reverse complement strand
CGGCCAAAACCGGACCCCCACGTTTGTTCGCCAGAGCGGTCGCTCGTGAATGATTTCGAGTCGCTTCCGGCCGGAGAATTGTCCGGAAGGGAAGTCCGAGGAATTCGGATCGCGGTTAGGCGCGTTTGCTACGGCGTCAGTCTCGACGCGCCTTACTTCGCGCCCCGTTTCTTACCTGCATTCTTGTGGTTTGCGTTCGAAAAGAAATCCACGTAGTGCCTATCACGTACCGTCAGGTGTTCCGTCAGCCACTTATGAGCAATCTTGATCGCTTCACGCGGCACGCCTCTCTTTTTCATGAGGGATGTTTGCGCCAGATGGTGCACATCAGAATGAAACTGGCGATGTTCTTTAATATGCTGCTTAAGGTCAGGGTAGTGGAGTTTTTGCATCATACTTTCTTCAAGCATGAAATGCTCCTGAAGTAAGCGGAGGAGTTTGATGATTTCAGCTTCGGCACGCAATCTATCGTCATCGGTCGCGCCGTGCGCCACTCTTAGAAGGCAGTCAAATATGCGCTTGTGCTGAAGATCTATCGCCGGTATGCCAAGCGAGTATTCGTCCTTCCATTCCAAGTCTTTCATATTTTCCTCTAGGGAGAAATCGCAATTAGGTCGATAACGGACGCGGTAAGTCTTGTAATTAATCGGCGCAGTAGGCTGGAAGTGGACCTGACGTCCGGGCGTCGTCACGCCGCCAGATGGCGAGCGATCTGATAGAACAAAAAGCTTACGATCCATGCAAGGCCGAGCGGCCACACGATCGCGAGTGCACTGAACGCCTTACTCTTGGACTCAGTGCGTATGGTGGCGATGGTCGACAGGCAGGGCGTGTAGATCAACGTGAACAACATGAAGCTGTAGGCTTGGATCCAGTCGATCTGATGCGCAATCGTGCTTACCAGTGCACTTCCTTCCATGTTATAGATCACGGCGAGCGAGCCGATCACGATCTCTTTCGCAACGAAGCCGAAAATGAGCGCGATCGTTAGCTTCGGATCGATACCCAACGGGCTGAGCACCGGATTGAGCAGGGCTCCGATTTGCCCTGCCCAGGTATCCACGCCACCGGGCGTTGCTCCCTGAGGAAAATTCGTCAGGAGCCAGACGAGCACGACGCCCGCTACGATAAAGCGTGTGGCACGCCGCATGAAGTGTCCGACCTCATGCCAGCCGCGAAGGATGATTTGGCGTAGCGTCGGGAATCGGTACGGCGGCATCTCCAGGACAAAGGGGTCGGTGTTTATGTAGCGCCTCTTGAACAGGAGCGAGGTGAGCATTGCTGTGAGAATGCTCATCACATAGAGCGAGAACAGCACCAGCGGCGCCGCTTCGGCGGAGAACAGCGCGGCGATGAAGAACACGAACACCTGCATCCGCGCCGAACACAGAGAAAGCGGAATGACCAGCATCGTGAGCAGACGCAGTCCGCGCGAGCGGATTACGCGGGTACCCATGAGCGCCGGCACGTTGCAGCCGAAGCCCATCAGCACCATGACGAAACTGCGCCCATCGAGTCCGAAGCGGGCCATCAATGCATCCATCAGGAAGGCTGCGCGGGACAGATAGCCGGCGTCCTCGACGATGCCCATGCACAGGAAGAACAACACGATGATCGGGACAAAACTCGCCACCGTGCTCAGACCGTTGTATACCCCGTCGAGCATCAGCCCCTTGAGTACGATCGGCAGTCCGGCCAGCGCAGGTTCGAGCGCCTCGGAGCGAACCGCGGTGAAGCCCCAGGCCATGGCGTCCTGAATCGGCTTTCCAAGAACAAAGACAACCTCGAATAGCAAGAACATCACGCCGAAGAAGATCGGCAAACCCAGCCACGGATGCAACAAGATCCGGTCGATCTTCTCGGTCAGGGCATGGGAGGCTTGCGCCGGAACAGACACACACGATTTCACGCACGCTTCGAGCTGACGCTCATCGAGGCTGACCGCACCCACACCAGTCGCACGAGCGGTAGGTTTCTTGCCGAGTACCCCCCGCATTACCGGTTGAAGCTGCTCCACCCCCTGGCCGTATTTCGCGGACAACAGGCAGACTGGAATACCGAGTTTTGCACTGAGTCCACCGGCGTCAATGGTAATTCCGAGCGCGGCTGCCTCGTCCACCATGTTGAGCACAAGCACGATCGGAAGGCCCAGCCGCATGATCTGTCCGAGCAGCGCCAATTGACGGTCGATTTGGGATGCATTGAGTACGACGAGCGCGAGGTCTATGTGATTTTGCGCGAGGAAAGTGGTGACGACCTTCTCGTCCTCGGAATATCCGTTCAGATCGTAGATTCCGGGCAGATCGACAAGCTGTATAACCTGGTCGCCGATGATGAGCCGCGCGCTGAGTAAATCGACGGTCAGCCCCGGCCAGTTTCCGACTTTGGCGTGTGCGCCGGTAAGGCGGTTGAACAAGGTCGATTTGCCCGTATTGGGCATACCGATCATCGCGATCCGCTTCATCGCGATCAGACAGAAGGGTCGGTCGCGGTGTCGTGCGCAATGCGGATGCAGCGCGCCTCGCGGACTCGGAGCATCAGTTCAGTGGTGCCGACCCGGATATGCAGCGGCCCACCAAACCGGGCGCGACGCAACATTCGAACGCTATTGCCGATGCGAAGGCCGAGCGCCACGAGGCGCTGGTAGAGCTCTTCGCCCGCGTCGAGGGCCAATATGGTTCCGCAATCTCCCGGATCGAGCCGGTTGAGCGTCGAGATATTCGCGGTGGGTGTCATGGATTCCTGGGCTTCTAGATGAGAATGATTCGCATCATTGCATCAAATCTCAGGCCAAGTCAAGCGGATCTGTCCGGCATCGCGGTGCGACACAAATGGGGGCTTTTGCGGCGTCGCTATTGATGCCGCACCGCAAAAAGAGCTTGCAGAGTTAGGGTCTTTATATGAGAATGGTTCTCATTCGTATATCAATGTTTCGAGACAAAGGAGACCAGAATGCGTGTCGTTAGATACATCACCAGCGTGGTTGCAGCGGCCGTTCTCAGCTTGGCCGGCACCTGCGCTTTTGCCGCACCAGACGAAATCCAAGTCTATACCGAGGAGTTGGATGATCCAGGAAAGTTTGGCCTGGAGCTGCACGTCAACTACGTATTGAAAGGTGCAACCGAACCCTCCTACGAGGGTGAAATGAAGTCCCAACACCGCCTTCAGGTCACCCCGGAATTCTCCTACGGTCTTACGAAGTCTCTGGAGGCCGGGCTCTATCTGCCTGCGGCGATGAGTTCAGACGGCAATCTCTACGGAAACGGCATGCGCTTCCGTCTGAAATACATTGCTCCGCGCGAAGACGGCGCGCGCCTTTTTTGGGGGCTGAACACCGAGCTGGGCTATTCAGCACGGCGTGTATCGGAAAGCCGCGCAGGACTCGAACTGCGGCCGATCATCGGTTTTCGCAACGATAAGTGGCTGGTCAGCTTCAATCCTATCCTCGACATGGACCTTTCCAGCAATGTAAGCCGCGAGCCGAAATTCGAGCCGGCGCTGAAGGTAACGCGCAAAGCCGGTGAAGGCGTTCACGTAGGACTCGAATACTACGGAGAATACGGCCCGATCCACCACCGCATACCCGTTGCCGAGCGCGGACATTACCTCTACGCGGTGGCCGATATCGAATTCAAGGGCTTCGACATCAATTTCGGTATCGGACGTGGTTTTGAAAATGCAGGCGACAAATGGGTTGCAAAGGCCATCATCGCGTTTCCCTTCAATTAGAGAACTCATGAATGCGCCGTGCAAATGGATATTGTTCGTCTGACGTTGAGGGACCGCTTTTCGAACAAGTCTACTTCCGCTGCGGGTCGAGAGTGGGCTTTGGTGTTCTTGAAATACCGATGCTGGCCGGTCTGCTACCCTCTACGTAAGCGAGCATAATGTGTCCCTACCAAGGGAGGGGAATGAACCGTCGCCGCAAACCGGTCATCGCGCCTGGCGCGGACGAGCCACGCCGCTCAATGCGACGTGTATTGTTGTTGGCCGCCGGCGCGTGGCTCACACTCGCAAGAGCTGGAGCGGTTTGTGCGCAGCCAAAGCAGCCCGCTATACTAATTGGCTGGCTGCTTGTGCAGTCGCGCGAATCTGGCGGGCACTACCTCGCCGCATTCAAGGAGGGGCTTGAGGCGCTTGGCTGGAAGGACGGTTCGCAAATCTTGATCGAAGAGCGCTGGGCGGACGGCCAGTATGACCGGCTAGGCCCGTTGGCCGAAGATCTTGCGGCAAGGAAGCCGACGCTCATCGTTGCGGCACCGTCCCAGTCGGTCGCCGCCGCGAAGAGTGCCGCACCCACGATCCCGATTGTACTTGCCGATGGCGCCGACCCCGTGGCCGCAGGGTTCGCGACAAGTCTCGCGCAGCCTGGCGGCTTGATCACCGGGCTGAGCAATGTCGCGACTGATATTTCTGAGAAGAGCCTAGAGCTATTGCTCGCGGCCGTGCCAAAGCTCAAGCGTATCGGGTTCTTAACCGATTCCGGCCACATGTATCGTGCGGCGTTCATGCAAGCTGCGCACCGCTCGGTAGCGCAACGCTCGGTTGAAGCGCGCTTTGCCGAGGTGGCGCGCCCGGAAGAAATCGAACCGGCCATTTCGCGCCTGGCGAAAGAGGGCGCGCGGGCGCTGGTCGTGATGTCAAGCCCGATGTTATCGTCCGAACGGCGGCGCATTGTCAAACTCGCGCTGTCTCACCGCTGGGCAGTTATAGGGCCGCAGCGCGAGTTCGCTGAAGAAGGTGCTCTGCTTAGCTACGGCGCCGACGCCTCCGCGAATTTCCGCCGCGCCGCTTACTATGTTGACCGGATCCTGAAAGGGGCCAAGCCCGCTGATATTCCGATAGAACAACCGACCAAGTTCGAGCTCGTGATCAACGGCAAGACCGCTACGACACTCGGCGTCAAGATTCCTAATTCAATACTCGTGCGCGCCGACAAGGTGATCAAGTAGGCCCGTCGACGTCCGCTTCCGATTTTCGCCACCGTCGGCTTTGGGTCGTTTGCCGTCGCTGACAAAGCGATCGCGCAGCATAATTACTTGGCGGATTTGGCGCGTCGCAACATGTCGATTTAATGTCGATGACGGAAATCGGGTACCTGGAAATTGAACAGCTTGCTCATATTTTCACCACCTTGCTGCCGAACAGCGTAGGCG
>QYQC01000246.1 GCA_007280315.1 Betaproteobacteria bacterium | reverse complement strand
TCTGCCAGCTTCCTGCGATGTTGAACGCAATGTAGCCGCCTGCCCCGCCACCGCCGCTCGCCTCGAAGCTGCCGCCGTCGAAATAGGGCGCGGCGTTGCCATCGGCGCGAATCGAACCGTTAGCAGTAATGGTGAAATCGCCGCCGGCGAAAAATAATACGGCGCCGCCGCCGTTGCCGCCGTTACCGCCGGCGGCGGCGTAGCCGCCCCAGGTTGTTCCGCTGCCGCCGGCGCCGCCGCCACCGCCTCCGCCGAGGACGGAAAACGCGGAATAGATTGCTCCGCCGTCACCGCCTGAATGTTGAATTGCCGGAGGATCGTCAACCCAGCTATTGCCGTCCCAGTGATGCGGCAGGACCGGATGGCCGTTCGCGCCTGGCTCGCCCGCCACTGCAAAACCGCCGCCGCCGCCGCCGCCGGCAACTGCGCCGTCCCATCCCCAGGCATACGCGCCCGAGAGGTAGACGCCGCCGCGGCCGTGTCCTCCGGCGCCGCCGGAAGCTCCAGCGCCGTCCGCGCCATCGGTCTGCCCCGCCACGCCGATGCCGCCCGCCGTGCCGCCCCCGCCATCCACGGTTACGGCGGCATCGATGACGATACTGCCGGGTGACATGATCACCGCCGGGCGTGTTCCCACAATCGTCAGCCGCGCAGATCGCGGTATGAATAAATTGGAAAAATTCCACACCATGACGTCGGGGCCGTTGGCCTGCGAAACCGCTCTGCCGACGGGTCCCGAATCGGGTCCGCGATCTTCCCATGGATAGTTGGAGTACTGGTAGTAGACGTGACCGTTGTCCGAGTTCAAATACCATTGGCCTTCGAGGAAGAAGCCGCTCGCGTCCACGATCGCGGGAGGCGAGGCGGTCAGATTGGAGAGTAAACCGGCGGCACGCGCGGTTGAGGCGGCCGAGGCTGCAAGAATCAACGCGGTAATCCACTTGAACGAGACGTTTCGGAACATGACGAGGCACCCCCTCTTCAGATATGGCTCTGCGACTAGCGCAATACGCAGTCATGCCAGCGCGTCGGGCGACCTTAAGCGGCAGGAGCGACGGCGATCCGCGCCAGAACTCGAACCAACCAGCGCAGAATCGCGCTTGCGTCAAGCCATCGCCATTTTTATCCTACTCCATTTCGGATGCGCTAGCTGGCCGCGCCCTTGCCCACAATGCATTCATAGAAGGCGGATTCAACCGGAGAATGACCATGAAGGCGAAAAACCCGACCTTGACCCTGATCCTGGCACCGGGTGCCGGTACCGCGGTTGCGGTGGTCAAGTACGGTCAGGTCGCGCCGGTGCCGGCGGCTCCGGTTGTTGCGGCTTCCTTTCAGCAATCCCGCGCGTGATGGCGTCGGCGTCAAGGTTCAAAGTGACCGAATGCCCGGAGAGGCAATAGCGACGGGCACTTCGGGCTCTTTCTCCGACGTGCGAACGCTGGCGGTTTACCGGGGGAACAACCTGTGCAGCCGGCTGAGGTGCCTACCGATCAGCGATTGATGCAGGAATCCGCCAGGATTGCCAAGCATTCACGCTCCCGGCATTTGCATGATTTCCATGATTTCCACGGTAGCCCCGGGCATGATTAGATGCGGATTGTCACCAAAGAGGGCTGCAGCCGCATCATACGATTCGGCTTGTACGATCGAGTAACCGCCGATATCGTTTTTGACATCAGATACACCGCCCGCCGCGACCCGCTTTGTCTTTCCGGCAGGGCCACCAGGGTCTGCAAAGCTGGCCATGTTCTTCTTCATCCACGCTTCCCACGCACCCATGCTTTTCTTCCTTTCCTCCGCACTGGTGCTCGCCATCATCTTTTGCATTTCTCCCATGTCCATTCGGTACAACGCCAGGAATTTCTTCATGCGATTTCTCCTTTGTGAACGATCAACCGGCAGTTCGCATGCCGGCGCCGGGAACAATTGATCGACAGGATACGGGAATTTTCCCGGCGCCGGGATATGCCCGGTCGGGGACTGTCAGCACGCGCCTTATTTTCTTATACTGCATCGCCTTCGACCGATCAAATCAGGTAGCATCGCAGCCTTTCTCCTTGGGGCCAGATACAAGATGAAGGTCATGCGCGGTTCCGCGCGTTTGATTCTCAAGCTCATGGGTTGGAAATTGCTCGATTTGAAGCAGCGACCGGCGAAGGCGGTCGTCATTGCCTATCCGCACACGTCGAATTGGGATTTTCCGTTGACACTGCTCGCTCTGGCCGCACTTCCGTTCGGCGCCAAGTGGGTGGGCAAGGACACCCTGTTTCGCGGCATGCAGGGCTTGATCATGCGTCGTCTGGGCGGCATTCCGGTCAGTCGCCGCGAACGCAATGGTTTCGTCGCGCGGCTTGCGGAGGAATTCCGGCAACGAGAGCAATTTCATCTGGTGATCGCAACCGAGGGCACGCGCAGATTGCAGGCCGGGTGGAAATCCGGCTTCTACCGGATCGCGATGGCGGCCGGCGTTCCGGTAATCATGGCCGTCGTCGATTACCCGAAGCGAGAGGTCGGTTTATTGTCCAGCATCACGCTTAGCGGAGACGAAGACGCCGATATGTCGCAGATCGCCGCTTGCTACGATGGTCGCAGGGGTTATTGCCACGAACTCGCCTCGCCCATTCGCCTGGTATGAATTTCAAGAAAGGTCACGACGAACAGCCTGCATTTGCTGCGATGGCGGCAGGCGTGTTGCGACAATCGCGCGTACCCCGAACTCATGCCTTGGCCGGCTCGCCGTCGTCCGCCAGTTGCGGATACTCGGACGCCAGCACCGGTCCGTCCTTGCGCCAGGCATGGCAGCCGTCGACGAAAGCCAGCGTGCGCGTGTCCGGCCACCGGCGCGGATCTTCGCCGTTCAGCTTCTGCCGTGCGACGCGGTCGGGAAACGAGGCCTGCATATAGGTATTGCCCACCTGGACCAGGAGATCGGTCAGGTGGGTGCAACCGAGCGTACCGCCCAGGAGGTCCCTGACAGCGCGATTGAAGCCGGGTCCGATTCGCAGGCCAATCAGCTTGCGGTAGTCGGCGGCGATGTCGGTGCACACCGGCCAGGGCGCGGCGAGCGTCTCGGCCGCCACATCGCGAATCTGATAGTCGTCGTCGATGACGACGCTAAGCGAGAAATGATGTATCAGTTCCCCGGGCGACACGTCCGGGCGCGATCTGAACGGCACCGCCTGCCCTTTCTCGTCGGCAACGCTGGCTTCGATCTGCCACAGGCCGTCTGCGCGCCGGTAGCCGCGGCAGGTGATCTGGCGCGTATGCACCCATTGCTTGTCTGCGTCCTCGTCGATCAACATCGCTTCGTTCTTGTCTGAGCCGATCCTGAATCAGCGGTTTACGGAAAGCAGTTTGCGCGAATCCGGGACCTCGGTGTCAATCTCCCGCACGATCGGCTCGCTGCCACGCTTTTTGCGCAAGGAAGAACTCGGTCGATCGACCCGTGTTCGAGTGGCTAGCGCCTGCCGACGACCTTCACCGCGATTTCCTGCAGTTTCTTCGGCTGGATGATATGGCCGTCGAGGCCGGCTTCCTTCAATGTGCCGCCATAGGCGACGCTCAGCAGCTGGCTGTAGTAGACCACCGGCATGTTGAGCTTGGTGCCCTGTTTCCTGTTGATCTCCGACTGGTACACCTCGACGTTCGCCTGGCACAGCGGGCAGGGGGTGCAGATTACGTCCGCGCCGTGGTCGTAGGCCGACTCGACGATGTTCTTGATCTGCTTTTCCGCTTTTTCCTGCTCGCAGAACGCGAGCGAGCCGCCGCAGCAGCTGACCTTCTCTTCATACTTGGCGATGGACTCGCCGCCGACGGTATCGATCAGCTTGTCCAGATACATCGGGTTCTCGAACGATTCGCCGGCGATGCCGAACGGTCGGTTGGTCTGGCAGCCGACGTAGCCCGCGACCTTGACGCCATCGAGTGGTTTCACCACCGGCTTGCCAAGTTCCTCGTAGCCGAGGTCTTCGACCAGCACCTCGACCATGTGGCGGATGGCGGTACCGCTTTTGTATTCGAGGCCCGCTTCCTTCAACGCTTCATTGGTGTCGGCCATCAGCTGGCTCGAGGCATCGAGCTTTTCAATGGTTTCACGCCCGCCCAGCCAGCAGGCGGCGCAGGTGGCGACGATGTCCTGGCCCGGCAGGTGCTTGTCCGACAGGGCGAAGTTGCGCGCCGACAGCACATGGCGCGCGAGTTCGCTCGAGCCGGCATAGCTGATCGACGCGCCGCAGCAGTTCCAGTCAGGGATCTGCGTCATCTTGACGTCGAGCTTCTCGCACATGGATTCGACCGACACCAGGTAGTTGGCGGCCGAGCCGCGCAGCTGGGAGGAGCAGCCGGGGTAGAACGCGTATTCTCTCTTTGCCATCGTCATCAACCTATTGAATTGTCATTCCGAGCCCGCAGGCCGAGCAATCTGCTTTCTTGCTTGACGCAACAGCAGATTCCTCGGCGCCTACGGCTCCTCGGAATGACGGGTATCAGCTGCTGTAACCGCGCGGCTGGACTGCGTAGCCGCGCCTGCGGGCTTCGATTTCGTCGGCTTTTTTCAAGGCCCGCCGCAGGCCGTCCTTGTCCTTGCAGCCATGGCTCACGAACAGCTCCAGCGGATTCAGGCGCTTGGCAAAGAACAGTCCGCGTCCGACGTTGCGCAGCGTCCACATCTTCTTGATGCCGGAAACGATGCCCTCCCTGAAGTAGACGCTGATGGTCATTCTGAGTTCATTGACGCGGCCGGTCTTGGTGCAGTTGTCCCAGAAGATGAGCGAGAAGTCGCGCGTCGGCTGGTTCTTCGGCGCGAGGCCGAGGCGGTGCGCGTAGCTCGCCAGGCCGTGCATGATATGGGTGATCGGCAGTTCGCGCGGGCAGCGCACCATGCAGTTGTAGCAGGAGGTGCACAGCCACATCGAGTGCGAACTCAGGACTTCCTCGCGCTTGCCGGCGCGGATCATCATGAAGATCTTTTGCGGCGTGTGTTCCCAGTCCGGGCCGAAGGTGCAGGAGCCGGCGCATACGCCGCACTGCATGCACATTTTCACCCAATGGCCGTCGTCGACCTTCTCCTCGACTTCGTGCAGGAAATTGTTGCGGTACTTGTCCAGCATCTGCGTGTTCAAGTCGCCCATGGCTATGCGAATCCTTTCAACGGGCTCATGCCGATCTCATTGATCTTGGCCGCGTAGTCGTTGATCAGTTGCGGCACGCGCGCCATGTCGGTGATCGCGACGTCATGGCTGATCACGCGTTCGGTCTCGAGCGCAAGCTGCTTCAGCGTATCGTCGATCTTGCTCATGCGCACGCTCGCGAGTTCCGAGCCCTTGACGAAGTGGCACTGGTAGTCGTCGCCGTGCTTGCAGCCCAGCATCATGATGCCGTCGAAGCCGGCGCTCAGGGCGTCGGTGATCCAGATGGTGTTGACCGAGCCCAGACAGCGCACCGGAATCACGCGCACGAAGGCGCTGTAGCAGTTCCTTTGCATCCCCGCCATGTCGATCGCCGGATAGGCATCGTTCTCGCAGGCAAGCACCAGAATGCGCGGCTTCTCCGAGAACTCGTCGGGCACGTCCACCGCCTTGATCTGCGCGCCGACGGTGTCGCACGAATAGTTCTCGAACGAAATCACCCGCACCGGGCAGGCGCCCATGCAGGTGCCGCAGCGCCGGCAACGGCTTTCGTTGAACACCGGATAGGTCTTTTCGTCTTCGTCGATTGCGCCGAACGGGCATTCCACGGTGCAGCGCTTGCACTGGGTGCAGCCATCGAGTTGCACGATCGGGTAGGAGAGGTCTCCCGAGCGCGGATGCGCGGCGCGGCCGAGTTCGGCGTTTTCCATCGCCTGGATCGCCTTCAGCGTGGCGCCGGTCGCATCCTCGGTTGCCTGCACCATGTCCATCGGACGGCGCACCGGACCGGCGGAGTAAATGCCGGTGCGGCGCGTCTCGTACGGAAAGCAGATGAAATGCGAATCGGTGAAACCGTGCGCGAGCTGCGGCATGTCCTTGCCCTGGCGGTAGCTCAGGTTGAGAATGGACACCGGTTTCACTTCCATCTTCGCCGCTTCTTCCGCGGGAATGTCGATGTTCACACCGGAGTTCGGCACCTGTCCGGTGGCGAGCACCACCAAGTCGGCGGCGGCGATGGTGGCATCCTCGTCCAGGATCAGGTCGCGGAACTTCACCTCGCAGGCGTCGCCTTTGGCTTCGACCGAAGCGATCCTGCCCTTGGTGAAGGTGACGCCCTTGTTCTGCGCGCTGCGGTAGAAGTCCTCGCCATTGCCCGGGACGCGCAGGTCGTCGTAAATCACCACCGTGTCCACTGCGGGATTGGCATCCTTGAAATACATCGCCTGCTTGATGCTCGCGCCGCAGCAAAAGCCGGAGCAATAGGCGAGGTGCTTGCCCGTGCTGTCGCGCTGGCCGGCGCATTGCACGAACACCACGGTCTTCACTTCGCCGCCATCGGATGGCCGGACGATGGCCTGTCCCTTGCCCGCGGCCTGTTTCGCCAGGCGCTCGAGCTCCGCCTGGTCAATTACGTTCGGGCTCTTGCCGCCGCCGAGTTCGGGCAGCTTGGCGATGTCGTAGGTAGAAAAGCCGGTCGCCTGGATGATGGCGCCGACTTCCTCGGTCAGGGACGGGCCGCTCTCGACGCTGATGTCGACCTTGAACCGGCCCGGTGCGCCGTCGGTCCTGGCGATCACGGCGTTGGTGATGACTTTGATGTTGGCATCGCCCGTCACCGCCTTGATCAGTTCGGCCATGCCGGTATCCTGCGGTTCGGCATAGGGCTCGCGCAGCGGCATGCGCCGGTGCAGTTTGGCCGCCCAGCCGCCGAGCGCGGCAGCTTTTTCCACCAGCACCACCTGGTAGCCGGTCTTGGACGCTTCCGCCGCGGCGGTGAGGCCGGAGACGCCGCCGCCCACCACCAGCAGGCGCTTCGCATGGCCGGTGTCCTGGACGCCGCCGGCGAGTTTCATTTTCTTCAGTTCGCCGCAGCCCATGCGCAGATAGTCGTCTGCCATTTCCTGCGTGGTTTCGCGCGCCTCTTCGGTATCCGGCCGTGCCCAGATCACGCCTTCACGGATATTGGCGCGCGACAGCGCAATGCTCGGGAAGTAAAAAGCCTCGGTCTTGGCGCGGCGCGAACAGGCGGCGATCAGCACATGGGTCGCGCCTTCTCTTTCAATGTCGTCGCGAATCACCTGCACGCCGGCGGCGCTGCACAGGAAATCGTGTTCGCGCACCAGGTGCATCTTGCCTTCCTTGGTTGCAATCTTCGCCATCTGCGCGGTGTCGACGCGCTCGCCAATGCCGCAACCTTTGCAGATGTAGGCGGCTGTTTTCATGTCGGCCATGGGTGCTACGCCTCTGCTCTAGCTACTTGGTTGATCACTTGAATCGCGCGTAGCGCCGCCGCGGTGGAGCTTTGCACCGCGCGGTTGACATCGAGCGCGTTGGTGGCGCAGCCGGCGCCGAAAAACCCCGACTCCGCCGCCGAGGATTCGATGAAGCCGCTCGAGTCCGCGATGATCTCCGCCGGAATGTCCACCCCGGCCACGCTGGGCTGCATGCCGATGGCGAGCACCGCCATGTCGTGCGCATTGGCGTAGCGGTGATAGCCCTCGGTGTCGACGCCGTGCAGAACCACGTCGCCCGACTTGTCCTGCGTGACTTTCGCCACCTTGGATTTGAGGAAGCTCACTGTCGGGTCGTTTTGCACCTTCTGATAGAAATCCTCGAAGCGGTCGATGGCGCGAATATCTATGTAATAGACGGTGGACTTGGCCCCTGCACCCCAGGCTTCTTTCACATACTGGGTTTGCTTGAGCGAGGCCATGCAGCAAATGCGCGAGCAATGGCGCAGGTGATTCTCGTCGCGCGAACCGGCGCACTGGATGAAGGCGACGTTCTTGGCCTCCTTGCCATCGGAGGGCCGCAGAATCTTGCCGCCGGTCGGGCCGTGCGGATCGGCCAGGCGCTCGAACTCGAGCGAAGTGATCACGTTGGCGAAACGGTCGTAGCCGTAGGGCTGGATTTTCGCCGCATCGTAAGGTTGCCAGCCGGTGGCCCAAATCACGGCGCCGGCCCTGACCTCAATGGTTTCGGGCTGCATCGCGAGATCGATGGCGCCATACTTGCACGAAGCTTTGGCCTTGTCCGCTTCGGGCGTGCCGATGAGCGAGGCATCGAGCACGTAGCGCTGCGGGTAGGCCATGACGTGCGGCAGGTAGGCGGCCTTCATTTTGCTCAAGCCATAGTTGAACGGGTTCGGCACCTCGGCCGCGACCGCATCGGCGCAGGCGCCGCAGGCGGTGCAATGCTCGTTGACGTAGCGCGGTGCGATTTTGATCGTCGCACTGTAGTCGCCGCGTTTGCCGGAAATCGCGCTGACCTCGGCCAGCGTGAGCACGCGGATGTTGCGGCTGGACTTGATCCGGCGCAGGTTGATTTCCAGGCCGCAGGTCGGATGGCACAGCTTGGGAAAATAACGGTACAGCAGCGCGGTACGACCGCCCAGCGTAGGTGATTTCTCCACCAGTACTACTTGTTTGCCGCATTCGGCCGCCTCGATCGCGGCGGTCATGCCGCTGATGCCGCCGCCTACCACCAGGATAGTTTGATTGGTTGCCACCACGTCGGTCATGCGCTTACCTCCGGCCCGTTGCTGCATCTAACACTTCACAAACGAATATTAGCCGAGCCGGGTGTTGCTGGCCACACACTCTGCCGGCTGCACGCCTTGAATGTACTGATAGCTGGATAGACGGTGTAAATCCGACTTGGCGTTGGGGGTTATTGGCACCTGAATCAAGGCCGCGGTGTCGCATACTGAGGGTAACCGTCTTGCGCGGACGGCGTCCCGTCCGCGCGGATCGTCGATTGCGCACGGATGATGAACCCATCCGTGCGCAATCGACGATCTCGAGGAAAACCCAGACGCCATGCATGGGGTTAACAAGAACCGTGTTTTCTGTACGGATGCGCTTTTCATCCGTACAGAAAACACGGTTGGCGCGCGCAGCGCGCAATCCAGGCATTGCTACCCAAACTTGCTTTTCACCAGCAGCGAGCCATCGAACTTGGTCCCGCGCGCGAATCCGAAGATGCGCTCCAGTTCGAGTTCTTGAATGAGTGTGTCCACCGCTGACTGTCCGTGTTCGCGCTGCACTTCGGCAAGAATCAGCTTGGCGCCGTTGGCGTTGTAGAAGCCGCCGAAATCGGCTTGCACCGCGAGCAGCTTTTTCGCTATTTCCAGAGTCATCGTGTTTGCGCTAGTTGATCTGGCCGCCGGTCATGCCGGTCTGAACGCCATGGCGCTGCTTTTCATGGTCGGCCTGTAGCTTGAGCAGCAGACTCACGCATTCGGCAAGTTCGTCGAATTCGGCGCGTCCGGTGCCATACTGCTCTTCGTCCGAATAGAAGAACTGGCAGCGATAGCGGTCCTCCGCGGTTTTGAAAATGAGGAAATTGCAGCCGCGCTCGCTCCAGAAAACGGTAGGGCAGGTGGTGAGCACGGGCGCGTCCGGTTCGAGTCTCAGGTCGCTGTCGGCAAGCTCGATGGCTACGAAATGGCCGTAGCGCTCCTTCAGCGCCGATTCGATCACCCAGCGCTCGGCGGAGTTGAAATCGGCGATGGGCTGGGGGGAGTTATCCATGAAATATTAAGTTCAAATAATTTAATAAACAGCAGCTTATCATCAGTCATAAGTAAGTACAATTACCCTTACTTATGACAAAATCAGTATTCTCAGCTTGTACGTCGAAATGCGTAATATAGAGTACCGCTCTTTCCAGAGTCTAACCACCTGCCGCCCGCAATCGTGACCCTGAACCCACCCGCCGAATCGTCCGCCAGCACGGAGGTCAAGCATACCACTTGCTACATGTGCGCCTGCCGCTGCGGCATACGCGTGCATCTGCGCAATGGCGAACTGCGTTACATCGACGGCAACCCGGGGCACCCGCTCAACCAGGGTGTGATCTGCGCCAAAGGGTCGTCGGGCATCATGAAGCAATACTCGCCGGCGCGCCTGACCAAACCGTTGATGCGCAAGCCCGGTTCGGCGCGCGGCGATAACCAGTTCGTCGAAATCAGCTGGGACGAGACTTTCCGAATTTTGCACGAGCGCCTGGCGAAAATCCGCTCCACCGACCCGAAAAAATTCGCGCTGTTCACCGGGCGCGATCAGATGCAGGCGTTGACCGGCCTGTTCGCGCGCCAGTTCGGCACGCCGAACTACGCCGCGCATGGCGGCTTTTGCTCGGTCAACATGGCGGCGGGCATGATTTACACCATAGGCGGCTCGTTCTGGGAGTTCGGCGGGCCGGACCTGGAGCGCTCCAAGCTGTTCGTCATGATAGGTACGGCGGAAGACCACCATTCGAATCCGCTGAAGATGGCGATCTCCAAATTCAAACGATCCGGCGGGCGCTTCATTTCCATCAACCCGGTTCGCACCGGCTATTCCGCCATCGCCGACGAGTGGGTGCCGATCAAGCCCGGCACCGACGGCGCGCTGCTGCTCGCGCTGACGCACGAGATCATTCACACCGGGCTCTACGACCGCGAATTTCTTGCCCGCTACACCAATGCCGGCTACCTGATCAACCTCGATCCGCAGTCCGAGGCGTGCGGCATGCCGGTGGACGATACCGCGACGGGCGAGAAGGTCCCCGAATACTCACAGAACAAGCTGTGGTGGAACCGCCTGACCGAGCGGCCGGTGCGCTGCCACCAGATAGCGGCCGACCCCTACCTGTTGGGCGCGTTCCGGCTCGATGACGGCACGCCGGTGAAGCCCGCGTTTCAGCTGTTGCTGGAGCGGGTGCAGGATTACACGCCGGAATGGGCCGAAGGCATTACCGGCATCCCCGCCGCGACCATCCGGCGCCTTGCGCACGAAATGGGGGTGACCGCGCGCGACCAGACCATCGAGCTGCCGATCGCCTGGACCGACAGCTGGGGCACGGAGCACGAGACCGTTACCGGCAATCCGGTGGCGTTTCACGCGATGCGCGGACTTGCGGCGCACTCCAACGGATTTCAGACGATCCGTTCTCTCGCCATCCTGATGAGCCTGCTCGGCACCATCGATCGTCCCGGCGGTTTCCGCCACAAGGCGCCGTTTCCGCGCGGCATACCGCCGCTGGCGAAAACGCCGAAGGGGCCCGAAGGCGTGCGGCCGGACACGCCGCTCGCCGGGCTCGCGCTTGGCTGGCCCGGCACCCCCGATGATTTGTTCATCGATGCCGACAACAAGCCGGTGCGAATCGACAAAGCATTTTCCTGGGAGTACCCGCTGTCGGTGCACGGCCTGATGCACAACGTCATCACCAACGCCTGGCGCGGCGATCCCTACCGCATCGACACGCTGATGATTTTCATGGCCAACATGGCGTGGAATTCGAGCATGAATACGATGGAAGTGCGGAAAATGCTCAACGACAAGGATGAGAGCGGGGATTACAAGATCCCGTTCATTGTCGTGTGCGATGCGTTCCAGTCGGAAATGACCGCGTTCGCCGACCTGATCCTGCCCGATACCACCTACCTCGAGCGCCACGACGTGATGTCCATGCTGGATCGCCCGATTTCAGAATTCGAGGGTCCGGTGGATTCGGTGCGCGTACCGGTGCTGCCGGTTACGGGCCAGTGCAAGCCGTTCCAGGAAGTGCTGATCGAACTCGCCGGCCGGTTGAAATTTCCCGCCTTCGTCAACGCCGACGGCAGCCGCAAGTTCCGCGACTATCCCGATTTCATCGTCAATTACGAAACCGAACCGGGCTCGGGTATCGGTTTTCTCGCCGGCTGGCGCGGCAAAGGCGGGGAAAAATTCATGCAGGGCGAACCCAATCCGCGCCAATGGGAGATGTACGCCAAGAATAATTGCGTGTTCCAGTACAAGTTGCCGCCGTCCTACCAGTACATGCGCAACTGGAACAAGGGCTATCACGAATGGGCGCAACGCACGCGCCTGCGCCGCTACGCCGAACCGATCGTGATTCAAATCTATTCCGAAGTGCTGCAGAAATTCCGCATGGCGGCGCAGGGCAGGGGACCGTACAAACGGCGCCCGCCGCCGCATCTGGCGAAGCGCATCGAAACCTATTTCGATCCGCTGCCTTTTTACTACGAGCCACTGGAAGCGCAGGTGACCGATGCGCACAAGTACCCGCTGAACGCAATCACGCAGCGCCCGATGGCGATGTACCACTCCTGGGATTCGCAGAACGCCTGGTTGCGCCAGATCCACGCGCACAATTATTTGTTCGTCAATCCGAGGGCGGCGCGCGCGCAGGGCATCGCAGACGACGACTGGATCTGGGTCGAGTCGATGTGGGGCAAGGTGCGCTGCATGGCGCGCTACTCCGAAGCGGTGGAGCCGGGCACGGTGTGGACCTGGAACGCGATCGGCAAGGCGCCGGGCGCGTGGAACCTCGCGCCCGGCGCCAACGAAGCCGAGCTCGGATTTTTGCTTAACCACCTGATCAGCGACGAGCTGCCGCGCACGGCCGTTTCCGGCACAGGGGCCGGGGGCGAGGCCGCCGCGGGGGAAGGGCGCCTGTCCAATTCCGATCCGGTGACCGGCCAGGCCGGCTGGTACGACGTGCGCGTGCGCATCTACAAGGCAGGCGCGGACGAGCCGCGGCAGACTTCGCCGCAGGTGGCCGCGGTTGCCGCCTTGCCGGGCATGGAGCGGGTGCGCAAGACCTGGCTCGCGTTTGTCGCCGGGGCGAAAAAATGAGCAAGCAGCTGGCGCTGGTGATCGACCTGAATGTCTGCGTCGGCTGCCACGCCTGCGTCACCAGCTGCAAGGAATGGAACACCTCGGGTGAAGCCGGTTTTCTGTCAGACGACAATCCTTACGCGCGCGATCCCACCGGCACTTTCTTCAACCGGGTGCAGACCTTCGAGGTGGGCGAATTTCCCGACACGCAGACGGTGCATTTCCCGAAGTCGTGCCTGCACTGCGAGGATCCGCCCTGCGTGCCGGTCTGTCCGACGGGGGCGAGCTACAAGCGCGCCGAGGACGGCATCGTGCTGGTCGACTACGACAAATGCATCGGCTGCAAGTACTGCGCCTGGGCCTGTCCTTACGGTGCGCGCGAAATCGACGAGCACCAGAAGGTGATGAAAAAATGTACGCTGTGCGTGGATCGCATTTATGACGAAACGCTGCCGATTGCGGATCGCCGGCCGGCCTGTGTCATGGCCTGCCCGACCAGTGCGCGTCTGTTCGGCGACGTGCACGACCCGGAGTCGGTGGTGTCGAAGGCGATCCGTGACTCGGGCGGCTATGCGCTGATGCCGGAGTGGGGCACGCATCCGGCGAATCACTATCTGCCGCGGCGCAAGACCGAGATCACGCTGCACCGCGACGAGCTGCAGCGCGTGGACAATCCGCTCAAGATCGATGGCAAGCTGCCCAAGCCGGATGTGCGGGCGCCGTCCCTCGACGACAGCACCTCCTGGTAGGCGCCATGCGTCCTGCGTTCTCCGTCATATTTCTTACCACGCTGATCGGCGCCGGGCAGGGCTTGTTCATCGCGCTCTGTGTGGCCGAACTCGGCGCCGTGCTCGGCGCCTGGACAATGCCGGCGGCCGCGTATTTTGCTTGGGGCAGTGTGCTGTCGCTCGCGTTGCTCGGCGCCG
>QYQC01000093.1 GCA_007280315.1 Betaproteobacteria bacterium | reverse complement strand
TGTCTGGCTACCGCAATCGCGGCCGACGCATCGGATTTTTCCATGGTTCCCGGGCCGAATGCACCCATGCGATCCATCCACGCAACTAGTCCGGGCGTGGCATCGAAAACCCCGGCGAGCGGCGCGATGCGCCGGGTAAACCAGAGCGCGTGATAGCAGGAAAAATCGGCGAGGCAGGGTTGCTGGCCCATGACGAAAGGTTGATGGTCCACCATGCTGGCGATGCGGCGCAGGTAGGATTTGTACGCGGAGGTGGCATCGGCCGCGGCCATGCGCGCCGCGCCAGCACTCATTTTGCCGCGGTCTGTGGCAAATGCCTTGACCTCGTCGGGCGTCTGGTCCTTGAACATGAAAGCGGCACCCGCAGGGCTGAAGCTGTAGGCCATCGCCGCCCAGAACAGCGTGGAGTCCGCCCACTGCGCGAGGATGCGCACCGCGCCGGTCGTGCCTTCCGGGTAGAGACTGGGTGCGGGCTTTAGATGTTCGAGCACATCGCAGATAAGCGCCGTGTCGCAATAGATGTCCGCGCCGATCTGCAGCAGCGGCGTGCGGCGGTAGCCGCCGGTGAGCGCCACCACATCGGGCTTGGGCATGATGCGCGGGATGAGCACCGATTTCCACGCCAGCTTCTTGTAGGCAAGGACGCGGCGGACTTTTTCCGAAAACGGCGACGTCGGGTAATGGTGCAGCATCAGGTCAGACATGGCGGGTCCTTTCAAGTAGGTCTTTGCGCGGGTTCAGACTTCTTTATAGTTTGCCTTGTACGGAATCACGCCGCGCACGCCGCCGCGCGGTTCGGCCACGTCGCCGGTGTAGCGCGGGATCACGTGGATGTGCGCATGCCACACCGACTGGCCGGCTGCTTCGCCGCAATTGACGCCTACATTGAATCCATCCGGCGCATAGCGCGCGAGCAACAGATCCTTGAGTGGGCGCACCAGGTTGAAGCAATCGGCGTATTCCTCGTCTGACAGCTCGAATATCGTGACCACGTGGCGCTTGGGCACAACCAGCCCGTGACCACGCGACACCGGGTAGGAGTCGAAAAACGCGAGCGCGAGCGCGTTCTCGGCCAGAATTTCGCGCTTCGGGTTGCAGAAGATGCAGTCTTTTCCAGTCATTCGGGAATTCGCGCGGGTCACCGCAAATTTCTGCCGGTTTTTGTCGGGAGACGCCTGCAACGTATAAACTCCGGCATTCCCGATCAGGATACCACCGCTCCTGGGGGATGCGCGCCGGATTGGGCCGGCGGCAAATCAAATCCGTTACCGATCGGCCATGAACCCGTCCAAAATTCCGTTCAAACTTTTTTCCGCGCGCGCCTCGCGCGAGGCAGCGATGCCTTTCATCATGTTGACGGCGCTGATCGACATGGTGGCGATCGGCCTGATGATCCCGGTGTTGCCGGCGCTGGTCGGCAGTTTTACCGGCTCGCAGGCGGATCAGGCTTTCTGGTACGGGGTGGTGACCTTCACCTTCAGCATGGCGAATTTTTTTGCTTCGCCTATCCTCGGCGCGCTTTCGGACAAGCATGGCCGCCGCCCGGTGCTGCTGCTCGGATTCTGCGGCCTCGCGCTGAGTTTCTTCGCCACCGCGATGGCGACCGCGGTATGGATGCTGATCGCGGTGCGCCTGGTGAGCGGGGCGATGCAATCCAATCTGGCTGTTGCCAACGCCTACGTTGCCGATATCACGCCGCCGGAGGGGCGGGCGAAGCGCTTCGGCATGCTCGGAGCGATGTTCGGCATCGGCTTCATCGTCGGGCCGGTGATGGGCGGCCTCCTCGGCGCGATCAATCTGCAGCTGCCGTTCTTCGTCGCCGGCGGTCTAGCCCTGACGAATTTGCTCTATGGATACTTCGTGCTGCCGGAGTCCCTGCCGGTCGAGCGCAGGCACGGGTTCGACTGGCGCGCCGTCAATCCGGTGGCGTCGCTGCGCGGCCTGGCACAATTGAAGGGCGCCGGGCGGCTGGTGGCGGTGATCGCCTGCAGCGGTCTGGCGCAGTTCACCTTGTATACCTCGTGGGTGCTGTATGCGACGTTCAAGTTCGGCTGGGGGCCGCTGGAGAGCGGCTGGTCGCTGGCGGCGGTCGGCGTGGTATCGGCCGTCTCGCAGGGCCTGCTGCTGGGGCGCCTGCTCAAGCGCTTCAGTCCGCAGCGCATGGCGGTGCTCGGACTGGTGTCATCGACCTTTGCCTACGCCGCGTGGGGCGCCGCGACCGAGAGCTGGATGATGTTTGCCATCATCTTCCTGAATTTTCTCGGCGCCACCGTTTCGGCTACGATCCAGAGCATCATCTCGGGTGCAGCAGACGCGAAGAGCCAGGGCAAGACGCTGGGCGCAGTGAGCGGCCTGAACAGCCTGGCGGCGGTGATCGCGCCCATGCTCGCCGCACCGCTGCTGGTGATGGTCTCGCACCTCGAGAAAGGAGACTGGCGTATCGGCGCACCGTTTTATTTTTGTGCACTGCTGCAGGCGACGTCGCTCGCGCTGGCGGTGGCGCACTTTCGCCGCGAGCGCCGCATCCGGCGCGCAGCGGCGGCGGATTGACGGCGTTGCTTGCGCCGGTGGATACTTTCGTCCGTCCCCGCACGGTTTCCATCCCTGATTTCGACAAATAGTTCCGACAGCATGACCATGGCCAACGCTCCCACAGACCAGCAGCGCACAGCCGCCTCTCCTCCGGGCAGCGCCTACGTCGCGATGGCGCAGGGTGCCTACGCCTCGACCGATCTGACACGCGGCCCGTGGCATCCGGACCATCAGCATGCCGGCCCGCCGATTGCGCTGGTCGGGCGCAGTATCGAGCAAGCGGCAGCCGCGCTGGGTCTCACGCACGTCGCGCGCCTGACCGCGAACCTGCTGCGCCCGATACCGATCGCCGAGCTCACGATCGAAGTCCGGACCGATTACGCCGGGCGCAACATTGCGCATTTTTCGGCCGAGCTGCGTGCAGGCGGCAAGGAGGTGGCGCGCTTCACCGCGGTGGCGCAGCGCGAAGCCGGACTGGACATCCCCGCCGGTCTTGCCGGACATCCGCTGCCGCAGGCGCCACGATCACTGGAACAGTCGCCGGCGGTGGAATTCCCGTTTTCGAGCAAAACGACCGGCTATCACGAGCTGATCGAGAGCCGTATCGCGCAAGGCGTGTTCTTCCGCGGTCCGTCCGCGGTCTGGTTTCGCCTGCGTTATCCGCTGCTCGCGGGCGAAGCACCGGGCGGACTGGAGCGCGTCGCCGTCGCCGCGGATTCAGGCAACGGCATCAGCGCCATTCTCGATTTTCATCGCTATATATTCGTCAACTCCGACCTCACCATCAACCTGCTGCGCCGGGCCGAAGGCGAATGGATCTGTATCGACGCATGTACGCTGCTGGGGCCGGACGGCGGCGGCCTGGCCGAGTCGCGAATTTTCGACGCGCAGGGGATGATCGGACGGGCGACGCAAAGTCTGGCGATCCGCCAGCGGGAATGAAACCGGCGGCGCGCAGCCGATAGCGTTCAGGAGGCCGCGACAACAGGCGCCGACACCAGGGGCCGGCGCAGCAGATCAGGCAAACGGGCGCACGCCGATCAACAGTCCGTGCGCCCAGAACGCGAACAGTGCCCAGAACGCAGCGCCGATGGCCACCGTCGCCATGGTTGCGCTGGCCGTGCCGGCAGGATATTGCGTCCCGGCCGCGCGATCCCGCCGTTTCGAAGCGATATAGCAGGCTACGGCCCACGCCAGGAATGCGCCGAACAGCAGCACAGCGGCGAGCGTCCCGTTCGCCAGCAGGTGGGCAAACGCCCAGACCTTGACGCTTAGCACCATCGGATGGTGCAGGCGCGCCTTGATCGCGTTGCGCGGTACATAGGTCGCGACCAAAAGTACGAACGCGATCACGGTCAGCAGCGCCGCCGCATGCCGCATGGCTGCGGGTGGAACCCACAGCACGACAGGCTGCTGCCGCGCCATACCGTAGCCCCAGATGATCAGGCCGAAACCGATGACCGACACGATGGAGTAGATGCCCTTCCAGGCGTTTTCGCCCAGACGCTTGCGCTGGGCCGAGCGCCAGTCGTCGGCGAAAATGCGCGTCGAGTGCGCGCCCAGAAAAACGATCAGGCCAGCGAGCAGAATTGTCACGATTTTATATCGCGCCCCGGAACCGGCGGTGCGCCCTATCAAATGTTCAGGCGGCATTATAGGGCGGTCCGCCGCAAAATACTTCACCAGGGCGGGATCCACAAAAAGCACCCCGCCCGTCGCTTTCCGCGAGATGCGTATGGACAGACTGGCCGCCAATCTGGTAAATGTGGGGTCATTGCTTTAACCCTCTGGAATCTTGCCCATGAAAGCAGCAACCCCGTCCGCAGCGGATCTGCGCTCGCTCGTGCGAAAAATCCCCGACTACCCCGGTCAGGGCGACACCTACTACGATCTCACCACGTTGCTGGCCGACGGACCCGGCTTTCACGCGGTGATCGATTTGCTGGCGGCGCGCTACGCCCCCCGGGGAATCAGAAAATTCGCGTGCATGGAATGGCGCGGATTTGTCATCGGTGCAGCGCTCGCCTACCGGCTCGACGCGGGCTTCATTCCGATCCGCAAGCTGGGCAAACTTCCGGGCGAGACCATCAGCCGCGAACATGAATTCGGGCATTCTTCCGAGCCGATCGAAATGAGCGTGAACGTCATCGCGCCCGGCGAGGAAGTAGTTTTGATCGACGACATGCTCGCCACCGGTGCGGTGAGCGAAGCCGCGGCGATGCTGATTCATGACCTCGGCGGCAAGGTGGCCGAGTGCTGTTTCATCCACGAACTGGTGGCACAGAAAGGCCGCGCGCGGCTGGAAAAACGCGGCCTCAGCGTGTTCACGCTGTGGTCGGACTGACCTCGGCGCCGGGAACCTGATCGAGAGGAAAATCGCGCTTTCCGCGGCCTGCTAGCCGATGAGGGAATGCGCGCGAATGTAGACTTTCTCTTCACGCATGGTGCGCGCGAGCAGTTTCACCAGAGCGTACACGGCCTCGATGTGCGGCGTCGGTTCGCCGACGATGCGTCCGACTTCGATTACCGAACCGACCAGGGCGTCGATTTCCGGATCGCGACCGGCCTCGATGTCCTGCAGCATCGAGGTCTTGTGCTTGCCCACTTTTTCGGCGCCGGCAATACGTTTGTCGAGTGACACGCGAAACGTAATGCCGAGGCGTCCCGCCACCGCCTGCGCCTCGCGCATCATTGCCGCGGCGAGTTCGCGCGTAAGCGGGAACTGGCAGATGTCCACCAGCGTAGAGTGCGTGAGGGAACTGATCGGGTTGAAGGTCAGATTGCCCCACAGCTTGAGCCAGATTTCGGCGCGGATATTGTCCAGGATCGGCGCTTTGAGGCCGGCGCGCGAGAACGTCGCGGCGATCGCGTTGACGCGCTCGCTGCTCGATCCGTCGAGTTCGCCCAGGGGAAAACGATCGCCCTCGATGTGGCGCACCACGCCCGGCGCGGCAAGCTCACACGCGGGATAGACGACGCAGCCGATCAGGCGTTGCGGATCGATGGCAGCGGCGACTGCCCCCTCCGGATCGACGCTGGTAACGGTGCGCCCGTCGAACGCGCCCCCATGACGCTGGAAGTACCACCAGGGAACCCCGTTCTGCATCGGGATGATGATCGTATCCGGGTGGCACAGTGCGGCGATATCGTTCGCCACGGCCGCCACCTGATGCGCTTTCATTCCCAGAATCACGACATCGTGCACTCCGGCCTCCGCCGGTGTTGCGGCGCTGCGAATATCGCGCGCGACATGCTCGGTGCCGTCATGCATGATCAGGCGCATCCCATGGGCGCGAATCGCCTGCAGGTTCGGGCCGCGCGCCACCAGGGTCACGTCCTCGCCGGCGAGCGCGAGCTTCGTTCCGACGAAACCGCCGATAGAGCCCGCACCCACCACGCAATACTTCATGTCCGCACCCTGGAACAAGCGACGTACCAATCGGAAGCGCAGGTCAACTGAGTGCGCACCGGCATTCGGCAGAACCGTTGTTATTCGACCGAACAGGGATGTTGCATTGCAACCGCTGGTGTCGTCAATCGAAACACCGCAGCAGTCGGCTCAAAAATTTTGATTAACCGATAAATTCCGGTCGAGTATTATCTGGCCTGACCAGAGACCGGAGTCGCGACGGCCTGCAGGAACCGACCTCAGGCTGCGCGAACAGGGCCCCACGCGTATGCACGGATTTTCCTTTCGCATTCGATCAACAATGCCAACTGCGGCGAAACCGATATCCGGGATCGACCGCCAAACGGACTGCGCATGAGCCGCCTGCTCGATCATCTGAAGAACGCAGAGCGCAAGCGTAAGGCGTTGCAGAGCGGGGGTTCCGCTAGCGCGGAACCGGCCAAAGCTTCGGCAGCGACCGCCGATCCGCAAATGCGCGCCGATGTCACGGATGCGCCAAAGCCGGTGGCCGCAACGACGCCCTCCGAACCCAAGGCGCGGGACCAGTCAAGGCAGCGCGACGAAGCCGAGCGCGAGTTGATCCACAGGGCGGCGGAGCGAACGCGCGAAGCAACCGACGCGCTGGCACTGGCGCAGCAGCGATCGCAGGTGGAAGCGGCGGCTGCGGCGCAGACCGCTCTGCGGCTAGAGGCGGAGCAATCGGCCCGAACACAGGAGCGGCTGCGTCAGGAAGCCGAGACTCAGGCCGAGGCCAAGATCAGGCAGCGCATCAATCTCGATCAGGCTTTGGCGGAAGAGATGGCGAAGCAGCGAGAGCAAACCGCACTGGCGAATGCCGCCGCGGTCAAGCGCCTGCTGGCGCAGCAGGAGGCCAAAACTGCGGGCGAAGCGAAGCTCGCGGCCGAGCGTGCGGCGGAAACGCAGGCGCGGGAACTTGCTGCGGCCGAACGCGAGGCAGAAACGCAGGCGCAGGAACTCGCAGTCGCTGAGCGCACGCTGTCTGAACAGACGAAGGCGCGTGTAGCCGTGGAGCGCGAAGCAGGCGCGGCGGCCGAGCTCCACGCGCGCGCAGAACGGGAAGCCGCCGCGCTGGCGCAACAGCGCCAGGCGGCGGAGCTGGCGCTCACACACGCGGCTGAACGCCGCGCCCAAGCGGAGCGCGAACGGGAACTCGCAGCGCGCGAGCGGACGCAAGCCGATCAGCGTGCCACCGAGCAGGCGCGCAATCGCGCGAAAGCTGACGCGGAAGCGGCCGATATCATGGCAGTTCGCGCGCGCGCCGATGATGAAGCCAAAGCTGCTGCCGCGACCAGGCTTGCGGCCGAACGTGCGGCGCAAACCGCAGCCGCAGCGCTTGCCGCGGCGGAAGCGAAGGCACAGACGCTGCTGCGCGAGCGTGAGCAGCTTGAATCGGCCGCAGCCTCGGCTGCCTCAGACCGATTGCGCGTTGAAGGCGAGGCAGCACAGGCGCAGGCCGAGCGGCTGGAACTCGAGCGTCAGTTGCACCAACAGACGCGGGCGCGCGAAGCCGCAGAGCTCGAAGCCGGCGCGGCGGCGCAGTTGAATTTGCGCAGGGAGCGCGACGCTCAAGCGCAGGCGCTGCAACGCCAGGCAG
>QYQC01000097.1 GCA_007280315.1 Betaproteobacteria bacterium | reverse complement strand
ATTTTGCGCGCGGTGATCGCATGCCGGAAAGCGGCGGAGACGCGGGTGCGCATGACGGCAGCGGCGACGCGGCCTGTTGCGTGGTTGTTGCCGTTCCGGCGTCCAGCCTGAGGTTGCAGCCGGCAGAGCAGACTGTCGAGCGCGCTGCATCGAAACAAATCCCGAACATCGGCTTCGTCACTGACGGACCGATACGTCCTCCCCGATCCTTCCCCGCTTAAGCGGCGCTTCGCGCGCGTACGGCGCGCTGCCGCCGCATCCATGTTCCCGGCGCCGTTGCGTGCCGGGTATTTCAACATGTGCTCGGAAGGATCAGCATGTATCGACCTTTGCTTAT
Organism: Betaproteobacteria bacterium; assembly: GCA_007280315.1. Taxonomy (GTDB): domain Bacteria; phylum Pseudomonadota; class Gammaproteobacteria; order Burkholderiales; family SG8-39; genus 2-12-FULL-64-23. Next base: position 6,318 of record QYQC01000097.1, on the reverse strand, counting down.
CGCGTGGACATTGTCCATCGCCACTGCAGCACCCCTGGCCTGGGCGCAATCTGCGCCCTCTAAATCCGATCCGCTGGATGCGAAAGCAGCGGTGCCTCAGCTCATCTACCGATCGAGCCTGGCCGACTATCGTGTTTTTCCGGACGACAAGCTCGGATCATGGAAAGAGGCCAACGAAAACGTCGGTCGCATAGGCGGATGGCGGGCCTACGCCAGAGAAGCGCAGCAGGCGGAACCCGATCCGACGCCGGGCGGCGCCGAAAAACCCGTTCCGGTCGATAGCCCCAAACCCATGCACGGTGGCCAGGGCGGCCACAAGATGAACTGAGGGATCGACAATGAAAAATCATATTTTCAAGCGGCCATGCACGCGGATGCTGGCGTTACTACCGGTGGCATATGCACTGGCGGGGTGCGCAACCTTCAGCCAGGAAGGTGGATTCAACAGCGTCGAACAAACGACGCAGGCGCGCATCGGCAAGGACCTCAAGTGGGCCAGGACCGACGCAGATCGCGACGCCATAGACCAGCGCGTGACGGAATTGCTAGCCAAGCCGCTGTCGGTGGATGACGCCGTGCAAATCGCCCTGCTGAATAACCAGGGCCTGCAGGCCGCATTCTATGAACTGGGCATCTCCGAAGCCGATCTGGTGCAGGCGGGTCGGCTGCCCAATCCGCATTTCTCGATGTTGCGCGCGCGCCATGGCGACGAATTCAAGATCGAGCAGGCGTTCACCTTCAATGTGTTTTCGCTGATTACCATGCCGCAGGCGGTGGCGATCGAGCAACGCCGCTTCGAGCAGGTGCAGCGCGTGATCAGCATGCAGACGCTGAGTCTGGCGGCCGAGACGCGCAAAGCCTACTATGCGGCCATTGCAGCGGAGCAGACGCTCGCCTATATGGGGCAGGTCAGGCGCGCTGCTGAAGCCGGTGCGGAGCTTGGGCGGCGCATGGCGCAGGTGGGAAATTGGAGCAAACTGCAGCAGGCGCGTGAACAGGGCTTCTATGCTGACGCCGCGCTGAATCTGGCGCGCGCCGATCAGGCGCAGATAGCTGCGCGCGAGAAACTTACCCGGCTTCTGGGATTGTGGGGCGAGCGAGCCCAATTCAAACTCCCGCAGCGTCTGCCTGATTTGCCCAAGTCCGCCGACGATCTGCCCAACGTCGAGCAGATTGCGATGGATCAGCGCCTCGACGTGCAGGCGGCGAAGCTCGAAACCGAGGCACTGGCGAAAAATCTCGGATTGACCAGGGCAACGCGATTCATCAATGTGCTCGAGTTCGGCCCGGCGCGGGTACAGGAGGGGCTCAGGAGTGAACCCTACAAGCGCGGCTACGAGGTCAGTCTGGAGTTGCCCCTGTTCGACTGGGGCACGGCCAAGGTAGCCAAGGCGGAAGCGCTGTACATGCAGGCGGTGTATCGCGCGGCGGAAACGGCCATCAACGCGCGTTCCGAAGTGCGCGAGGCATACCGCGGCTACCGCTCCGGATTCGACATCGCCATGCATTATCGCGACGAAATAGTGCCGCTGCGAAAGCGCATCTCCGAGGAGAACCAGCTGCGCTACAACGGCATGATCATCGGCGTGTTCGAATTGCTCGCCGACGCACGCGCGCAGATTGCCAGCGTCAACAGCTATATCGAGGCGCTGCGCGATTTCTGGATCGCGCAAGCCGATCTCGAAATGACGCTGATGGGCAAGCCCAGCCGGCGCGCCGTCCCCAGAACCGCGATGGCCGGCGCCGAAGCTTCGGCCGGTCATTGATCGAAGGGAGAATTCAATGTTGTCACGACGCAATTTCTTCAAGGGGGCCGGGGCGATGACCGCGGCCGTAAGCGCCGCCGCGGTCAGCAGAGTCGCCATGGCCGCTCTGCCCGAAGCCGTCATTCAAACCAGGCCTGACACCATGCCGCCGCTGGCGCCGAGTTCCGGCCGGCCCTACAACCCGGTGGTGACACTCAACGGATGGACGCTGCCCTGGCGCATGAACCAGGGGGTGAAAGAGTTTCATCTGGTCGCCGAACCGGTGGTGCGTGAAATGTCGCCCGGATTCAAGGCGCATTTATGGGGCTACAACGGCCAGTCGCCCGGGCCCACGATCGAGGTGGTGGAAGGCGACCGCGTGCGCTTGTTCGTCACCAACAAACTGCCCGAGCACACCAGCATCCATTGGCACGGCCAGCGCCTGCCCAACGGCATGGATGGTGTCGCCGGGCTGAATCAGAAAGCGATCCAGCCGGGCAAGACCATGGTCTACGAATTCGTCGCTCGCCGGCCCGGCACTTTCATGTATCACCCGCACGCCGACGAGATGACGCAGATGGCCATGGGCATGATGGGTTCATGGATCACGCATCCGAAGGCGAAGCACCCCTTAATCGACGAGGTCGACCGCGATTTCGTGTTTCTGCTCAACGCCTACGACATCGACCCGGGCAGTTACACGCCCAGGATCATGACCATGATGGATTTCAACCTGTGGTCGTGGAACAGCCGCGTCTTTCCGGGCATCGATCCGCTGGTGGTGCGCAAGAACGACAGGGTGCGCATCCGCATCGGCAACCTGACCATGACCAACCACCCGATACACCTGCACGGACACGAGTTCCTGGTGACCGGGACGGACGGCGGTCCGACGAGCAAGTCCAGCCGCTGGCCGGAAGTGACCACCGATGTGGCGGTGGGCCAGATGCGGCAGATCGATTTTCTTGCCGATGAAGAGGGCGACTGGGCGTTTCACTGCCATAAGAGTCATCACACCATGAACGCGATGGGGCACGACGTCCCCACCATGATCGGCGTGGATCACCGCGGCCTGGCCAGACAGATCACCAATCTGCTTCCCGACTACATGGTGATGGCCGAGCGCGGCATGGCCGACATGACCGAAATGGAAATGCCCCTGCCCGACAACACCGAACGCATGATGACCGGCGAGGGACCGTTCGGCTCGGTCGAAATGGGCGGCATGTTCAGCGTGCTCAAGGTGCGCAAGGAGCAGAAGCCGGGTGATTACAAGGACCCGGGCTGGTACCCGCACCCCCAAGGCACGATCGCCTTCGAGTGGACCGGGGCGCTGGCCGAACCGGCCCGGTTCCAGTCCGAAGGCGGGCAATCGATGCCTGCGAAAAGCATGCCAATGAAAACCGTGGAAGCGCGGGTGCGCAAACCCGGCGGCCGCAGCGCCGGCGGAAAGCCCGCGAGCAACACGAAATGAAAGGCTTAAACATGCGAAGTAAATTACTGATGCTGACCGCCCTGCTGTCGCTCGGCGCCTTCTCCGGCAACGTCCTCGCAGGCGGCACGCACGCCGGCGGTCATGATGACGGTGACAACGCCATCGGCGTACCGGGCATTGCCGCCAAAGTCACCAGGACGATCGCGGTGAACATGACCGACGACATGCGCTTCACGCCCGGGCGCATTACGGTCAGCCGGGGCGAAACCATACGCTTCAGGGTGACCAACTCGGGCAAACTCAAACACGAGTTCGTGTTGGGAACGAAAAAGGAACTCGAGGAGCACTACAAGGCAATGTTGAAATTCCCCGCCATGGAGCACGAAGAGGAGAACATGGTCACGCTGGCTCCGGCGAAAGCCGGTGAAATCATCTGGCAATTTACCAGGTCGGGCAAAGTCGATTTCGCCTGCCTGCAACCTGGTCACTATGACGAGGGCATGAAAGGCCAGGTTGTCGTCTCTGACAAGAAAAAACAAAACAGGAAGTGACGAACATGCAGTTCACGCGCAGCAGCATCGCACAATCATTCAATCCGCATCATTCAAAGGAACCGAGCATGAAAAGCATGAGTACACTGATCCCCATGACCGCCTTCGCCCTGGCATTCACGGTATCGTCCGGCGCATTGGCGCAGGCGGCGACGGGCAGCGGAAAATCGGTCGATATGAAAACGGAACAGCCGGCGGCGGCAGTCGACATGACCGAGGGCGTAGTACTCAGGGTCAACCCGGAAGTGAAGAAGCTCACCATCAAGCACGGCGCGATCAAGAACCTGGACATGCCGGGCATGACCATGGTGTTCCAGGTCAGGGACCCGGCCGCATTCGACAAAGTTCAGAAAGGCGATAAAGTGAAATTCAGGGCGGAAATGGCGGGCAGTGTCATGGTCGTCACCGAAATCCAGGTAGTGAAATAGCTCCCAGGATCATCGCATCCGTACATGCCGCTGCATTCGGGCGCGAATCAGGCCCGGCGGAGCTTCGCGCGTGGAACCCTCGCCCGACTAGCGGCCGAAGCGCCTTACCACGGCCAGGAGTTCGTCCACCGCGGCCTCGCCGTCGCCGGAACGCATCGCCGAGCGCACGCAGCCTTTGGTGTGGCTCTCAAGCAATTGCAGGGCGAGCGCGTCGAGCGCGGACTGGATCGCCGCAATCTGCGTGAGCACATCCACGCAATAGCGATCCTCCTCGACCATCTTCGCCACGCCCCGGGTTTGCCCCTCGATCCGGTTGAGCCGCTTGAGCAGGGCCGGTTTGTTCGGCTGCACCACCGCGTGATGCTCGCACTTCGCCGCCTCAGGGCGCGACTTCAAATCCCGCCTCCACCACGCTGCGCTTGAGTTGGTCGATGCCCACCTTGCCGGCGTCGTAGTCCACCACGGCATTGCGCTTTTCCAGCGACACCTCGGCTTTCGCCACGCCGTCCAGCGCTTTCAATACATTGGTTACGCTCTTCACGCAGCCGCCGCAGGTCATACCTGAAATTCCCAAAGTCACCGTTTGCATCGAAACCCCCTATCGTCAAGGTTGAACAACCAACAAAAAGAAACAATCAGCCGCGCCGCCAGCGCTTGAGCAGGAGCGAGTTGCTGACCACCGATACCGAAGACATGGCCATCGCCGCGCCCGCAATGACCGGATTCAACATTCCGGCCATTGCGAGGGGGATGCCGAGCACGTTGTAAATGAAGGCAAAGAACAGGTTCTGCCGGATCTTGCTCAGGGTGGCGCGCGACAGGCTGATGGCGTCGACAACCGAGAGCAGGTCGTTGCGCATCAGGGCGATGTCCGCTGCTTCGATGGCGACATCCGAGCCCGCGCCGATGGCAAAACTCACGTCGGCCGCCGCCAGCGCCGGCGCGTCGTTGACGCCGTCGCCGACCATGCCGACCACTTGTCCCGCAGTCTTGAATTCAGCCACCGCGGCGGCCTTGTCTCCCGGCAACACCTGCGCCTTGTAGTTGGCGATGCCGGCGGCCTCGGCAATCGCCTTGGCGGTCTCGGCGTTGTCGCCGGTCAGCATCACCACGTCTATTCCCATTGCGCGCAGCTTTCCGACCGCTTCCCTGGAGCTCGCGCGCAGCTTGTCGGCGATCGCGAGATAGCCGAGGACGCGCCCGCCGCCGCCGATCGCGATCACGGTCTTGCCCTGCCCGACCAGCGGCCGTATCGCCGCGACATCGATCTCCAGACCCGATTCCGTCAGGAACGCCGGCGCACCGAGGAGCAGCTTCCGTTCTCCGCCCAGCGCGGGCACTTCGAGCAGCGCCTGCACTCCCTTGCCGGTGACGGACTGAAACTCGCGCAGTGGCGTCGCTGCGATGCCCTGCTGCTTCGCATACTCGAGCACCGCGTGGGCCAGGGGATGCGCCGAACCTGATTCCAGGCCCGCCGCGGCAGCAACCAGGTCGCGCTCGGAGAAGCGTTCCGCTGCCACGACGTCGGTTACCACCGGCTTACCCTCTGTCAGCGTGCCGGTCTTGTCGACAATCAAGGTGCGTATTTTTTCCGCCCGCTCCAGCGCCACCGCGTTCTTCACCAGCACGCCCACCTGTGCGCCGCGTCCGGTGCCGACCATGATTGCAGTCGGCGTGGCCAGGCCAAGCGCGCACGGGCAGGCGATCACCAGCACCGCCACCGCATTTACCAATGCCGGCGCGAGTTCCCCGCCTATGCCCCACCACAGCGCGAACGTGGCCGCGCTGATCGCGACTACGACCGGCACGAAAATCCCGGATACCTGGTCGGCAAGCCGCTGGATCGGCGCCTTCGTGCCCTGGGCTTCGCGCACCAGGCGGATAATGCCGGCGAGCATGGTCGCCGCGCCCACACCCTCGGCCTGGCAGCGCAGCAGCCCCTGCTGATTGAGCGTGCCGGCGTACACCTTGTCGCCCGGGCGCTTGCCGACCGGCAGGCTCTCGCCGGTGAGCATGCTCTCGTCGAGGCCGGATTCGCCGCTCGCTACCAGGCCGTCGACCGGAATGCTCTCGCCCGGACGCACGACGAAGATGTTGCTGATCTGCAGGCTCTCCACCGGCACTTCGACGAGTGCGCCGTCGCGCTCCACGCGCGCGGT
>QYQC01000085.1 GCA_007280315.1 Betaproteobacteria bacterium | reverse complement strand
GCGTCGTACCGCAGGAGCGCCCAAAGTCGGGATCTGACTGATCTTTGGATTGAGAGGCAATCCCTTCGTAGCCGACCCAGGTTGCCGACGCGTTACTCCGAAACCACTTCACTTCGCGGCAGTGCCATTGCCTGATGGTAAAATTCCGGTCGCCCGAAGTGACGAAAATACATATCAGGAAGCGTGGCCGAGCGGTTTAAGGCACTGGTCTTGAAAACCAGCGAGGGCGCAAGTCCTCCGTGAGTTCGAATCTCACCGCTTCCGCCACTCCGACCCGCACCTCCAAACAGTGTTTGACGGCGACGCCAATGGCTTGGATACTTGCCCCCTTGCCAGCTGCGATACGATGCCGCGGACCCGCGCCGTCGATCGACGCGCGCAATCACCCATTGGGAGGATGGCCATGAACGCACCGCTGAAATTTGAAAATCCCGTGGAGCACATTCGTGCTTACCATGGGGAATTGACAGAAGTTCGCCGCGACATCCATGCGCACCCCGAATTGGGATTCAACGAGAACCGTACTTCCGACCTGGTAGCGGCGAAGCTCCAAAGCTGGGGCATCGAAGTTCACCGCGGCATAGCCAAAACCGGTGTGGTGGGCGTGGTGAAGGGACGCAAGTCGGCAAGCGGCCGCGCCATAGGCTTGCGCGCCGACATGGACTGCCTGCCGATGCACGAGCTGGGCCAGGTGCCGCACAAGTCGGTGCATCCGGGCTGCATGCATGCCTGCGGCCACGACGGCCATACCACCATGCTGCTGGGCGCTGCCCGCTATCTTGCCGAGACGCGCAATTTCGACGGCACTGCCTTTCTCATTTTCCAGCCGGCGGAAGAGGGCGGCGGCGGCGGCCGGATGATGGTCGAGGAAGGGCTGTTCGATCGGTTTCCGGCGAACGAAATCTACGCGCTGCATAACTGGCCGCTGCTTGCACCCGGAAAAATCGCGGTGCGTGCCGGGCCGATACTCGCCGCGACCGATCAGATCCAGATCAAGGTTCGCGGCAAGGGCGGCCACGGCGCGATGCCGCACCTTGCGGTCGACCCCGTTGTGATCAGCGCGCACATCATCACGGCGCTGCAGACGATAGCCAGCCGCAACGTCAGTCCGGTGGATTCGGTGGTGGTAAGCGTGTGCTCGATGCAGACCAGCCAGGTCGGCGCATCGAACGTCATTCCGGATGCGGTCGACCTGGTGGGAACTGTGCGCAGCTTCCGCGAGGAGACGCGCGAGCTCGCAGAACGGCGTCTGCGCGAAATCGCGACCGGGGTCGCGACCTCACTGGGCGGCTCGGCGGAAGTCGTCTACCGGCGCGGCTATCCAGCCACGGTAAACAGCGAGCGCGAAGCCGGATTCGCCGCCAGGGTGGGCGAGAAAGTTTTCGGGAAGGACAATGTCGTGACCGATGGCGAACCGTCGATGGGCGCCGAGGATTTTGCATTTATGCTGCAGGCGCGGCCGGGTGCGTATGTGCTCCTCGGCCAGGGTGGCAGCGACCTGGGATGCTTTCTGCACAACCCTGTTTACGATTTCAACGACCAGGTGATTCCGCTGGGCGCCGGTTATCTTGCGACGCTGGTCGAGGAGGCGCTGCCGATCGTTTAGGAAAGTGCTGCGCGATGCAATTTGTAACAGGCTCGTGTAACGGAGCATGCGGGGAGGTATCCCCGCGTATTGAATCAGACCTTGGGCCGGGCCCAATCGTTCAAGAGGAAAGTCGAGTGACCAAGCCGCTCCTGTTCACACCGCTGCGCCTGCGCGAAATCACGCTCAGAAATCGCGTTGTGGTTGCACCCATGCACCAGTATTCAGCGGTGAAAGGATTCGCCACCGACTGGCATCTGATGAATGCCGGGCGCTATGCAGCGGGCGGCGCGGGACTGGTATTTCTCGAGTCAACCAAAGTCGACCGCCGCGGTTGCGGTACGGTGGGCGATCTGGGCATCTGGGACGATGCGTTCGTGCCGCAGCTGGCGCGCATCGCTGATTTCCTGCATCAGTGCGGAGCGGCTGCCGGCATCCAGCTCGCGCACGCGGGGCGCAAGGCGCGCAGCCAGCGCCCGTGGGAAGGCGGCCGGCCGCTTGAGCGCGCCGAAGCGGAAGCTGCGGGAATCGAGGACTGGGACGCGTGGGAACCCGTTGCACCAAGCGCGTTGCCTGCGCACGATGGCGCGCCGCTGCCGCACGAACTCACGCGCGCCGAAATTCACGCGACAGCCGAGGCCTGGGGCAAAGCCGCGGCGCGCGCGCACGCGGCTGGATTCGATGCGGTGGAGATTCATGCCGCGCACGGCTTTCTGATTCACGAATTTCTGTCGCCGCTGGCGAACCAGCGCAGCGACGAGTACGGCGGTTCGGAGGCGAATCGCATGCGCTTTGCGCTGGAGGTGTGCGAGTGCGTGCGCTCTACGTGGCCGCCGGGGTACCCGTTGTTCCTGCGCCTGTCGGCCGAGGACGACGCCGGCTGGGGACCGGAGCAGAGCGTGGCGCTGGCCAGGCTGGTGAAGCCGATGGGGGTGGATGTCATCGACTGCAGTTCGGGCGGCATGTTGGCCACGCCGCCCGCGAGTGCGCTCAAGCCGGCCTATGGCTACCAGGTGCCCTACGCGGAAAAGATCAGGAAAGAGGCCCGGATCATGACCATGGCGGTAGGCTTGATTGTGCACGCCGAACAGGCCGAATGCATATTGCAGGAAGGCAAGGCGGACCTGGTCGCACTGGCGCGTGAAATGCTCTACAACCCGAACTGGGCCATGGATGCGGCGCAAAAACTGGGTTGCGACGCTGAATTTTCACTGGTGCCGCCGCCTTATCGCTACTGGCTGGCGCGGCGCGCGGCGACGTTGCCCGAGCTGCGGCCGTCGACTTTTGGCGAGGCCGCGGCAAAGTAGCAGATAGTGGTCAAGCGGAAGGCCGGGTTTTTTCGCCGCACGAGCAGAAGTTGCACTCGCCACTTTCTCAGAGCATGCCGCCCATTCCAGCACCCGCGCCGGCGAGTATTAACCACATGGGGTTGAGCTTGGTGCGCAACATCAAGACGACAGTGAGCAGCGTCAGCAGCGCGCCGCGCCAGTCGTGATCGGCCGAATGCGCCAGGATCCAGCCGCTGGATAGCGTGAGCCCAATCGCGATCGGGCCCAGCCCGCCGCGTATCGCGCGGCCCAGCGGCGCGTTCGGATTGGTCGCGCTCAGGCGCGTGACTGTCAGCGTAAGCAGAATGGGCGGGACGATAGTCGCCAGCGTCGCCACGATGGCGCCGGCCCACCCGGCGAGCTGCCAGCCGAGCAAGGTCACGAACATCATGTTCGGACCGGGCGCGGCCTGACCGAGCGCATAGGCGTCGGCGAACTGCGTGCCGCTCAGCCAATGGTTGGCCTCGACCACGTAGCGCTGCAAATCGGGCAGGATCGAGCTGACGCCGCCGATCGCCATCAGCGACAGCAGCGCGAAATGCAGGCTCAATGCCGGCAGATCGACTTCGGCCATCAGGATTCGTCGCGCCAGGCTGCGGCGACAGCGAACGGCGCCAGCGCGCCGACGACGGCGAGCAATGGCCAGCGCAGGGCGCCTACGCCGGCCAGTGCGAGTGCTGTGAACAACCAGGGTCGCCACTGTCGCTTCATTCCTCCGGTCATCTTCAGTCCGGTGGCGAGCACCAGGCCCGCCGCGACCGCAGACATGCCGGAAAGCGCCTGCTGCACCAGCGGCAGCGCACCGTAGCTGGTGTAGAGCATGCCTGCGGCAACCATCAACAGGAACGGGCCGCAGACCAGCCCGCCGACGGCCGCGATTGCGCCGGGATAGCCGGCGAAGCGATAGCCGATCATCACCGCCATGTTGCCGATGTTCGGGCCCGGCAGCAGCTGGCCGAGTGCCAGCGTATCGACGAATTCGCGCTGCGTCAGCCAGCCCTTGCGTTCCACCAGCGTGCGGTGCGCCCAGGGCAATACGCCGCCGAATCCGGACATCGCAAGCTGTGAGAACGCGATGAAAAGCTCGATCGGTCCGATCTTCGGTCTCTCGTCTCCGGCGGGGTAGTCGTTCGGTTGCTGTGCTGAAGGCATGGTGACTATGTTAAATGCAGGCCGCCGGTATTATCGCAGCCCGCGTGGGAGCAGGGCATAATAACGAAAATACCAGAGCATCGAGTAACAATGACTCCGCCCAAGTCCCGCATCGACGCGAAATCGGAAGTCTTTCAGCAGCAGCGCAGCGCCATGCTCGACTTGATCGAGCAGCTGCGCGCGCTGGAGAGTCGCGCCGCGGCAGCTTCGGCCGCATCCAAACCGGCCTTCGACAAACGCAGCGCGCTGTTGCCGCGCGAGCGGCTGGCGCAGCTGCTCGACCCTGGTGCGCCGTTCCTGGAACTCGCGAACCTGGCCGGCTACTGTACCGACGATGCGGATCCGGCGAGCAGCATCCCCGGCGCCGCGGTGATCGCCGGCATCGGTGTAGTCTCCGGCGTACGCTGCATGGTAGTCGCCAACGATTCGGGCATAGGCGCCGGGGCCTTGAGTGCGCTTGGCGGGCGCAAGGTCATGCGCTGCCAGGAAATCGCGCTGCAAAACAAATTGCCGTTCGTGCAACTGGTGGAATCAGGCGGAGCCAATCTGCTCACCTACAAGGTCGAGCGCTTCATCGCCGGCGGCGGACTGTTCTACAATCTGGCGCGCCTGTCGGCGGCCGGACTGCCGGTTATCGCGGTAGTGCATGGCTCCTCGACCGCGGGCGGCGCCTATCTTCCCGGACTGTCGGATTACGTCATCATGGTGCGCGGCCGCGCCAAAGCCTTCCTTGCCGGGCCGCCGCTGCTGAAGGCCGCAACCGGCGAAATTGCAACCGACGAAGAACTGGGCGGGGCCGAGATGCATGCGCGTGTGTCGGGTCTGGCGGAATTCGTCGCCGAGGACGACGCCGATGCCATTCGCATCGCGCGCGATCTGCTCGCAAGCCTCAAGTGGGAACGCGCAAGCGTGCAGACGGCAGCGGAACATCCTCCCAGGCTGGATGCGGACGAAATCGCCGGCCTGATGCCGCTATCCATGCG
>QYQC01000198.1 GCA_007280315.1 Betaproteobacteria bacterium | reverse complement strand
CGCATCCTCGGCGCCCGGCTCGACGCTGAGTGCGCCGAAATCCACCGCGTCGCCGATGTCCTCACCCAGTTCGCGCGCGAGATCGGAGATTTGCTCGGTGCGCCGGTAGATTCGGTCCATGGTCTCGAGCACTTGATTCTCGTTGACCAGGACCAGTTCAAGGTCGCGCTTGAGCAAACGTACGATCTCATCGTAGGCGAACAGGTCGGTCGGATCCGCCATTGCCACGACGTAGGTGCTGCCCTTGTCCTCCAGCAACAGCGCACGGAATCGCCGCGCCTGCATCTCCGGCAGTACGCGGGCCACGGAAACGTTGATGTTGTAGTGCTTGAGATTGAGGTAGGGGATCTTCAGCTGAGTGGCCAACGCTTCGGAAATCGCCTCCTCCGAGGCGAAGCCGCTTTCGATCAGCACCCGGCCGAGTTTGCGTCCGCTGCGTTTTTGCTGTTCCAGGGCGAGCTCAAGCTGCTCCTGTGAAATCAGCTTTTCCTGCACCAGCAGATTGCCGATGCGAACTTTCTCTGGCCTGGCCATCTAGTCACCCGCCCCAATCCGGACTCGCCGGAGACAAAATATTCGAAGAAAAACGGAAATTACGTTTTTAAGCTAATCCAGTTGTAACCCACCGTTGCGTCGAGCGGTTTCGAGCTTGCCGCGTTCGTAATGCGGCCTTTTATAGACAAATCCTGAACTTACCCTACGTTTCTGTCAACCTGCTTTAGCTTCTCCCGGGCTTTGTTCTCGATTTCCTCGAACGCTTTCGGTTCCTTGAGCGCGGCTTGTTCCACTTCGGGAACAAACAATTTCAGCCGTTCTGGAAATACCGCCGCCGCCCGATCAAGTTGCAGCAGCGCGGCCTCGCGCTCGCCGTTCAAGCCCAGCAGCAGCACCTGGCGGTATGCCAATTCGGGCACCGGCAACAGTCGCAGCACGCGCCGGTTCAGCGCAAGCTTGTCCTCGAGATTGTTGCGATCGACAATGATGATGCCGGCATAGGTCATCTCGACATAGGGCGCGAGCAGCGTATCGCGGTGCAGTTTCAGCAGGGCCTCGTTGCGCTCGATGATTTCCTCTTTGCTCTTCGGCAGCACGCGCGGATACATCGCAAGTTCCAGATCGCGATAGGCGTTGAGTACGCTGCCTAGGGCGAAAAACCCCGCCACCACCATCACCGGAAAGGCAAAACGCGACAATGCGGAAAGTCGCAGTTTCAAGCAGCGCTCGCTGGTCGCCCCAAGCAGGATCGCCGCGACTCCGAGGAAGTTGGCGTGCCACAGGGGATACTCGAACATGCTGTGCACGAACAGCACCGACAGCAGGCACAGCATCCACCAGGTTTCGGCACTCGGCGCGAGGCGCCGGCGCAAACCCCAAAGCCAGGCGCCGAGCGCCGCGCATACCAGACCTGCGCCGAGGAGCCCGGTCTCGGCGAGCAATTGCATCAGCGCGTTATGCGCGTTTCGATCGTAGTGGGAAATGTGGTAGTACGACAACTCCGCGGCCTGTTCGAAAAACACGCCTGCGTATTGACCGATACCCACACCGAGCAGCGGCGCCCTGGACCACATCAGTAGGGCCTGATGCCACATGTAGGCGCGTGTGGCCAATCCGGAACTGCCCGCCTGCGGCGACACGCCAAGCGCCATCTCCTCAACGAATCGGTCGATCGGCGTTACCGGCGAATAGACGGCGCCCGGGAGTTCCGGCCGGATCGCCAGACCGTAGCCTGTCATCGCGTATTGCATCAGGGCGAACAGCGGCAACAATATTGCGATCGCTAGGGCGGCGCGCCGCAGCCGGGGTACTTCCGATCTGGCGCGAAACCAGAGGCTGATCGCCACTGTCACCACGAGATAAAGCCAGGTGCTGCGCGAACCGGACAGGGACAGCGCATAGAGAAATATTCCGATGCAGGCGACGGTCGCAGGCAAGGTCAACCGCCCCTTGATTCGCAGGTAGAGCGTTGAAATCAGCGCGAGGCTGACATAGTCTGCGAAATGATTGTTTTGCCCGAAGTTTCCGTACGCCCCCCGCTGGATCGTTCCCAGGCTGGCGATAAGCGAACCGAACAGCGAGTCGATGCTGTAGAACTGCAGCACTGCAGCCGCGGCGTTCAGCAGTCCGCCCAGCACCAGCATCGCCGCGATGCCAAGGCGCCATTTGTTCCAGGCCGCAGGACTTTGCCAGAACCCGCCCCAGCCAGATCAGCCAGGCTGCCCAGATCACGTAGAGCGTAGCCAGCAGCGACAGCTCCGGATAGGCGATGTCCAGCCAGAACACCTGCAACGGCAATGACGCGGCAAACCCGAGCAGCCACAGTGATGGCGTCGGAATCTCCACCTCGTCCCAGAAGCGCTTTACCGACAGCGGCGCGAGCGCGGCCAGGCCAAGAGCGAGCGCCAGCCATTCCGTATAGAAATTGGTTAGCGGAAAAAAATGATAGGGATTCAGAAACGGCAGAAGGAATAGCAGCCCGACCAGAATCAGACTGATGCGCGCCGGAATGCGTGGAAGCAATATTTTTCCCTGAGTTCGGAGAAGCAGGAAGTTCGTCCGCGCTCGTGCAACAGAACTGTTCTACGGCCGGTCTTTCCCTGCGGCGCCCGTCGCGACGGGAACCGAAGGCGCAACCTCGGCCTTGCCGTCCGTTTGAGTCCTGTTCTTCTCCGCCAGCGGCGTCGAAATTTCAGTTGCGAGCCTAAGCCCCTCCCCTTTGATCTGCTCCGGCTTTTGTTCCAATGTCGCTGCCGCGACGTCGGCGGAGGATTGATGAGCGCCGGAGTGCATCGCCGCCTGCGCCAATGCCATGGCCGCGTCAGCCGCAGTGGATTCAGGTGCCGGTAACGGTGCCGTCGGTGCGCTGGTACTCACCGCGCCGTCCGCGGACTGCGCGGTGCCGACGCGTTGGGCTTGATTCGCGTAAGCCAGTGGCGTCACCACCGATCTTGGCATAATCTGGTACATCACCCAGGCGACCCAGACGATGACAAGCAACATCAGTCCGGCAATGATTCGCCAAAACGACTCCCAGCCTTTGCGCGGCCTCGGTTTGACCTGATCCGCGCCGCTCTCCCGCTGTTTGGTCTGGTTCATTCCCATGCTCTGCCCTTGCTAGTCGGCAAGGACCGGGGTCAGGCTTGCCCTTAGGGTAGGAATCCCGCGCTCGATATCCGCATCGCAAAATGCATGCACGGCTTACATACTACACCAGCTATTCGAGCAGTCTAGGCCGCCTTTTTCTCTGTCACGGCGGATTCAATTGAAGTCACGTTCTCGCCGGCATCGCTCGAATAGCCGTAGCGGCGGTAGTAGCTCCCGCCGTATCCCCGATACTCGCCGTAATATTTGTTCGCCTTGTCGATGTCGAGCTGGTTGAGCACGGCGCCCAGGCCCACCAGTCCCGGTTCGCTGACGCGTTTCATCTGCGTCAGTCCATGGCGCGCCAACGGATACGGCGTACTGTCGGCCTTGACCACATAAAGGACCGAGGAAGCATATTGCGACAGCACCAGCGCGTCGCTGACCAGTTGCAGCGGCGGACTGTCGATAACGATCACGTCGAACGCTTTCTTAAGCGTCTCCATCACGTCCGAGAAACGATGCGAAGAAATCAATTCGAGGGGATTGAGCGGAATTCGGCCCGATTGCAGTATCCACAAATTCGATTTGTCGGCCGCATAGACGCACTCGTCGAGCGGCACGTTGCCGGCAACGAGTTCAGACAATCCGGGCCGGCGCGGGTCCCCGCCGAGCACGTGCGCGATTTTCGGCCGGCGCATGTCGGCTTCAACCAGCAGCGTCTTCTTGATCTGCGAAAATGCAAAGGCCAGATTGCATGCGACGGTCGTCTTGCCCTCCGATGGAATCGACGAGGTCAGGAGCACGACCTTTTGCCCGGAATCTATCCCGGAAAGCAGCAGATCGCTGCGGATGCTGCGTATCCCTTCGGCGAACGCGCTCTGGTTTTCCTCCAGGAACATGCGCTCTATTGGGACGCCCAGTTTCGGCTGCATCCGCGGTAGCACGCCGACCGCCTTGACCTCGAGCTTGGTCTCGAGTTCCTGACTCGTCTTCACCTTGATATCCATTTGCTCCAACAGCAGCGCTATTGCCACTGCGACCGCCAGCGCTATGAGCATGGCGATGCCAACGATATTGCGCGTGTTCGGACCATAGGGCGCCTTCGGCAGAATTGCGGGATCGATGATGCGCGCGATCGCGGAGGGTACATCGCCAGTCTTGGTTTCCTTGGCACGCTGGGTGAACAAATCGTATAGCTGGCGGTTGGACGCCACATCACGTTCGAGTCCGGCCAGGGTAAATTCCTTGCGGTTGTACGCCTGGCTCTCCTCTTTCGCCCGTGCAAGCGCGCGCGTCAACGTCGCCTCGTTCGCCTTGGCGATTTCGTAATCCTTGAGCACGCCCTCGACCACCGTGCTGGCCTGACGGTGCAGGTTGTCCCGCACCGCCTTGAGGTCCGATTGTGCTGCAACCATCCGCGGATGTTCGGGGCCGTAACGCTTGGACGCCTCGCTCACGCGTCTCTCGGCCTCCGCCTCGGCTTCCTTGAACCGTGCGACGACCGGGTTACTCTGCACCACGGGCAGCGACTCCATGGCCGCTGCCGGTTTGCCCTGCCGCGCAACGCTTACCTGATTGAACAGCGCTTCGGCATCCAGCCGTTTCTTGCGCGCCTCGTCGAGTGAAGACTGGAGTTCCTCCAGTTGGCGGATCGCGCCAGATACCGACACGCCCTTGGCGACGACGATCTTTTCCTTCTCGCGGAAATCCTGCAACGCACGTTCGGATTCGTTGAGCTTGCCCTTCAACTCCTCTGCCTGCTCCTTAAGAAACGACATTGAACGCCGCGTCGTCTCCCCGCGCGTTTCCAGATCGGAAACGATGTAGATCATCGCCAGCGTGTTCGGCACGCGCTCTGCCAGCACCGGATCATGCGAATCGAAGCTCAGTTTGAACAACTGGGTGTTCTTGATCGGCTGGAGGCTGATACCTCCCATTACCTGTGACGTCACACTCTCCACCAGATCCTCTTCGTTCGGTGGCTTGAGCGGGGTTACCGCCGGCAAAAATTGCGCCGGCACCCAGTCCGCATACCACGACTTGGGTTGCTCGCCCGGCGCGAATTCCGGGTTCTTGGTCAGCTGCATCGCGCGCACCAGCCGTTCGGCGAGCTCGCGCGATTTAACGATTTCAAATTGTGTCAGAAAATAATCGCGGGTCGAACCGCCCAGGGACTCGTAGATATCCTGACTCGACACCACTTTCGGTTTGCCCATTTCGACCATGACGGTCGCTGTCGCGCGATAGATCGGGCGCAGGCTGGACGCGTACATCGCCGCCAGCATGCCAACGGCGATCACGACCAGTAGAATGCCCCATTTGTACCGGTTGAGCGTGCGCAAGTACCTCACCACGTCAGGCGGCGTCGGCTCTCCCTGGGTTGGCGTGAAGGCAGGCAGTTGTAACTCGCGGTTGGATACTCTATTCATCGTCGTTGACTGTGTTCCTAGCCGGTCATGGTCCCTGGATCGAACAATACTGTGCAACGCATTTGTCACTTCTCGTCGTCTAAGATCTACCGAAGCCAAGCGCATGCTTTCGCTTGAAAACAGTTAGCCTAGGCCCCTACACCTCGTCAATTTACATTATTCCTTAGTAGTTACAAGACCATGCAGCGTTTATTTGACAAAGTTTTACACATCCAGCCCTTTTCTTCCAGTCGAATGGTCATTATCCGGACCCACAGCGTAAGCGTTTCCAACGCTGACATCCGCCTGCGACCAGCCGCTGGTATCATAGTCGGCACAATTCAGCACCCGGCGTCCCGGCTTCAATCTCAATGAAATTCTGCCCCAACTGCGGCGCCAATGTCGCCCTGAAGGTGCCCGCGGGCGACAGCCTGCCGCGCCACGTGTGCGAAGCCTGCGGCACGATTCACTATTCCAATCCGAAGTTGGTGGTCGGCTGCATCCCTGAGTGGGAGGACAAAATCCTGCTATGCAAACGCGCCATCGAGCCGCGGCTAGGATACTGGACTCCTCCTGCAGGCTTCATGGAAAACGGCGAGACCACCGCGGAGGCGGCCCTGCGCGAAACACTGGAGGAAGCCAACGCGCGTGTAGAGATCGGCGATCTGTACAGCATGCTGTCCGTGCCTCAGGTCAACCAGGTGCATATTTTCTACCGTGCGCGTCTGCTCGATCTCGAGTTCGCGCCTGGGGTGGAAAGCCTGGAGGTGGCGCTGTTCGAGGAAGCGCAGATTCCGTGGAAAGAGATCGCCTTTCGCACCATCCTGACCACACTCAAACATTATTACGAGGACCGCAAGCAAGGCCGTTACAGCTGTCACTCAGGCGCCATCCTGCCGCTTAAGTAAGTAAAGGACCGAACGGCACGGCAGCGCCATTGCGGCGCAGCGCTCGCGCCGCCGTCACTTTTCCGGCGTGGCGTTGATCCTGTGGATCGAAAGATCGGCGCCGTTGAATTCCTCTTCCTCGTCCAGACGCAAGCCGACCGTAGCCTTGAGCGTGCCGTAGACCAGTGCACCGCCGGCGAGGGCGACCACAATGCCCATAGCAGTCCCGGCCAGCTGCGACATGAAACTCACGCCGCCCATGCCGCCAAGCGCCTTGAGGCCGAAGATGCCGGCGGCGATGCCGCCCCAGGCGCCGCACAGCCCGTGCAGCGGCCATACGCCCAATACGTCGTCGATTTTCCAGCGATTCTGCGTCAGCGTGAACATGGTGACAAAAATGCCGCCGGCGACCGCGCCCACCAATAGCGAGGCAATCGGGTGCATCACGTCGGATCCGGCGCACACTGCAACCAGTCCGGCAAGCGGACCGTTGTGCACGAATCCCGGGTCATTGCGTCCTGCAACCAGCGCCGCAATTGTGCCACCGGCCATTGCCATGAGCGAGTTCATCGCCACCAGACCGCTCACCTTGTCCAGCGTTTGCGCCGACATGACGTTGAAGCCGAACCAGCCGACCGAAAGTATCCACGCGCCCAGTGCGAGAAAAGGAATGCTGGAAGGCGGGTGCGCGGTCATGCCTTTGCCGTCCTTGCTGTAGCGGCCGCTACGCGCGCCCAACAGCACCACCGCGACCAGCCCGATCCAGCCGCCGACCGCATGCACCACGACCGAGCCGGCGAAATCGTGGAACTCCTCACCGAATGACGCTTTGAGCCAGGCCTGTATGCCGTAGTGCTGGTTCCAGGCGATACCTTCAAAAAACGGGTAGATGAAACCGACCAGCAGAAACGAGGCCGCAAGCTGCGGGTAAAACCGCGCGCGCTCGGCGATTCCGCCTGAGACTATCGCCGGAACTGCGCCAGCGAAGGTCAGCAGAAAGAAGAATTTCACCAATTCATAACCGTTCTTCTGCGCCAACTGCTCCGCGCCGTTGAAAAAACTCACCCCGTAGGCGATGCCGTAGCCGATGAAAAAATATGCCACTGTGGAAACGGAAAAATCGGACAGAATTTTTACCAGCGCGTTGACCTGATTCTTCCAGCGCACGGTGCCCAGTTCGAGAAACGCGAACCCGGAGTGCATCGCAAGCACCATGATCCCGCCAAGCAGGATGAACAGCACGTCACTTCCTGATTTCCAGTTTTCCATTTCCACCCCCGCTCCCCGGACATTTGATTTCACCGGGCCGCCGGGATGTCGGCGCGCCCGAAAACAGTCCGCGCATTATGCTGTTTTTCGCTCCGCTTGTATCGGGTCGCCGCCATGGACGCCGCGACACAGCCTGTGCTAGCGTGCGGCATGCCTGATTTCGCCATAGGCGGGAGACCATCCGGGTTCGTGCCACCCATGCCGACGCATTCCTCACGCTTCGCATTGCCTGCATGATCCCATGGCTCGAAGGCGACGATCCGTTTCCACCACTCGCCGCTGCGCTCAAACTACCAAACGGCCTGCTCGCCGCGGGGGCGGATCTGTCTCCCGCGCGTCTACTCGACGCCTATCGCCGGGGCATATTTCCCTGGTACGCCGAGGGCGAACCCGTTCTCTGGTGGAGCCCGGACCCGCGCATGGTGCTGATTCCATCCGAATTGAAGATTTCGCGTTCGCTCGCCAAGACGCTGCGCAACCGCGACTACGAGATTCGATTCGACAGCGCGTTCGATGCGGTGATGCTCGGCTGTGCCAGCCGCGGCGGCGCGCACGCAAATGCGGGAGGCGGCGCAACCGACACCTGGATCACCGACGCCATGCGCACTGCCTATCAGGGTTTGCATGAACTCGGCTACGCGCATTCAGCCGAAACCTGGATCGGCGGAGAGTTGGCGGGCGGCCTGTACGGCGTCGCTATCGGCCGAATGTTCTACGGTGAGTCCATGTTCACGCGGGTGCGCGACGCATCCAAAGTCGCCATGGTGCATCTGGTACGGCGCCTTGAACGCCAGGGCTGCGGCATGATCGACTGCCAGATGCACACCACGCACCTGGCCAGTCTCGGCGCACGCGCCATCCCGCGCACGGAATTTTCGCTGCGCCTGCGGGAATTGGTAGACTATGCCGTGATGCCTACAAAATGGAACTCCCCAGAGGCCGGATGCGATGTCGCTGCTTAACGATCTGCCGCATAGCGTCCTGCAGTTCTACGTGACTGCGCCCTATCCCTGCAGTTATCTGCCGGAAAAGCTCGCGCGTTCCCAGGTCGCCACGCCCAGCCATCTGATCTCCAACGATGTATACGGCGGGCTGGTGAAGGCCGGTTTTCGCCGCAGCGGGATATTTACCTACCGCCCCTACTGCGACGCCTGCCGCGCCTGCGTTCCGGTGCGCATCCCGGTTGCGGCGTTCGAGACCGCGCGGCCCCAGCGCCGCGCATGGAAAAAGCACGCGGCGCTCGAAACCTCTTCGCAAAGTCTGCGTTTTCGCAACGAACATTACGCGCTCTACCTGCGTTATCAGGCTTACCGTCATTCCGGCGGAGGCATGGACCAGGACAGCCGCGACCAGTACTCGCACTTTTTGCTGCAAAGCCGGGTCAACACGCGACTGATCGAGTTTCGCGACGCGGGCAAGCTGATGATGGTATCCATCGTCGACACCCTG